>CAYYZH010000106.1:0-14327 GCA_964475765.1 uncultured Limibaculum sp.
ACACTATCTTTGGCGGGGCGGGTGACGACTTCATTCACAACACAAGCGGTGACGATGAAATCTACGGAGGCGAAGGCGCTGATACGATTGTTTCCGATGCAAATGTGGAAACGATCTCGATCACGTCGAGCAATTTCTCCGACACATCGAACGGATACACGGTCACCGCTCAGAACATTTCTGGAGGGTCGCTCACGACCGCCAACGCGGGCAACATTGCAACGTTCAATGACACTTTCGGCGCAAGCGGTACAGTCTCCGACAGCGACAGCTCGGTTACGCAGCAGATTGGCTTTGATAAGGCCTCAGGCCTGAGCGAGAACGTAACGATTGAGCTCGACGAAGCCATCGACAGCGCTTCGTTCTCGTTTGAACACCTCTTTACCAACAGCTTTGCCGAAGTTGGGCGATACACACTGTTCTTTGAAGGCACCGAAGTTCACACGGCAACGTTCACTGAACAGGGGTCTGACAGCGGCAGTGGCACCGTCGACATCTCAGGGCTGGGCTTGTTTGATGAAATCGTTTTCGAAGCCGACCTGCAATCGGATGGGACGGACGGGTCGGACTATTCGATTGCTGAGTTCACCTACACCACCGTGTCCGATGATGATCAATTGTTTGGTGGTTCAGGTAACGACACTATCGAAGGCGGGAGCGGCAACGATAGTATCTTTGGCGGAGCGGGCGACGACTTGCTTTTCGGTGGAGATGGCAACGACTACCTTGAACTAGGAGATGGTACTTCAGCGAACACCATCGTGATTGAAGACACCGAAATGACCTTGGGTGGCGACTACTTTCAAACTTCTTCCTCAAGCGCCTCAGATGGCAGCATTGCGAAGCTGGGAGTCGGGGATTCTGGCACGCTGACGACAACCCACTCCGGTGATGATGGTTCGTTCAGTCTGTCGGTCTTTGCAGTGGATGAAAACGATGGCCAATCCAGCATCGACGTCCTGGTGAATGGTGTTGTCGTCGACACGATCACGCTGGATCAGGATTCGAATGGATCTGGTAGCGACAACGCCGATTTCACAGAGTTCCGGGTTGTTCTGGACGACCTTGAGAACGGCGACGAAATTCAGCTCTCGGCGACGGCAGACTCCAATGAACACGTCCGACTTGACAGGATCGAGCTCACTAACCTGGATCCGACGCAAACCGCCGAGGGTGGGGCCGGAGATGACACGATCATCGGAAGCGACGGCAATGACCTACTGGTTGGTGGCACCGGAAACGATACCCTTTCTGGCGGTGAAGGGAATGACCTGTTCACCTTCGATACAGGCGACGGTCAGAATGTCGTGGACGGTGGAGGAGGCGGGTGGACTGATGTTATCTCGATGAACGATCTGTCAATCGGCTCCGAAGGAACGGACTGGACCTTGACTCTGGACACAGGTGAGATCGTATCTCAAGACGCTGACACAGTCTTCCTGAGCGAGGATGCGTCTGGAGCGATAGAGATCCAGGACGGTACGAGGATCGAGTTCTCTAACATCGAGCAACTTCAGTTCTCATCCTAAGTGGACAGATCAACGAACTATCCTGGCTTTGGCAAAAACTTGGAGCTTCCCGCCTTTGCGTAAAAAAGCGTGCCGACAGATCTACGCAACGCAACGGCATTGCCGCACCCCTGGACAATCCATGCGATCGGATGGGAGTGAGAACTCCACCTCAATGCCGAAGACTTCGCGATTGAAGTCATCATGAAACCATCTGGCAGTTTCTGACTCATTGCCACTTTGTCTCGTGAAGCATCAGCAGGCTTCACAACTTCGATACAAGAACGCGATGATTGATCGCTCATAAAGTGAGGGCGGGATTGAGCGGATCAATATCAGTTGGGATGTACCGGTCAGATCAACGCCTGAAAGGTTCGCCCAGCGACCTGCTCATAGACGTGCAGGGTCGCGCGCTGCATCGCTGAGACAGTATATGTCGAGTGGATTCGCGCCCGTCCGGACATACCCATATGCGCGCGTTCCGAAGGGTCCATGTTCAGGGCCTGATGGATCGTAGCAGCGAGGATTTCGCTGTCACCCGGCGGGTAGAGCCAACCGGATTCGCCGTGGTTCACTGTTTCCCGTGCGCCGCCATGGGCCGTCGCGATTACCGGGCGGCCCATCGCCTGCGCTTCGACCACCACACGCCCGAAAGCTTCAGGTTCGATGGAGGCAGACAAGACGACTGAGGCCAGTTTGTAGGCGGCCGCCATATCCGAGCACCCGCCAACCAATCGCACGACATCGCCGGTGCGGGTCGCCTCGATCCGTTTGTCGAGGGTTGCCGTGAAGCCTCCATCCTCACCGTCGCCGACGATCAGGACCACAAAATCGCTACCCCGCATCTCCTTCAACCGGGCGGCCGCATCGATAACGCTCTCCGCACCCTTCCAACGGGTCAGGCGTCCTGGGAGCATCACCACTGCCCGGGCATCGTCCACCATGCCCCATTGTTCAACCAGCTTGATCGCGCGCTCGTTGCCCACGGTCTCCTCAGCAAAGACGGAGATGTCCGCACCACGCGGGATCGTCACGACATTCTCTGGCGCCACATTGTGCCGCTCAATTACCAAACTGCGGATAAAGTCCGAGATTGCGATCACCGGGAGACCGCGTGCCATCACCGAATTGTAGAGCCGCTTGCCCGGAAAATCCTCGTTGTAGGTGCCGTGATAGGTGGTTACGAACGGCACACCGGTCCGCCGCGTTGCCCAATAGGCGGACCAGGCGGGAGCCCGTGACCGGGCATGAACGATGTCGACCCCTTCCTCGCGGATCAGTCGCGCCATCAGCCGCGCGTTCTGCCAGATTGAAGCGGGGTTCTTGGTGTCGACATTCATCGGGAAGATTTCGCCGCCTGCCCGGGTGATCCGGAACTCAAGCTGCCCACCCGATGTCGCCACCAGCGCGCGCCCTCCAGCATTGACGACGGCCTCGGCAATCTCGAGCGTGCCGCGTTCGACCCCGCCCATCTGAAGACGCGGAACCACCTGCAGTATGGTTAAGGGGCGCCGTTCCTTTGACCCGCCGACCGTCTCGGGATACGCGGATGTGGAGGGGGTCTGGCCGAGCACCATGCCTGGATCCGTGATGGAGGATGATGCTGTCATGACTACGCCGAACTACCTCGATCTTTCACCAAACCGACAGCTTGCATACCACAGATTGCGGGCACATGGCGATGGCACATCACAGCCTGGTGTTCTGTTTCTGGGCGGGTTTCGGTCGGATATGACAGGCACCAAGGCGCTGTTCCTCGAAGACTGGTGTTGCGAACGGGGCCGGGCCTTTGTTCGATTCGATTATCGGGGCCATGGGCAATCCTCGGCGGATTTCCTCGACGGCGCGATCAGTGACTGGGCCGATGATGCGGGCGAGGTGCTGGGCCGGTTGACCGAAGGTCCGCAAATTCTGGTCGGCTCGTCCATGGGCGGCTGGATCGCCCTTCTGCTGGCGCGGCGTTGGCCCGAACGTCTGGCCGGTCTTATCGGCATCGCCGCTGCGCCCGATTTCACCGAAGACAGCAAGTGGGCAAAATCGTCGGATGCCCAGCGCGCGGCCCTGATGCGCGATGGCCAGATCGCGCTTGCGTCCGCGTACTCGGACGAGCCCTACATCATCACACGTCGCCTCATTGAGGATGGGCGCGATCATCTGGTGCTGCGTACGCCGCTCGCCCTGCCGTTTCCGGTACGGTTGCTCCACGGTACGGCAGATGTCGATGTCGACAAATCCGTGGGACTAAGGCTGCTCGATCACATCGATTGTCCCGATGCGCGGCTGACCCTCGTGAAGGATGCCAACCACAGATTTTCCGAACCCCGGGAACTTGCTCTGATTGGCAAGACATTGCACGGGCTCAGCCAGCGTATCGCGAGCTGATGCAGCCCCCAACCGCGCGGTGTCCCCAACTTTTCCGCAACGCCGGTGCCGACCGATGTATACCCCGCTACGTCGACAGGGCCGAAGGACAAAGCGGCCTCACTGCCCGGGAAAGAAGTCCCCGCCGCCTTGGCAAGCGGTGCGGGGCAGTACTGGACCAATGTGACCGCGGTCATATTCTACCCGCAGACTTCGGACGTTTCCGCGGACACTCAGGCGGCTCCCGCCTCATCCAATTGAGAGACATCGCAGACGCACTGGGGCGATCCCCGGAGCGCCCTCTGCCTGCGCATTCGCGCGGGCGGGCGTTACCCCAGCAACGCCTCGTCCCAAGGATAGGTCGACAGCGCCTCGTATCCGTCTACGGTCACAAGAACCTGTTGCTCGAGCTTCACGCCGTCGCGCTCGCCCACTGCACCGATATAGCTTTCGATGCACAGGACCATGCCCGCCTCGATCACTCCGTCATAGGGCGTTGGTCCGCGAAAGATCGGATTGATCCGAGGATACTCGTCGACCATCCCGCAGGCATGGATCACACATGTATAGGCACGTTCCTGAAATTCTTCGGGCACCGGCCACGCGCGGGCCTGAAAATCCGAGAAATTGATCCCAGGGCGAACCAGCGCGAGGTTGTGTTCGATCTCGTCGAGCGCATAGCGATAGAGTTGCCTTTGACGCGGCGTTGGCTGACCCGGCCCACAGAACACGGTACGTGAGACGTCTGCGAAGTAGCCGCCGGGGCCGATCATGTCGGTGTCGAACCCCACGAGGTCTCCGGCTTCGAGACGGCGCGGCGAGGCTTCCTGCAGCCATGGATTTATCCGCGGACCGGAGGCCAGCATCCGCCCGTCATGCCAGTCGCCGTTATTCGCCAAATTGGTGTAGTTTAGGATCCCCCAAAGCTGCAATTCGGTGACGCCCGGTCGTATCGCCTCGTGCATCTTGGCAATTCCGTGCTCGGCAACTGCCACAGCCCAGCGAATGCAGGCGACCTCATCCACGCTCTTGATGGTCCTTGCATGTTCGCTAACGGCAATGCCATCGACCACGTCTATGCCCCGCTGCAACAGCGCCTGTGTCAGTGAGGGCGGCGCATCCTCAACTGCCACGCGCCGGTTGTCCGTGCCGGCCTCCGCCAGATAGCGCACGACATCATCAGCCAAAAGACGTGCTTGCTCGGCCAGTTCTGTCCCGCCGTCGAAATAACTCAACGCACGGGCCGGGCGCGCTGCATCGCAATGCTCGGGAATGCCATAGGCGCCATGGACGACAACCGGGCCATCTTGTGGAAAGAACAAGTATGTGGTCGGCGTATGCGTCTGGTATGGTCCATAGGTCCGGTAATCGATCGCATAGCGCAGGCTGATCGGACTGATCAAGATCGCAATCGCTGCATCGTGGCGTGCCAGCTCCGCCTTGAGACGCCCAGTGCGATAGGTATGCATTCGGGCTCGGTCAACCTCGGGCAGCGGACGCACTCGAGCCAGATCCGCCCAGTCGTCGGCGACAATCAAACCGTCGGGGCTCATGCTGCACCCGGCTTGAACCGCGCACTGACTGGGTTAAGGTCGTGGCCATGAAACGGATGCGCCGCGTGATGTTCTATGCTGTCTTGACCCTTTTGGCTGTCGTCGTCCTCGCCGGAGGGGCATGGCTCTACGTCATGCACAATGTCGAGCGACCAGCCTACACCGTCGTTGCGTCCGACAATGGCGGAGCGTTGGAACTCCGCGACTACCCTCCCCTGATCATGGCAGAGGTGACACGGTCCGGTGCCCGTTACGATGCGCTGAGAGCAGGCTTCGGCCCGCTCGCCGGGTATATCTTCGCCAAGGAGCGGAGCGGCGACAAGATCGCCATGACCGCCCCGGTGATCCAGCAGGCCAGCGAGGACCGGCACTGGGCGATCAGCTTCATCATGCCGTCGAAATATGCGCTGGGCGATCTGCCGTCGCCGGCTAATACCGACGTTCAGTTTCACAACGTCCCAGCGCGGCGTTGGGCTGCAATCCGGTTCAGCGGCGTGACAACCGATGCGTTGATTGCCGAAAAGGAGGCGGTGTTGCGCGACTGGGTGACGGCGCAGGACCTCACACCGCTTGGCGCGCCGGTCTACGCCTACTACAACGACCCGATCACGCCCGGCTTCCTGCGCCGCAATGAGGTTCTGTTCATCGTCGAAGACTCCTGAACGGAGCAGCATCCGTTTGCCCTCCAAAGCCTCTATCACCTTCATCATGTCCACCTCGCGCGCCCACGCCAAGACCGTCAGCATTCCGGTGCCAGGCACCTCTGTCTAAGCGCCCCGCGACACGGAGAGTCGCAAACGAAGCGGACAGCCCTTGCGGTTCATGCCCCTTTTCCGAGAAGGTCTGACCCGGAACTAGGCGGAGCCCAAGAGATGACTGATCTTCCGACGACAATGCGCGCAGTGGTGCTGACCGGGCATGGCGGGCTCGACAAGCTGGAGGTCCGCGCGGATTGGCCGGTGCCCACGCCTGCCCCGGGCGATGTCCTGCTGCGCGTTGGGGCCTGCGGGATGAACAACACCGATGTGAACACGCGCTCGGGCTGGTACTCCAAGGCCGTGACCGAAGCGACTACGGGCGGCGCTTACGAGACTGTCGAGGACACGGACAGCACATGGGGCGGCGCGGGCGTGGCGTTCCCCCGCATCCAAGGCGCGGACACGGTAGGCACGGTCGTGGCGCTGGGCGAAGGGGTCGATCCCGCGCTGATGGGCAAGCGTGTGATGGTCGATTGCTGGTTGCGCGATTGGGATGATCCGATGAACCGTGAGAAGGCGGGGTATTTCGGATCCGAGCGCGATGGCGGTTATGCCGAGTATACGACGGCGGATGCCCGGAATGTGCTTGCGGTCGAGAGCCCAATGACCGACGCGGAACTGGCGACCTTCTCTTGCTCCTACACCACCGCCGAGGGGATGTTGTCCCGTGCAGAAGCTGGGGCCGACGATACCGTGCTGGTCACGGGCGCATCGGGCGGCGTCGGATCGGCGTTGATCCAACTGGCCAAACGGCGCGGTGCGCAGGTTGTCGCGTTGGCCTCAGAGAGCAAACACGGCGATCTGGCGTCGCTTGGCGCAGATGCATTGCTGCCGCGTGACCCCGGTGATCTGGCGCAAGCTCTAAAATTGGCCATCGGTCAGGAAAGCGTGACGGTCGTTGCCGACATTGTCGGCGGCGAAGCGTTTGGCAAGCTGATCGACAGGTTGTCCCGCGGAGGGCGTTATACCTGCTCCGGTGCCATCGCCGGCCCAATCGTAGAACTGGATTTGCGGACCTTCTATCTCAACGACCTCACCTTCCACGGCTCGACCGTCATCGGGACGGACATTTTCCCCACCCTTGTTGGCTATATCGAGGCGGGCGAGATCAAGCCCCTCGTAGCAGCCACCTATGCACTGGAGGATTTCCACGCCGGACAGCAGATGTTCATCGACAAACGCCATGTTGGCAACATAGTCGTTGTGCCGTGAGCGACGTCTATGCGGCGCTGCTGCAAGAAGCCGCGCGTCTGATCGTGGCGACCCCGGCTCTTGCGAAATTGGCGGGTGGTCCGATGCCTGACGAGGCCCTGCATGCGCCACCGCCCGCGCATCTGCCCGCAGCGGATCTTGTTCTGAGGGACGAAAGCCCGACTTGCCCCGCGACCGCTCCGCTGGTTGCCGCTATCAAGAACGGCGCGCCACACTTGAAGTGGCAGCATACCTACAGCGAGGCGGACGGGTTCAACGCTGATTTTCTCGACCGCTCCGGCTGGTTCAATCTCGCATCGCCCGATGGCGCGTACATGACGCCCGATTTCCGGCTCTCGATTGGTTATTGGGGTGAGGGGCTCTTCTACAACTGGCATCGTCACCGCCCGGAGGAGGTCTACTGCGTGCTTGCGGGCCGCGCGGTGTTTCTAACCGAAGGACGAGACCCACAACACTGTGGCCCGGGCGAAACCGTCCATCATCCCTCTAACATCGCACATGCCGCGGAGATGGTACCGGGACCCCTCTTGGCCCTCGCGCTGTGGCGGGGAGAGAGTCTAACCGAAAAGTCCGAAATAGTCCCGCCGCCGTAATCACCCAAACTGGGACTAGAGGGAGACCCGATGAAAATCACCGCAATCCGCATTTATCGCGCTGATCTTCCCTATGTCGATGGCGCGTATCGCTGGGGCCGGGGCAATGCAATCACGGTCTCGTGCACATCGGTCGTGGTAATCGACACGGATGCAGGGCTCTCCGGGTGCGGTGAGTTCTGCCCCTGTGGTGAGAACTACATGGAGGCGAATTCCGAGGGCGTCGAGGCGATGGCCCGTTTGCTTGCTCCTGTTCTGCTTGGCGAAGATCCCCGGCAGGTCGCGCGAATTGAGCAGATCATGGATCACCGCATCCGCGGGCACGGGTATGCCAAGGCGCCGTTCGATGCGGCCTGTTGGGACATTCTCGGCAAGGCTGTGGATCAGCCGATCTGGATGCTGCTCGGCGGCAAGCTCACCGACGGCGCACCGATGTATCGCGTGGCCCCCCAGGCCGCTCCCGATGACATGCGCCGGGACATGGACCGGCTGCGCCAGCAGGGCTACCGCCAGTTCCAGATCAAGGTCGGCGCGGACTGGACAGCCGACATCGAGCGTATCCGCGCCACCGTGCCCGAACTCAGGCCGGGCGAGAAGGCGTTCGCCGACGCTAATCAGGGTTGGCATGTGGACGAGGCACTGCGGGTGGCCCGCGCGACCCGCGATCTCGATTACTTCATGGAACAGCCCTGCCGGACGTATGAGGAGTGCCAGCAGGTGCGCCGTCGGATCGACCTTCCGATGAAGCTTGACGAATGCATCACCGACATGCGTATGGCGCACCGCGTCATCCAGGATCGTGGAGCGGAAGCCGTCTGCCTCAAGATCTCTAAACAGGGCGGGCTGTCCAAGACGCGCCGAATGCGGGATTATCTGGTCGATCGCCGCATGCCTGTGATTGCCGAGGACACATGGGGCGGTGAGATCACCACCGCAACGCTCGCGCATCTGGCGGCCTCGACGCCGGAAGAATTTCTGGTGAACGCCACCGATCTGCACAACTACAACACGGTCTCGACGGGAAACCCGGGGCCTGAGACAAAGGAAGGCAGGCTTTTTGCACCAGACACGCCCGGTCTTGGGGTGGTACCGGATTTCGAAGCACTCGGCGCACCGGTCGCAACTTACGGGATCGCTTAACCGCTGGACAGCCCGGACCCCTGTGCTACCCCTTCTGGTCTGCAGGGAGTGCACATGCCGCAAGATCTCGATCCCGTTACGTTGGCCATTCTTAAGGGCCGGCTTGAACAAATTGCTGATGAGATGGACGCGGTGCTGTTTCGGTCCGCCTTCAATCCGATCATCGCCGAGGCTCATGACGCAAGCCACGGGATCTATGACGCGCAGTCGGGCGAGACGCTGGTGCAAGGCAAGTCCGGTCTGCCCATCTTTGTCGGTGTAATGGCCTTCGGCGTGAAGATGGTGATCGACAAGGCGGACGCCGAGGGCGGCCCGAACGACGGCGACGTCTGGATCTTCAACGATCCCTATGAAGGGGGCACGCATCTGAGCGATCTCAGGCTGGTGCGGCCTGTGTTCCGCCAGGGTAAGGTGTTCTGCTGGCTGGCGTCCGTGGGGCACTGGCACGATGTCGGCGGCAACGTGCCGGGCAACTACAATCCATCTGCGACCGAGTGTCATCAGGAGGGCGTGACGATCCCTCCTGTGAAGTTGTTCGCACAGGGCGAGATGCGCCAGGACGTGGTCGATATCCTGATGGCAAACACACGCCTGCCGGGGTCGGCTTATGGCGATCTGAACGGGCAAATCAACGCGTTGGATCTGGGCGTCAAACGGCTCGAAGCGTTGCTGGATGAATACGGAGACAATGTCGTCTCTGGAGCGTTATCAGCACTGAAAAACCGCGCCGCCGCGTTGATGCGGGCCGAAATCGCGGCGCTGCCGGATGGTACGGTTTCGGTCGAGGACTGGCTCGACAATGACGGGACCGACGATACGCCGCTGAAGGTTGCGCTTGATCTGACCATCGCGGGCGAGACCATGAAGATGGATTTCTCTAGGTCCGCACCTGCATGTCTTGGCCCGGTGAACATCTCGCGCTCGACCACCATTGCAGCCTGTTATGTGGCGCTCAAGCATGTCTTCGAAGAGGTTCCGGCAAATGCCGGGGTGCTGGAGCCGATCAGCTTTGAGATTGCCGAGGGCTCGCTTCTGGCGGCCACAGCGCCGCGACCGGTCGGGGGGTATACCGAAACGATTTTACGCCTGATCGATCTGGTGTTTCAGGCCGTGGCCCAGATCGCACCGGAGCGTTCAAACGGCTGCGCCTATGGCACAATCAACGCGCTTTCACTGGCCGGACATAGGGCGAACGGGCAACGTTGGGTGATGTTCTCGTTCTTTGGCGGCGGTCACGGCGGGCATCCCGAAGGCGATGGACTGAATCACGGCAATGCGCCAATTTCCACGGCGACGATCCCTCCGCTGGAGATCCTCGAGGCTGCCTATCCCGTGAAGTTCACCCAGTGGGCACTGCGTCCGAACAGCGGCGGGGCTGGCCAGCATCGCGGCGGTCTTGGCGCGATCTACGAGATCGAACTGCTGGAAGAAGATGCAACCTGCTTTCTCTTCGGGGATCGAGGCAAGCACCCCCCACGCGGTGTCGTCGGTGGTGGAGCGGCTGCGATGACGCGCTTTACCTATCCCGGACCGGACGGACCGGAGCAGCCTCCGATGGCGTCCAAGATCACCGGGGTTCGGCTGGCCCGCGGCCAGTGCGTGCGGCTGGAGACGCCCGGAGGCGGTGGCTATGGACCAGAGGAGAAGCGCCCGGACGCACTGCACCAAAGGGATGCTCTGATGGGCTACAGTACGGACACCATCACATGACGCCAGAGGTGGTCGAGAACGCACACCGACGAGCGGCGAGGAGGTCTCGGGTCAAACCCGGGACAGTGCTTTGACGGCGGGCAAGATCATCGGGGTCGATGTCGGCGGAACATTCACCGACATTTTTGTGCTTGACGAAACCACGGGGAAGGTCCGCACCGGCAAGGTCCCCTCGACCCGGGGCGATCAATCCCGAGGGTTCATCGACGGCGTTGCGGGGCAGGTCGGCGGGTTCAGTGAAATCGCAACCATCGTCCACGGCACCACGGTCGGCACCAATGCGCTGCTCGAGCGCAAAGGGGCGAAGACCGGATTGATCACGTCCACGGGCTTTCGCGATGTGCTGGAGATGCGCCGACGTGACCGTCCGCAGACCTGGGGGCTTTGGGGACAGTTCGAGCCGGTGATCCCGCGCGACTTGCGGCTGGAGGTAGCCGAGCGGACCCATGCCGATGGTAGTCTGCACGCCGCCATCAACGCCGATGAGGTCCGCACTGCAGCGCAACGCCTCGTCGAAATGGGCTGCGATGCGGTCTGCATCTTCTTTATCAATGGCTATGCCAATTCGGCAAACGAACGTGCTGCGGCAGATGCCGTGCGCGCGGTTTGGCCCAATGCCTATGTCACCGCAGCGACCGAGATCATCCCTGAGATTCGTGAGTTCGAACGCGTCTCCACCGCCGCGCTGAACGCCTATTTGCAACCCGTGGTCTCGTCCTACCTTGACCGACTTGAAGATGCACTTAGGGACCGGGGCGCCGGGGCAGATGTTCTCATCGTTCAGTCCAATGGCGGTGTCATGGCGGTCGAGACGGCGCGGGCAACGCCGGTGCGAACCGCGCTGAGCGGCCCGGCGGCGGGCGTCATCGCCGCAGGTGCAATTGCTCGGGCGGCGGGCTTCGAGAACGTGATCACCTGCGACATGGGCGGTACGTCTTTTGATGTTTCGCTGATCGTTGACGGAGAAGCTGCGCTGTCGGCCCAGACCGCAATCGATTTTGGCATGGTCATCCGTTCGCCGATGATCGAGATCACGACTATCGGTGCAGGGGGCGGATCAATCGCCGGGGTCGACGCGGGAGGGCTACTGCAGATTGGTCCAGAAAGCGCAGGCTCGGATCCTGGACCTGCCTGCTATGGGCTCGGCAACGACCGTCCCACGGTAACGGATGCGAACCTACTGCTAGGTCGCATTAACCCGGACCGTCCCATCGGCGGTAAGCTCGAATGTCTGGACGTCGGCGCTGCAGAAGCGGCCATTCGCACCCATGTCGCAGGGCCTCTGAGTCTCGATGTCATGGATGCGGCCGAAGCCATCCTGCGTGTTGCCAATGCGCGCATGGCCGGAGCCATCCGACTGGTGTCCATCGAACGCGGCCATGATCCCGCACGGTTTGCGGCCATGCCATTCGGCGGAGGCGGTGCTCTGCACGCCGGCGCCCTGATCGCGGAGGTCGGGCTCGGGTCGGCCATTGTCCCGCGATATCCCGGCGTGACGTCCGCACTCGGCTGCGTGGTTGCCGATATGCGCCAGGATCGAGTGCAGACCGTGAACCGTTTGCTCGGTGACCTCGACTGCACCGCGCTCGAGGCCGAGATGCTCGGCGTCGCTGACGAGGCCGAAGCCATTCTGACCGGCGCCGGTGTCGTCTTCGACCGGATCGAGCGGGCGGTTGAGTTTGACATGCTCTATGTCGGACAGACGCACACGGTAAATGCTCCGATCCCGGCCGGGCCGCTGACACCCGATACAGTGCATACCGCATTTGATGCCGCCTATCGCGCGGCCTATGGGCGTCTGTTGGACGGGATCGCTGTGCGCGTCATGAACTACCGCGTGATCGTCACCGGGCGGCGTCCAGTCTTCGACATGGCTGTTTTTGCGCCGCCAACCGGTAACTCGCCCGAGGCGTGTCGTCAGGGGTCGCGCATGGTCCGGGCAGACGGGGTGGATCTCCAAGCGCCGGTCTATGCCCGGCTAGACTTGGCCCAAGGGGTGGAGATCGACGGCCCGGCCATTCTTGAACAGCCAGACACCACGATCTTTGTCGATCCTGGGCTAACGGGCCGCGTGGACGGGTTCGGCAATCTGATACTGACGCGGAGGCCGTGATGGACGCCTTTGACCCTGCCCGCACCGCGCTCGTTCTTGTCGACTTGCAGAACGACTTTCTGCACCCCGATGGGGCCTATGGCCGAGCGGGCCAGACGTCTGAAGCCATTGCCGTACTGCCGGAGCGTCTCGCACCACTGGCAGAGGCGCTGCGCGCTGCGGGCGGCTGGATCGTTTCGACCCATTTCACGCTCGTGCCGGGCAAGGGCGGGGAGCCGTTCATCGCAGAGCACCTCAAACGCCTGCGCCCATTCCTGGCGAAGGGCGATTTCGTGCCCGGTGGTTGGGGCCACGCGCTGGTCGACAGTTTGCAACCTGCTGACCTGACCATCGAGAAGGTCGCCTATTCTGCATTCTATCAAAGCCGGATGGAGTTTGCCCTGAACCGGGCTGGGATCGAGACGCTGATCTTCTCCGGCATTGTCACGCAGGGCGGCGTCGCTTCGACTCTGCGCGATGCCCATGTGCGCGACTTTCATACGATTGTGCTGTCCGATGGCTGCGCGTCGTTCCGAGCGGAAGTGCACGAGACGGCAATGTCTGATCTTGGGACGATCTCGACTGTGCTGACCGTAGCCGAGGCGCTGGACATCGTTCGTGGCTGAGGGCGGGATCAAACCGGCGCCCGCCCGGTTCGACACAAGAGCCGACATCGTGATCATCGGAGCCGGGGCCTGCGGATTGGTCGCGGGCCTGAGCGCCGCCGAGGCAGGCGCCGAAGTTCTGATCCTCGAGCGAGACATGCGGCCCTCGGGCTCGACCGCGATGTCCTCGGGCTTCATCCCCGCGCCCGCCACGCGCTATCAGGCTGCGCTAGGCATCGAAGACAGCCCTGATCAGTTCGCCGCCGATATTCAGAAGAAAGCTGCCGGCGGGGCCAATCCCGGCATCACCGCGACGGTTACATCATCCATCGGCCCGGTGCTGGAATGGCTCGAAGACCGGCATGGCTTGGAGTGGCAGGTACTCGGCGACTTTCTCTATCCCGGCCATTCCAAACATCGGATGCACGCCGTACCGGAAAGAACCGGTGCCGGCCTGATGACACGCCTGATGACCGCCGCATCGGATCTGCCGCTTGCCACCGAAGCCCATGTCACCTCGTTGTTTGCGGAGGGGCAGCGCATCGAAGGGGTGGAGGTGAACCGCCCCGACGGCGGAGTCGAAACCATCGCTTGTGAGGCACTGATCCTCGCCTGCAACGGCTATGGTGGAAACCGGGATCTGGTATCCCGGCACATACCGGAGATCGCTGGCGCTCCATATCATGGTCATGTTGGAAACACCGGGGATGCCGTTCTTTGGGGACAGGCGCTGGGTGCAGGGATGCGCGATCTGACAGCCTATCAGGGGCACGGATCACTCGCCAACCCGCATGG
>CAYYZH010000107.1:0-2303 GCA_964475765.1 uncultured Limibaculum sp.
GCATCGCACGGCGGGATTTTTCATGGCCACATGCTTGGCTTCAGCCTGCGAACACGATCAAGAGATCCTTGGCATCGACCCCGTCGCCGGCCTGAACCGCAACGCGCTGGATCTCGCCATCGCGGTCAGCATGGATCGCCGTCTCCATCTTCATGGCCTCCAGCGTCAGCAAAATGTCGCCAGCACGCACGACCTGGCCTTCCGCCACCGAAACCCCGGCCACCGATCCCGGCATGGGTGCGCCGACATGGGCCGGGTTCCCGGCATCTGCCTTCTCCGACCGGCCCGAGGACGCCACGGCTGACCGGTCCGGCACGCGGATCACGCGGGGTTGGCCGTTCAATTCGTAGAACAGTTTGACTTCGCCCTGATCGTTGACGTCCGAGATCGCCTGCAGGCGGATCTGCATCGTCTTGCCCGGTTCGAGATCGACGGCGATCTCTTCGCCCGCCTGCATCCCATAGAGGAACGTCGGCGTCGGCAGGACGCGCACAGGACCGTAGTCGCGCCGCCGGCCCATGTAGTCGAGGTAGACCGTCTCGTACATCAGGTACGAGCACAGGTCTTCGTCATCGACCGTGATGCCCGGCATCTTCTCCTCGGCCTCGGCGCGCTTGGCATCGAGATCGATGGGGTCGAGGATCGCGCCGGGCCGGACCGTCAGCGCTTCGCCACCCTTCAGCACCTTCTTCTGCAGCGCTTCGGGAAAACCGCCATAGGGCTGACCGACATCGCCCTTGAAGAACGTCACCACCGAGTCCGGGAACGCCACATCCTTGTCAGGGTTGACCAGATCCTCCGCCGTGATCCCGCCTGCGACCATGGTCAGAGCGAGATCACCGACCGTCTTGGCAATCGGGGTCACCTTGATCACGTCACCGAAGGCCTGGTTGACCTCGGCATAAGTCCGCGCGATGTCCGGCCAGCGGTGCTCGAGCCCCATGGAGCGCGCCTGCGCCCGCAAGTTGGTGACCTGCCCGCCGGGCATCTCGTGGAGATAAACCTCTGAGGTCGGGTTGCGCATATCGGCCTCGAAGCCCGCATACATCTCGCGCACCCCTTCCCAATAGGTCGAGATCTCGCGGATGGCGTGGATGTTCAGCCCGGTATCGCGCTCCTGATGCTTGAGCGCTTCGACCACCGAGCCCATCGGCGCTTGTGACGTCAGGCCGGAGAGCGCATCCATCGCGCAGTCGACCGCATCAACCCCAGCTTCTGCCGCCGCCAGCATCGAAGCGGCGCTGAGACCGGACGTGTCGTGCGTGTGGAAATGGATCGGGATCGCGATCTCGTCCTTCAGCGCCTTGACCAGCGTCTTGGCCGCCGCGGGTTTGACCAGCCCGCCCATGTCCTTGATGCAGAGGATATGGGTGCCTGCTGCTTCCAGCTCCTTGGCGATCTTGACGTAGTAGTCGAGCGAGTACTTCGCGCGGTCAGGGTCGTGGATGTCGCCGGTATAGCAGACCGCGGCCTCGAGGATCCGGTCGGTCTCCAGCACCGCATCCATGGCCGTGCGCATCGACTCGACCCAGTTCAGCGGATCGAAAACGCGGAAGACATCCATGCCGGTATCCGCGGCGCGGTGGATGAACTTCTGCACCACGTTGTCCGGCAGGTTGGTGTAACCCACCCCGTTCGAGGCCCGCACCAGCATCTGCGTCAGCAGGTTCGGCATCGCCCGGCGCAATTCGCGCAGCCGCTGCCACGGACACTCCTGCAGGAAGCGATACGCAACGTCGAAGGTCGCGCCGCCCCAGCACTCCATCGAAAAGAGATCCGACATGTAATGCGCGTAGGACGGCGCCACCCGCCACATATCGGTCGAGCGCATCCGGGTCGCCAGCAGCGACTGGTGCGCATCGCGCATGGTCGTGTCGGTGATCAGGAGTTTCTTCTGCGCCAGCATCCAGTCCGCGACCGCCTTTGGCCCGTCTTTCTCCAGCATGTTCTTCAGACCCGGCGGCGCGATGTGCCCCGGCGGCTTTGGCGGCACAGGCGGTTGGATATCGGCAGGTGGGCGCGCACGCCCCGCGACCTCGGGATTTCCGTTGACTGTGATGTCGCCGATGAAGGTCAGGAGTTTCGTCGCCCGGTCGCGCCGACGTTTGAAATCGAAAAGGTCCGGCGTCTCGTCGATGAACTTGGTGTGGTAGGTGTTGTCGAGAAAATCCGGGTGCTGCAGCAGGTTTTCGACAAAGGCGATGTTGGTCGCAACCCCGCGGATGCGGAACTCGCGCAGCGCCCGGTCCATCCGCGCGATCGTCTCGTCCGGCGTCGGCGCCCAAGCCGTCACCTTCTCGCGC
>CAYYZH010000107.1:2313-13800 GCA_964475765.1 uncultured Limibaculum sp.
GGCTGTCATAGTAGCGCGTAATCACAGCACCGGAATAAGCCGTGCCACCGTCGAGCCGGATGCCAAACCCGGTGGCACCGCGATAGGCGGTGATCCGGCCATAATCGGGAATGAAATTGTTCAGAGGATCTTCGGTGGTGATCCGGCATTGCAGGGCATGACCGCGCAATTTGATGTCGTCCTGTCCGGCCATCCCCGTGGCCTCGTGGATCGTCGCGCCCTCGGTGATGCGGATCTGCGCTTTGACGATGTCGATGCCCGTCACCTCTTCGGTCACGGTATGCTCGACCTGCACGCGCGGGTTCACCTCGATGAAGTAGAAGGCGCCGGTCTCCATATCCATCAGGAACTCGATGGTTCCGGCGCACTGGTAATCCGCGTGCTTGGCGATGCGCAGGCCAAGATCGTTGATCTCCGCGCGTTGGTCTTCGGTCAGGTAGGGCGCTGGCGCGCGCTCCACGACCTTCTGATTGCGTCGCTGCACCGAACAGTCACGCTCATAAAGATGCACAAGCGTCCCGTGATGATCGCCCAGGACCTGCACCTCGACATGGCGCGCCTTCGCAACCAGCTTCTCGAGATAGCCCTCGCCATTACCAAACGCCGCCTCGGCCTCGCGCCGGCCTTCCTTGACTTTGTCCTCCAGCTCGTCCCGCCCGAAGATCGGACGCATCCCGCGCCCGCCGCCACCCCAGGACGCTTTGAGCATCAGGGGGTAGCCGATCTCGGCGGCCATTTTAGCGATCTCATCCATAGCGCCGGGCGCTTCAGGATCGGGCAGCACCTCGGTCGCGGGCACCACAGGCACACCGGCGGCGATTGCAGCGCGGCGGGCCGAGGCTTTGTCGCCCAGCATCCGCATGGTCTTCGCCTGTGGCCCGATAAACGCGATGCCCTCATCGGCGCAGGCATCGACAAAATCGGGGTTCTCCGACAAGAGGCCATACCCGGGATGGATCGCATCGGCCCCGGACCGGCGCGCCACGCGGATGATGTCCTCAATGGAGAGATACGCCTCGACCGGCCCCTTGCCCTCGCCGATCAGATAGGCCTCGTCCGCCTTGAACCGGTGGAGCCCCAGCTTGTCTTCTTCCGCGTAGACCGCGACCGTGGCCTTGCCCAATTCGTTCGCGGCGCGACTGACGCGAATTGCGATCTCACCGCGGTTTGCGATCAGGATCTTCTTGAATTCTTTCATGAACGGCACTCCCGGGTTTCCGCGTGTCGGAATACCCAGTGCATACCGCGACGGCAACCTGTTGCAGTGCGAAATGCGTATTAGCCGCGTAAAGCCTCCGCAATGACCGCAATGGCTGCATCGATTCCGGATCCGCCGAGCGGAGCGCCCATCGTCTTCAGCGCAGCTTCAACCGTCGCCAGAGAGCCCAGAACCATGGGCGGGTTCAAGTGCCCCATATGCCCGATGCGAAACGCGCGATCCTCGAAATCTCCGAGCCCGATGCCGAGGGTCAGCCCGGTCTCCTGCTCGCAAAGGCTGCGCAGGCCCACGGCGTCAATCGATCCGGACAGCACCGTCGTTGTCGAATCCGAGCGTTGCGCCGGATCGACAATGTTGAACTCGATCCCGCCAGGCGTCGACCACGCTTCGACAGCGGCACGCACCGCGCGGGCAAACACCGTATGGCGCGCCCAGACATTCTCCAGCCCTTCCTCCTCGATCATATCGAGGGCTTCACGCAGCGCATGAATGTGCTGGATCGGCGCCGTGCCGCAGTATTTCAGGTAATGCGCGCCCTCTTCCATCCGGGCCGTCCAGTCCCAGTAGGGTGTGCGCATGTCCGCGCTCGCATGGGCTGCAATCGCCTTGGCGTTGGCCCAGACCAGGCCCAAGCCCGGCGGCACCATCAAGCCCTTTTGGCTGCCGCCAACGGTGACATCGACGCCCCATGCATCCATCTCATAGGGCACACAGCCCAGCGAGGCGATGCAGTCCACCATGTAAAGCGCAGGGTGACCCGCCGCGTCGATGGCCTTGCGGATCGCGGCAATGTCGTTCCAGACGCCGGAGGCCGTGTCGACCTGCACCACCAGAACAGCCTTGATCTCGTGGCTCGCGTCCGCCTTCAGTCGGGCCTCGACCTCGGCGGGATCCACGGCCTGGCGCTGACCGGCGTCGAGCGTTTCGACCACACAGCCCAGCATGGTCGCCTGCGAGGCCCAACCCGCCGCGAACCGTCCAGATTCCAGTACCAGCACCTTGTCGCCTCGGCTGAGCGTATTGGTGAGCGACATCTCCCATGCGCCATGCCCGTTGGAGATCGCCACAAACGCCTGCCCCTCGGTCCGCGCAACTTTTGGAAGGTCGCGAAAGTTGGCGAGGCTTTTGTCGACCAGCGGCCCTTCGTAAATGTTGCTCATGTCCACATGCATGGCCCCGAGCACCCGATCAGGGATCATCGACGGGCCGGGAATGGACATCAGCGGGCGGCCACGGTTCAGGTTCATGGATCACTCCGATCTATGCACACGGGGGGAATCGGTTGGCGCAGAGGCTAGGCCGAAAACAGCCCTTGTCCATGCGCCATTTTCTGATCAATCCCATCAACACGGTTGATGGCGACGGCACGTTCTATTCACGATGGAGAACACTGTCCGTCAGGAAGCTTGCCAGTTTCCCCGCTTTGAACGCCTTGGTGATGCCCTCGGGATCGTACCGCGTGTCGATCCAGTCGAGAAACGGCATGGTCTCGTCCGGTTGATCCGCGAAATAGGCTTGGAACAGCGCGTCCAGAATACCGGTCTTGCCCTGCTGGATATGGCCGAACTTCAGCGAGAGTTGTGCTGCTCCCTCCCGGACCGATTTGCCCTCGTGCAGGATGAGGTAAAGCGCGGACATCATGCCTGCCCGGTCCGCCCCCGACTTGCAGTGAAAGAGCACGGGGTATTCGACCCGATCGAAAAACGCCTTCAGCGCATGAATGTCCTCGGCCGACGGGATCGCACGCGAGCGCAGCACGAACTTGTCGAAGGTGACACCGGATGCCGCGCAGGCCTCGATCTCGAGGGGCAATGACCCATAGCTTTGTCCGCCCCTCAGCGTGACCACAGTTCTCAGACCCCGACGCGCCAGACTTCGGATCTGGTATGGGGTGGGCTGCGCCGATCTCCATGCCTTTTCAGAGATCCGATGAAGGTTGAGATAGGCCATGCGAAAGAAGCCGTGGTCGACAAAAATCATGTTGGACCAAGCTCTTATGCGATCCCAAGGCGTCACCAGCGGGCGGCGCCAGCGGTCGAGCCGAGCCTGTCGCTGCTGCGCGGCCTTTGAGAGTTTGGGAACGTCTTCGGTCATGGGCGGTGCGGTGTAGCAGAGCGCCTGCCCCGCCTCAAGCCGGGGTGTTGCACAGAGGACTCATCGGCGATCTCTCACAGCACCCGGTGACGAATGTCACAGCCCCTGCCCGACATCTGTGACAGTTTCGTGTAGCGTTAAGATGTTGTTCAGGGATGGTCTGAAGGGTGGAGGGCATGGTGAAGAAATCGCTATTTCTCGGATTGTTCCTGCTGCTTTTGCACGCGCCCGCCTCCCATGCCCGTATGATCACACCCGATGCCGTGCTCTCCTACACCAGCGCCTGCAAGCACTATGTGAACCGCGCGCGGTTTCTGGCCCGCGACGCCCAAGCCGACTTCATCACACAGTTTGCAGATGGCTGCGAGGCAGCACTCATGGACCTCAAGTCTGGCACTCCCAAGGCGCAGAGCGCCGCAGCGGCGTTCCTGTCCGGCCTTGCCGATCTGCGTGGCACGATCATCGACATCAACATGACACGGCTCTTCGGGGCCAAGCGCACCCCCTTCTCCCAACCCCTTAAGGGCAACACCGCGCGCACCGAGGCACTCCGCAAGGTCTCAGGCACCGGCGAATATCTGATCGCGCATCGCATGGGACTGATCGAAGCCTACACCACATGGCTTGACACCGTGCCCCATGTATCGTTGGCCTCGACCCAGGGGGACACCGTGGAGAAGCCCGTCCCCTGAGCCCGGGGGAGCACGATGCCCGACACCATCCGGATCGCCATGTGGTCCGGCCCGCGCAACATCTCGACCGCGATGATGCGGGCCTGGGACAGCCGTGCCGATACCACCGTCATGGACGAGCCGTTCTATGGCGCATATCTCGCCAGCACCGGTCTGGAGCACCCCATGGCTGCAGAGATCATGGCCCATCACCCAACCGACTGGCATGTCATCGCTCAGGACTGTGCCACGTGCGCCGATGCGCCGGTGGTCTATCAGAAACACATGTGCCAGCACATGATCGCAGAGGCGCCGCTGGAGTGGATGTCAGATACCCGCCATGCCTTCCTGATCCGCCCACCCGGTGATGTCGCCGCATCCTTCAAAGCGAAGTGGGACGGGATGACCGAGGCGGATATCGGCTTTCGCCGTCAGGCCGAGCTTTTCGACCGGGTCTGTCAGGCCGACGGCAAGGCCCCGCCAGTGCTGCTCTCCGATGATGTCCTGACCAACCCGCGCGCTGCACTCACCGTGCTTTGCTCCGCTCTTGATGTGCCGTTTGACCCTGCGATGCTCAGCTGGCAGGCGGGGCCGCGCGCCACCGATGGCATCTGGGCCAGCCATTGGTACGCGTCCGTCAACGCGTCGACCGGGTTTGGCCCGCCCAAGCCGGCGAAACCCGTGCCAGAGACGCTGAAAGCGATTGTCGATGAATGTCAGCCCTGGTTCGACCGGATGGCCGCCCACAAGCTTTTGGTCGACAGTGCCTAGACCTGTTCCGCCGCAAGGTGATCGCTGACCTCGAAGGGCACACCGGGTTCGTTTTTGTCCGTCCGGATCACCAGCGAGGTCTTGACGTTCGAGACATTCGGCATCGCCGTCAACTCGTCGGTCAGGAAGGTTTGGAAACTCAGAAGGTTCGGCGCCACGCATTTGAGCAAAAAGTCGATCTCGCCGTTCAGCATATGGCACTCACGCACAAGCGGCCACGTCTTGCACAGCGCCTCGAACTCCTCGAGATCCTCACCCGCCTGGCTCTTCAGGCTGACCATGGCAAAGACTGACACTTCATAGCCCAGCGCCCGCGCATTCACCCGCGCATGATAGCCCTCGATCAGGCTGGTCTCTTCGAGGGTCCGCACACGGCGCAGACAGGGCGGCGCCGAAATCCCGACCCGGCGGGACAGCTCGACATTGGTCATGCGTCCATCGCCTTGAAGTTCGGCCAGAATGTTGCGATCTATCTGGTCGAGCTTTATGCCTGCCATGTCACGCCCCTACTCCCTCTACGACACGGGGTCTTCAAACCGGCATATCGGCGGACCGAGCCCCTTCAGGACATTTTAGTATAAATCTGCCGTCGAAAAAGCAACATTCTTGCAAGATCACGCAACAATCAAAAAGGTCACATGTCTGAGAGCGCTCCGATCTGGGTGATTTCCGATGGCCGGGCGGGCCATGACGCGCAGTCGATCGGGCTGGCCGAGGCGATTGCACGGCGTACCGGAGCCGCGCATCAGATCCGCAGCATCGCGCTGGCGCCATGGGCCGCGATTTTACCGGGCGAGATCACGCGCTGGTTTCCGGTCGGCTCCTACGGATGGCCCTGGGGCGCTCTGGCGCAAGGTGCAGACCTGCGCGACGAGGTGATGCCAACAATGTTGATCGGCGCGGGACGGCGCACCGCTATGGTCACGGCGGCCCTGCGCGTCGCCTTCGGCGTGCGCACGGTCCAGCTTTTGTCGCCAAAGCTGCCGGCAACGCGGTTCGATGCAGTGATCGTGCCCGAACATGACGGTTTGACCGGCCCGAATGTAATTCGAACCGTTGGGGCCATTGGCCGGGTCACCGCAGAGAGCATCTCAGCGGCCACTCTGGACTGGCTGGATCACATACCGCTCGATGGTGCACCCCGCCTTGCGGTGCTGATCGGCGGGCCCAGCGCGTCGGCGAAATTCACCGAAGCAGATCAGCGCGGTCTCGTCGCGGCGCTTGAGGAGCTGTCCCTCAGCCACACCCTTCTGATCACACTTTCGCGCCGTACGCCTGCCGGGTTTGGCGATGTGCTCAGGGCCCGCCTGCCGCATCCCGATCTGATCTGGACGCCAGAGGGTGAGAACCCCTACCCCGCCATTCTGGGCTTGTCGGACGCGGTTCTGGTCACCGAGGATTCTGTCAATATGGCCTCGGAGGCGGCGACAGCGGGTCTGCCGGTACACATCTTCCCGCTCGGCAAGGTCGCGGCCAAGATCCGGAGTTTTCATCAATCTTTGCTCGAACGCGGCGCCAGCCGTCCGTTCCCCGGAAAAATCGAGGCTTGGAGCTATCGCCCACTGGCCGAAGCCGACCGGGTCACCGGTCTTCTGAAAGAACGCGGTCTTCTGCGCGGCCTCTGATGAGAGCATGATCCGGGTGGCACCGCGCCGGGGACCGGATAAGATCGCAGGCAGACACCACGAGATCAGCCGAAGGGGGCGATCATGAACATGCAGCCCGAACATGACCGCTTTCAGTACGACCTGATGGCCGCCGCAATCCGCTATATCGAGGAACGCTCTGGCGAGCAGCCGACCCTCGACGAGATCGCCGAGGCCATCGGGCTCAGCCCGGCGCATTTCCAGCGGGTGTTCAGCCAGTGGGTCGGCGTGTCGCCGAAACGCTATTTGCAATACCTGACGCTCGATCACGCCAAGCACCTGCTGGCGGAGCGGTTCACGGTACTGGATGCGACCTATGAGACCGGGCTCAGCTCACCAGGGCGCTTGCATGACCTCTTTGTGCGTTGGGAGGGTATGTCCCCCGGCGATTATGCCCGCAAAGGCGCGGGGCTGACGATCCAATGGGGCTGGTACGAAACACCATTCGGGCAGGCGCTGGCGATGGGAACGGATCGCGGACTTTGCGGGTTGGCCTTCGCTGCCGAGTTCGGGGCCGACTGGGCCTGGAGCGACATGACCGCGCGTTGGCCCGAGGCAACCTTCGTGGAAGACGCCGAGATGCTGCGGCCCTGGGTCGATGCGGCCTTCGGAGGGACCGGCGAAGTCGCGCTTGCTCCCCTTGGCGCACCCTTTCAGATCAAAGTCTGGGAGGCGCTCCTGAACGTGCCCTCTGGCCATGTCACGACTTATTCGGAGATCGCCAAGTCTATCGGCAACCCCAAGGCCGTGCGGGCCGTCGGAACCGCAGTTGGGCGCAACCCGATCAGTTGGCTGATCCCCTGCCACCGCGCGCTACGCCGCGACGGCAAGCTCGGCGGATATCACTGGGGCCTGCCGATCAAACGGGCGATGCTGGCCTTTGAGGCCGCGCGGCTCGAGGCGTGAGGCGGGCCGCCGCGCAAGCCCCCTCACCCCTGTCACGGTCCCGGACCTGATCCGGGACCTCGTCGTGGCGCCACAGGGAGGGCCCGGGTCTGCGCCCGGGACCGTGCAAAACCCGAACGCTGCAAACACCGGCTTTCCTTTCGCCGCGCGCTAGTCCACTCTGCGCCGCAGCCTTGCCATGCGGAGAAATCGGCCATGTTCCACTTATTAGGCGCCCTGATCGTGGGCGGAGCGACCGGGTATGGCGCCGAGCGCTTTGGCTTTGTGCGAAACGGCTATATCGTGTCAGTTGCGCTCGGCTTAGGCGGGGCGGTCGGCCTCTGGTTCCTGCAAGGCTTTTTCGGGGTCGGTCTTGGCCTCGGCCGCGCCGCGACATCGATCGTCGGGGCCATCGCCCTCCTTTTTCTCGCCTCAATGAAACGCGGCTGACCCGCCCCCGCGCAACACGGTCTCGCCACAATCTGCCCCTATTATTCTACCTCGCAGGGTGAGTGGTTAAGGGTAGCGTGCGGCTGGTGTCCAAGCGGGTGGATCTCGAGGGGTTTCTCTATCCCCTGGTTTTTGGCGCGATCCGGGCCAATTTCGGCGTGATCCTGCCGGTTGCCCTTGGCTTTTCCGTGATCTCCGCCTACTGCCGCCTGCAAATGGACACAGCGACCGATCTCGACACTGCGGTCGTGGCCTATTCTCTCTTCGAGCTTGGCGCGCTTCTTGTGGCCGACATGATGATCCTCTTTGCGGTCTATCCCTGGCTGCTCAGCGGCGGGCTTGCTCGGGGGTGGGACGCGGTCTGGAACACTAGGCTGCTGACCGTCACCCTCTATGCCAGCGCATCCGTTTCGATCCTGCTGGTGATGTCCATCATCATGGGGCTCGTTGGGGCTGCTGGCGGCCTGCTGGTTGCGAGCTCAGAGGCCCTGCTGATCCAGGAGGTTGCCGCGCTTGGGTTCACGATCTGCGCCGTTCTGGTGCTGTCGCTGTTCGGCCTGACGTTTCCGCACATCATCACGACCGGCAAACTGGCGCTCACGCAGGCCACAATGTGGGGTCTGGGCAAGTTCCCGCGTCTCGCCATGCTGATATCCGCGGGCTTTCTGCCGCTGACGCTCTGTGCAACCTCCATGGGGCTCTGGACCCAGGATCATGGCCTGCATGTAGAGGTTCTGGCGGACTTTCCACTGATCGACTGGGGTGCGCTTGCGCTGATCCTGATCGAAGCGCTCATCACGTTCACGGCGTCGGTCGCATGTGCGGTGGCGCTGGCCAAGGTCTACCGAGAGGTCGCGCCGCTGGATGAATACAGCTCCCCAGACGCGTTCGGCGCTGTCTTCGACTGATCCCTGATCAGCCGAACGCAATCCGGCGCAGATATTCCGGCACAGCAAACGCTGCCTTGTGGACCTCGGCGGAATAGTACTGAAACCTCAGCCCGCTTGAACCAACCCGCGCCGACAGGACATCCGGGTCCACATCGCGATGATCGCCATCGGTGGCCCAGCCAATCGCCATCGGTCCGCCCGCATAGGTCGGCACGGCGATCAGATAAAACACTGCATCACGGAACAATCCGCCCAGCGCGGTCATGCTCGCCTTGAGATCATCGCCCTGCAGAAACGGCACGCCGCTCTGGGTCACCAGAATACCGCCCTCGGTCAGACAGCGCCGTGCGTTTGCATAGAACTCCGCCTCGAAGAGGGCCGCCCCCGGTCCCACGGGATCAGTCGAATCCACGATGATCACGTCAAACCGCCGTTCAGTCTCAGCCACGAAGGTCGCCCCGTCCGAGATCACCAGCTCGAACCGCGGATCATCGAACGCTCCCGCCGACAGCATAGGCAAGTGCTCGCGCGAGAAGGAGATGACATCAGCGTCGATCTCGACCTGCACCAACCGCTGCACGGATGCATGGCGCAGCACCTCGCGCGCCATCCCGCCATCGCCGCCCCCGATGATCAACACATCGCGCGCGGCCCCATGGGCGAACAGCGGCACATGGGCCATCATTTCGTGATAGATGAACTCATCGCCCGAGGTCGTCTGCACGATCCCGTCGAGCGTCAGCACACGGCCAAAGCTGGGGTTCTCGAAGACCTTTAGCCTCTGATGATCCGACCGGCTGTCATAAAGCACGCGATCCTCGCGCAGGCACAGGCGAAAGTCGTCATGCAGGGTTTCCACAGACCAGCCGGGCATCTCGTGATCGGACACAGCACCGCTCCGTTCCGCTGTTTCAAGAACGTCGCCGCGCATATCCGCGAGCATGACGCACTGCAAGGAGACGGCTTGCCGCTGCCGCAAATTTCCGGCTAGACAAGCTGGCGTTCACACGGGCGGACCAGAGGACGGGGGAGCGAGAAAACGATGCGTGCAGACCTCGACGACGCCCCTCTGCTCGCCGCCTCGAATATCACCAAACGCTTCGGCGACTTTGTTGCCAACGATGCCATCTCGCTGGAGATCCGGGCGGGCGAGAAACATGCGCTCCTCGGCGAAAACGGGGCGGGCAAGTCGACGCTGGTCAAGATGATCTATGGCGTGCTGCACCCCAGCGAGGGACAGTTCAAATGGAACGGCGCGCCCGTCACCATCGCCAAACCAGCCGCCGCGCGGGCCATGGGCATCGGCATGGTGTTCCAGCATTTCTCGGTCTTCGATGCGCTGACCGTGGCCGAGAACATCGCCCTTGCGCTGCCGCCCGATCAGACCCGCGGGCTGCCCGACAGGATCACGCAAGTCTCCGCCACTTATGGCCTTGCGCTTGATCCCGCACGCGCCGTGCACACGCTGTCGGTCGGTGAGAAACAGCGCGTCGAGATCATCCGCTGCCTCTTGCAGGCGCCAAAGCTCCTCATCATGGATGAGCCCACCTCGGTTCTGACACCGCAGGAGGCCGAGGATCTTTTCGGCACGCTGAACACTCTGGCGGATGAGGGCTGCGCTGTTCTCTATATCTCGCACAAGCTGGACGAGATCAAAGCGCTTTGCGACCGCGCCACGATCCTGCGCCGCGCCCGCGTCGTCGCCACCTGCACTCCGGCAGAGGAATCCGCGCAGTCGATGGCCGAGATGATGGTGGGCGAGAAGATCGCTCGCGTCGATCGGCGTACCAATGACGTCAGCGGCCCTGTCCGCCTTGCAGTTGAGAGCCTCGACCTGCCCGCAGCGTCGGATTTTGGCATCGCGCTCAAGGGAATAAACCTTGAGGTCCACGGCGGAGAGATCCTTGGCATTGCAGGGATCGCCGGGGAGGGGCAATCCGAATTGATGGCCGCCCTCACGGGCGAACGGCGTGCAGACCGCGCCGAGGCCATCACGATCGATGGCACGCCCACGGGTTACCTCGGACCGGCGGGACGACGCACACTCGGCGCCGCTTTCGTGCCGGAGGAACGTAACGGCCACGCCGCGGTTTCCGACATGACACTTGCCGAGAACGTGGTCCTGACCGACCAGACGGCGAGCGGGTCATCCCCCCTTGGCTTTATCGACTTTGCCGCCGCAAGGCAGAAAACCACGGCGATCCGCGAGCGGTTCGATGTGCGCTCGGGCTCGGAGCATCCCGTGGCGAGCGCGCTCTCCGGCGGGAACCTTCAGAAGTTCGTTGTCGGGCGTGAGATCCTGCGCCAACCCGGCGTGCTGGTGGTCAGTCAGCCGACATGGGGCGTCGATGCCGGCGCCGCTTCTGTCATTCGCCAGGCCCTGATCGATCTGGCGGCCTCCGGTGCGGCAGTTGTCGTCATCAGTCAGGATCTCGACGAGATCTTTTCGATTTCTGACCGTATTGCGGTGATGCAGGGCGGGCGTCTTTCGCCCGCCGAGAACGCCGCCGATATGACCGCCGAGCAGGTCGGCCTTCTGATGGGCGGCGCGAAACCCGGCACCGACCAGGCAGAAGCGGGCACCGCTGCATGATCGTCCTCGAACCGCGTCCCCAGCCCTCGCGCCTCTTCACCGTGCTCTCGCCGGTGCTGGCGATTGGTCTGATGCTGGTTGCTGGCGCGATCCTTCTCGCCGCGATGGGACACGATCCTGGCGCCGCGCTCTATGTCTATTTCTTCCAGCCCTTTGATGAATTCTGGCAGTTCCTGACCAAACCGGACGAGCGCGCGATGTGGATTTACACGCCGTCCGAAGTTCTGGTCAAAGCGATCCCCCTGGCGCTGATCGGCGCGGGGCTGGC
>CAYYZH010000108.1:0-363 GCA_964475765.1 uncultured Limibaculum sp.
GCCGAGAACGCCGGTGTCGATGGTGCTGTGGTTGCGGGCAAAGTGACCGAGTCGAAGAAGAAGAACTTCGGCTTCAACGCACAGACCGAAGAGTATGGCGACATGCTGACGGCAGGGATCATTGATCCGGCCAAGGTTGTGCGGACCGCTCTGGAGGACGCAGCCTCGGTTGCCGGTCTCCTGATCACCACCGAAGCCATGGTCGCCGACAAGCCTGAGCCGAAGGGTGCAGGCGCACCGGCCGGCGGCATGCCCGACATGGGCGGCATGGGCGGCATGATGTAATCAGCGCACGAAGTCGCTGAGGGACAGTGAGGGCCGCCGGTTTGGGGGGGCCGGTTTTTTTTTTTTTTATCAAAGTGA
>CAYYZH010000108.1:373-6223 GCA_964475765.1 uncultured Limibaculum sp.
GCAGAGATGCGGCCCTTTTTCGTTTTAGATCAACCTCTTCAGCCCGCGCGCTGACAAGCGGTCTCAGTCACTGCCCCGGTCTGCGGATCCTGCCACGTGTTGTAGAGATTGTCCGGATCGCCCGTCGGCCGCACGAACCAAGAAAAGATGGCGTGGTTCTGTGGAAACATCCGGAACTTGTAAAGCCAAGACGGGCTGCCTGGTTCTGGTGGAAACGCGATCCAGTCGCCGTTGCCCCGGACCTGATAGTTTCCGCTGGTCCCGGCGTAGATGATGTTTCCCTCACCGATCAGGGTGTTATCCGGCGCAACCTGCATCACCAGTTGAATACCGCCCCAGGGCGCGTTCACCACACAGTTCCAAAACCCGACCGGCGGTTGAGGGATGTTCTGTCCCGCGCCTGGCGTGGCCATCAGATAACATGTGAACGCCGCCGCAAAAATCCGCATAACCATCGCGCATCCCTCAAGTTGCTACTCCACCCACAGCATAGGCCGAGGCTTGGCGGGACAACAACATTCACTGCAGGGCAGCGGGTGCAGGCTTGCATCGCGGCGGGCTTCGGCTATCACGCCCGCATGCTCACCGATCTAGATGACATCGCCCGAGCGGCACGGCCCCATGCCGAGGGCGCGAAGGTTGCGACCTATATCCCGGCCCTGGCTCGGGTCAGTGCGGAAAAATTTTCGCTAGTGCTCTGCGGTGCTGACGGAACGGAACGGGCGACCGGGGATGCGGACGAGCCGTTTTCGATCCAGTCGATCTCCAAGCTTTTCTCGCTGGCGCTCGCGATGGAATGGGTTGGCGACAGCCTGTGGGAGCGGGTCGGACGCGAGCCTTCAGGCATGCGCTTCAACTCGCTGATCCAGCTTGAAACGGAGAAAGGGCGCCCCCGCAACCCGTTCATAAATGCAGGCGCCATCGTTACGACCGATGCGCTCTTGACCGTCAGGCCGGATTGGCCCGACCCGCTGCTCGCTGAGATGAAGGAGCTTTCCGGCAACCCGATGCTGGAGTTCGACGAAGAGGTCTGGCGCTCGGAAATGGACACCGGTGATCTCAACCGGGCGATGGCCTTTGTCCTCAAGGCCCACGGCAATCTGCAGAACGACCCGATAGCGGTCACCAACGCTTATTTCCGGGCCTGCTCCATAGCCGCCTCGACACGCGACCTGGCCCGGGCGGCGATGTTTCTTGTAATGCCGCAAAACGGGCCGGGGATCTGTGCTGGAGGGCTCAACGCACGTCGTATCCGGGCGGTGATGCGGACCTGCGGACTTTACGATCAATCCGGAGAGTTCGCTTATCGCGTTGGTCTGCCCGGCAAAAGCGGGGTCGGCGGCGGAATCCTCGTTGCACAGCCCAACGCATTCGCGGCCTGTGCCTGGTCGCCGCCGCTTGATAAATTCGGCAATTCTGCCGCCGGTCAGATCGCCCTTGCCGAGTTGGCCGAGAAGCTCTTGTAACGCTCAGGTGTCAGTGCCGCCACGCGGCGACCCAAACTCGATCCCTTCGCCCCGTGTGGCGCGTACGAGATCATCGAGTTCCGATCCTTCGCCCTCTGCCACCTCGCGCAACTGAAGAACCGCATCGCTGAGTTGCTGGATTCCATCCCGCACCCCGAGCGCATAGTCACTGCCGACATCATCCCCCTGGATCGAGAGATGCCGCTCCAGCATCTTGCCATAACCTGAGATTGCATTGATCGGCTGACTGAACTCGCGTGAGATAAGGCGCAGCAGCGCCTCACGCATCTCCTGCGTACGCTTGAGGTCATTTTCCGATGCGACCCGTGCGGTGATGTCAATGATGAAGCCGACCGCGACATGCACTCCATCGCGCAGACGGATATCGCAATGCTGAAGCACCCAGACGATGTTGCCGCCTCGGTCCAGCATACGGTACTCGATGTCTTTGGGCTCGGTCTCGCTGTCGCATGTGCTCAGCAGTGTCTTTACCGGGGCGCGGTCTTCGGGATGAATTCGCAGGAGCCAGAACCCATCGGCCAGCCAGTCGTTCTCCGAGAACCCGAGCAAGTCGTCCCGCGTGCCCTCAACAGAGGTGAACCTGAGGGAGGCGGGGTCCAACGTGAAGTGCATGACCCTGGGCGTAAACACTTGCGCCGCCCCGGGCACCAAGGTTGTATTCGGGCCACTCTCCCGACGGACCATCATACCGTCCCTTCACCTATGCTACGCACTGGGTCTTTGAATGCTGCCACAATAAGGCGAAACCAAGGCTGAAGTGCGTTGGCGCCCAGCGTACAACCCTAGATATACATGATAGGCCAGATCGAACAATGACCGAGTACGCGTAGCCCGAGATCTATCGGGGTGGCACAATCATCTATTTGAGGGTAGCGTTCATCAGCCATTCCTTAACTGAGGAGCCGACCCATGCCTCACGACGTCAACACTCTGACCAACGCCCAGACACGCGATATCGAAGCGTTGCTTCACCCCTATACGAACGCTCAAACCCACCGTCAGGTCGGCGCGCATCTCATCGACCGTGGAGAGGGCGTCTATGTCTACGACGACCAGGGCAACCGGTTTGTCGAGGGAATGGCAGGTCTGTGGTGCGCAGGGCTTGGCTTCGGTGACGCCGAACTGATCGACGCGGCCAAGGCTCAGCTGGACCGTCTGCCCTACTACCACCTCTTCGGCGGGCGCACCCACGAGCCGGCGATCGAGCTCGCTGAGAAGATCAAGGATCTCTACCCCGTGCCGATGAGCCGGGTGTTTTACTGCTCCTCCGGCTCCGAGGCGAATGACACCCAGGTGAAGCTTATCTGGTATATGATGAATGCCCTCGGAAAGCCGGAGAAGAAAAAGATCATCTCGCGCAAGAAGGGCTATCACGGCGTCACGCTGGTAGCTGCCTCAATGACGGGTCTGCCGCTGAACCATGGCTCGTTCGATCTGCCGATGGACTTTGTTAAGCACACGACCACGCCGCATTATTGGCGCGAGGGCCGCGATGGCGAGACCGAGGCGGAGTTTGCTCAACGACTGGCTCAAGACCTCGAGGATCTGATCCTCGCCGAGGGACCGGAGACTGTTGCCGCGTTCATTGCCGAGCCGGTGATGGGTGCAGGCGGAGTGATCGTCCCGCCGGAAGGTTACTTCCCGGCGATCGGTGCGGTGCTTGCCAAATACGATGTACTCTGCATCGCGGACGAAGTGATCTGTGGATTTGGCCGAACGGGGAACTGGTTCGGGACCGAAACGTTCAAGGTCCCGGCCACCTCGGCGTCGATGGCCAAGCAGTTGACGGCAAGCTATGCGCCGCTGTCGGCAGTCGCGATCAACGCGGAGATGGCTGACGCAATCGAAGCAGAATCGGCACGACACCCGGCACTTGGGCACGGGTACACATATGGTGGACATCCGCTGGGCTGCGCGGTCGGCTGCGCGACGCTCGACATCTACAAGCGACGCGACATTCTTGGTCATGTGCGTAAAGTGGCTCCCTATTTCCAGGAGAAGCTGGCGGCGTTCCGCGATCACCCGCTGGTTGGCGAGGTGCGCGGTGCCGGTCTGATGGGTGCCATCGAAGTCGCGCCCGCCCATGGTGATCCCCGCGGCTTCGAGACCCCGGGCAAGGTCGGCCCTGCCCTGATGAATGAGCTGCTAAAGCACGGCGTCATCCTGCGCGCGATTGGCGATAGTCTGGCGCTCTGCCCGCCGATGATCATCACCACGGACGAAATCGACGAGTTGCTGGCGCCCATGGAGACCTGTCTGGATGCCACCTACCAGTGGGCAAAGACCGAGGGGCACATCGCCTGATCGTTCCCCTCAAGGGTGCGTTCTCCGAGAACTCTGACCGGGTTGGATTCGCCCGCCCGGTCCCACTTGACCCGCTAACGCCAAAGTCGGGGGCGGGTCCAGATTATCCTCAATAATGCATCCTACTCGGCGTCGGCGCGCTTGGGTTCGCGGTGCAGCGCGCAGATGCAGCGTCTGTGAGATTTGTAACAGCCGCTACAGAAACACGAGACTGACGAAGCGTAGAATTCCTCCATCTGAGCAAAGACGAATTGGAGGTTTTGATGAGAGCTTTTCTTGCAGGCCTTGCCCTATCGGCCCTGACTGCAACGACCGCCATAGCCGGGGTTGTTGTCGTCAACGGGCAGGTTCTGGATTGGCAGGAGCGCCAGATGCTGGCGAATTATGCCTGCGGTCCGATCCCGGCCGGAAACTACTGGCTGAACCTGCAGACCGGCCATTGGGGTTATGCCGGATCGGCCCGCACCCAGGGTCATATCAAGGATCGCTGCCGCCGCTCGAACCGGCGCCAGTCGCTGAGCGAGCGCGGTCTCTTGTGGCGTCCGGGTGAATTGGTCACGGACTAGTCCAACGTTCGATGCGAACCGGGTCCAACGTCGCATCGTTGCATTGGCGTCCTGAGTTGCGTGGTTACGCGTGTCCATCGGTCCCGCGCTGAAGAGCGGGGCCGATTTTTCTTTCCCCAACGCCTTGGCGGCTCTAGCACTGTGCCGACCCACCGGGGGAGCGCGCGTGAAGATCTACAAGATCCTGACATCGGACCAATGGGCAGCGTTTATGGCGACTGGTGAGAGCGCCGGGGCGCCGGTCGATCTTTCAGACGGTTTCATCCATTTCTCGACCGCAACGCAGGTGCGCGAGACCGCGGCCAAGCACTTCGCCGGACAGACGAGTCTCGAGCTGCTGGCCTTCGAGACGACTGTTTTTGGAGGGGGGCTGAAATGGGAGCCGTCACGCGGCGGCGCCCTCTTTCCCCACCTTTACGGTGCGCAGCTGCGTCTGGCGGATGTGCTCTGGCATGTTGCGCTGCCCGTCGAGAATGGCGTCCACGTCTTCCCGGATGATCTGGAATGAGCGGGATCGAACGACTTGGGCTCCGTGCTCTGCGCCTTGTCGGTCCCGAACGCGCGCACGGGCTGGCCCTGAAGGCCCTGCGATCAGGGATGGCTGGGCGCCATACGCCGATCACGTCACCCCGACTGAAGACCACGATTGCCGGGATCGATCTGCCCAACCCGGTCGGTATCGCGGCGGGCTTCGACAAGAACGCAGCCGCCGTGCCGGAGACACTGGCCACCGGCATTGGCTTTACCGAGATCGGGGCGGTCACGCCGCGCCCGCAACCGGGAAACCCCAAGCCGCGGCTCTTTCGCTTGACCGAGGACCGGGCGGCCATCAATCGCTTCGGCTTCAACAACGACGGGATGGAGGCGATCCACGCCAACCTGACCCGTCGCGCGGCAAACGGCATCGTCGGGGTCAATATCGGGGCGAACAAGGACACCGAGGACCGTGCGGCTGATTTCGTCGCGGTGCTGCGCAGGTTTCACGGGGCAGTTGATTTCGCGACGATCAACATCTCATCGCCGAACACCGAACGGCTGCGCGATCTTCAGGGGCGCGCGGCTCTGGACGCGTTGCTAGGCCGTGTGCTCGAGGCACGCGATGCGCTGACCGGCGAGACGGGACGACGCCTGCCAGTTTTTCTGAAGATCGCGCCCGATCTGATCCGGGAAGATGTCGCCGAGATTGCAGCCTGCTGCCTCGCGCATGAAGTCGATGCGATCACGGCAACCAATACCACGCTGGCACGCGACGGGCTGCGCTCAGCCCATGCCGGGCAACAGGGCGGGCTTTCCGGTGCGCCGCTGTTCGTGTCATCAACTGCGATCCTGCGCGATCTCGCGCGCGAAATCGGAGGCCGAATCCCATTGATCGGTGTCGGCGGAATCACCAGCGCCGAGGCGGCTTATGCCAAAATACGAGCAGGTGCGAGCGCGGTGCAGCTTTACACCGGGCTCGTCTATGGTGGAATCAGTCTGGGACGGCAGATCGCCGA
>CAYYZH010000108.1:6323-13727 GCA_964475765.1 uncultured Limibaculum sp.
TCTGGTGCGCCGGGGCCAGGCCGAATGGAAAGCGCTGGATCTAACGCCCGACAGTCCGGAAGAGGACGTTCGCGCCGCAATCCTCGCGCATCCCATCCTGATCGAGCGTCCGATTGTCGAGACTGCCGAGCGAGCAGTGATCGGACGGCCGCCCGAGGCTGTTCTGGACATCCTCTAAGGCTGTTGGAAGGTATCGGTCGGGCGTCATGCTAACTTTTGCGGTTGCCATTGTCTTTCTATTGATCACGCCGGGGCCGGGCGTCCTTACGACAGCGGGGATCGGTTCGGGCTATGGTTGGCGACCCGGTCTACGGTTTCTCACAGGGCTCTTCATCGGCACGAACCTGACTGCACTGCTGGTCGTCTCCGGGCTTGCTGCAATCGTGCTGGCGGTGCCGGAGCTGAGGGTCGTGCTGGTCTGGGGCTCGATCGCCTACTTTGTCTACCTCGCAAGCCGCATCGCGTTTGCTGGCGCACGGATCGGGTTCATCGAGTCCGATCGCGCTCCGGGCATTGTCGATGGTATCCTGCTGCAGCTCATCAACCCCAAAGCCTATGCCGTCAACAATCTGATCTTCAGTGGCTATGCGTTCTGGCCCCAGAGCCTCGCGATCGAGATCACACTGAAGCTGCTGATCGTCAACGCGATCTGGATCCCGGTGCATCTCTTGTGGTTACAGGCAGGCGTCTCACTCAGAAAACTGGACCTCTCGGCCCGCACACAGCGGCTGATCAACTTTGCCATGGCAGCGGCGTTGATAGGCGTGGTGGTTCTGGCGGCGCTGTCACAGAGCTGACGAACCGTTTCACAGCGCTTGGCATTTCACACCGAACCCGTCAAAGTTGCGCACACGGTTTGGGAGGCAACCATGGCAATCCGGTTTGGCACATATGGGGTGTTCGCCCTGTCGGCAGGCATTCTGGCGGCTTGTCAAGACGGGCAGATCCAGGGATCGCAAAATCCGCTGGATCAGGGACGAGGCACGTTTCTGGCCGATCAGGGGGACCCATGCCTTGTTGAGCGTCAGGATCTTGAACGCTATGGGGTCGAGATCAAGTCGAGTTTCGACACACTTCTGGACGCAGGCTATGCCATCGGCGGCGTACTCGATTCAATCCGGCAGACTGGCCGGGTCGGCGGCACCATCGGCTCCGGCGGGATCACGGTTGCAGGCGGTTATATCGAGGCCCTGCGCGCCGAAAGCGGCACGGTTCTGGATCTGATGCGCAATGCCTCGCGCGATGTCGAGGCCGAGAACCAGCGTATCGATGCGCTGCTGGCTTCCTTCGAGACACTGAGCGCGTGCCGCAAGGCCGGGGCTGCCGCGATCCGCGCGGATTATCAGGCGAGCCGGATCAATCGCGCTGACGCCGAGGCGGGGATGAGTGCCGTTCGCCGTGCCTTCGCTGAGGACACCGCACGGTTCCGCGAGATTGCCGAGCAGATCTCGAAGAACACCGACACCTATGCCGAGGTCTACAACGAGATCGCCGCGGACAATGACGGCGACGAGCTTGTCGTCGGCCCCTATCGCCGCGAGGCGTATCAATCTGGCCGCCCATCGGCCCAGGTCGTCAAACGCCGCCCGAATAAGAAGTCGACGCCCGCTGGATCGCTAAGAGCCGAGGCCCCTGCCCCAACAGTGAAACCCGAAGTCGACCGGCTGCAGGACCAGCTTCTGACCAATGTCCGCAAACGCGACGAGGTTATCAACCGGGTCGAAACCGCCTCTGTGGACGCGCAGGATCTCGACTTGGCTCTCGGCCCAAAGCATCTGCATCGAACACGCAAGGCGTGACGTCTTCGCACATGCCGTAGTGTTGGGGCTTTTCCTATCCGCCGGGCACTCTATTTAGAGTTGCGCTGTGCTCAACTTAGCGGAACGTTTCATGATGTCCTCGACCTCGATCGTCTGTGTGATCACCCTCGCCGCACTGGCACTGGCCGCTTGCGGACCTCAGCAGGGGACGGGACCTGCCTTTCGCAGCTTTGCCGATGACGCGCGTGGCGCCTGCTTCAATGAACGACAGGAACTGGAGCGACAGGGCGACCGTTTTGGCGAAAGCTTTGATCAGCGTCAGAGCGCAGCCGGGCAAACGGGATCCGTTGTCGCGCGCTATCTCAGCGTGCTCCTGTCAGGTGAGCGCAGCTTTTTGGAGGTGCTCGGCATCGTCAATGACGATCTTGAACGCGAGAACCGCTGGATCGGCTGGACGGTCGATGCGTTCGACAATCTGACCGCCTGTCGCCGAGCGAATACGCTCGCCATCAATGGTGATCTCAGAGCGGGCCGGATCGACCGGCAGACCGCTGAGACAAGGATCGAAGCCGTGCGCACGGCCTATCGAGAGGACATCGCGCGCTACCGCCAGTATGCCGATCAGGTCGCGTTGAACACGACCCGGTTCGCGGACCTCTATCGGGACATCGCGGTCGACAACGACCAACCGACGGACCGGATCGATGCCGTGTTGAACACATCAAAGTCAGAACAGAGCGATCCGAACCCACCGAAGACAGAGCAGGTCGCACCGAAACCACGCCGAGCGACAGCGACCCGGCCCGGTCGGCTGAAGATCGAGGCTCCGGCTCCCACGGCCCGAGCATCGATTGGTGAGCTGGAGGCCGAGCTTCTGACAAATGTGCGGAAGCGCGATGAGTTGATCGAGCGCATCGATGCGGCCGAGACCGAGGTTACCGGTTTCGATCTGGCAATATCGCCCGCGCGACCTCGACATGCAAAGGCGTAACGCGTGCCTCGGCCCGCGGGGCCAGCACATAGTGGTAAACTCGGACCAGCAAAGAGCGCATCGGGAGCTGGCCTGTTTTGGTCTGGTCTTTCTTGCCGTCTGGATCATCGTCTGATGTCGTTCAAGATATTGCAGTTCCGGACGAGGTGACAGCGCTGCCACATCTTCGGCCTGCCCTCTTCGCATCCTGAAGAGAGGACCACGGGGCCTGGGAAGGTGATGAACCAACCGTCTTAGGCACCGCCATGCCGGACTTTGGGGCGATCGATCTTCAGGTCCCAGCTCTCACCGGGCCCCGGCTAGCCCGGAGGGGTATACACCTGTGCCGGCGGTGTTGCCGGAAACAACGGGCCAGCGCGCGCTGCATGCGCCTCAGAACGCCAGATCCGCTTTCGCGACCACAGGCACGTCGAACTCCGCCGTCCAATCCAACCCCGGCAGGTCGACAGATGCGGACAAGGTCCACTTCACACCCAATCCATCGCCGAGAGTCGAGGCCTGCGCATCGCGCGGAATATCGAGGTCGAACGGGACGACCAGCACATCGACATCCTCGGCAGGTTCCGCGGTCCGATTGTATTCCTTGCGCCAGAGGTTGCGCGTGGAGACGTAAGTCTCCCGATCCGATCCCGAACCGCGCGAGGTTTCGTAGCTGGCCTCACACAACAAAACGAGCTTGCAGGGCGTAATCTTCTGGCCCGCTGCGGCGATGCCAGTCTCGATCCGCCCTTCCAGAGCCTCACCGATATGCGCCGGGCATGGGGTCAGCTCAAGGGTCGATGCCTTGAACTTCCTGCGGTGCAGATGGGTGCGCCCTGCACGGTGAAGGATGACCGCGCCGATGAATGCCTCGAAGGCTAGCGCGAACCACGGGATCTCGCGGATCACGACGGCGATCACCGAGACCACCATGATCACGGCCCAGACCAGCGCAATCCAGAAGATCGTGTTCTTGTTCCGCGTGTTCAGGCTTTCGATCCGACCGCTGGCCCAATCCGGACGCTCAGCGATCTGTTGACGGGTCCAACTCGCGCGCTTGCGCTGGAGGTCTTCGACCGGCGTGTCCTCGTCGACGTACGTGTATGTCATACGGGAGAACCCGGGCGCCGAGATCGATTGCAGGACGATCTTCTTCTTGCCCTCCGGCGTTTCGAAGGCACGCATCGCTCCATACCCCAACCCGGCAAAGCCGATGCCCATGCCCGACATGGCAAGCGCACCAAGCTCCCCACCGCTGGCGAGATAGAGACCGCAGAGGAAGAGGACCGCACCGATCGTGATGAACGTCCACCCCGCGAACTGCGGAAGGCTCGGCCCACCACCTGCCAAAACCAACTTGGACATGCGCCAGCAACCGTAGGAGATCCCGCCCCAAATCGACGGAGCAATCAGCCGTGTTGCGGCAACATCCTCGCCGGCCAACAGGTCCGAGACAACGAACGCCAACAGAACAAACGCAATAAAACCAGAGATGTAGGTGAATATCCTCAACATCTGCGCGCCTACTCTGGCGGCGGGATCGGGAATGTTCTGGGCAGCACTCTCTGGGGAGTGATCAGGCATTGGAAATCACCATCAGCTCAAATCGCCGGACCATTTTACCATGTCCTGCCAAAACCCGGAACTATCGGCATCTCGGCGCTTGCAGGATCACGGTCTCAGGACTATAAGGCGCGCTTCACAGCGGGATGGCCGGCTGAAAGGGCTGCCGAGCTATCCTTCGTACGACCCTTGCATGACAGACTTCAAGGAGACCGAAATGCCCAAGATGAAGACCAAGTCGGGCGCGAAAAAGCGCTTCAAGGTCACGGCCAAAGGCCGGATCAAAGTTGCTCAGGCCGGCAAACGCCACGGCATGATCAAGCGCTCGCGCAAGTTTATCCGCAACGCACGCGGCACCACGGTGCTCTCTGCTCCTGACGAGAAAATCGTCAAGCAGTTCCTGCCCTACAGTTAAGGAGAGCGAGATATGCCACGCGTAAAAGGCGGACCGGCGTCACGCGCACGCCACAAGAACGTTCTTGCCAAGGCCAAGGGCTACTACGGTGCCCGGTCGCGGACCTTCCGCACGGCCACCCAAGCCGTCGACAAGGCGATGGAATACGCAACCCGCGACCGCAAGGTGCGCAAGCGGAATTTCCGAGCCCTGTGGATCCAGCGGATCAACGCCGCGGTGCGTGCCCATGACGAGACGCTGACGTATTCGCGGTTCATCAACGGGCTGGGCAAGTCCGGCATCGAGATCGACCGCAAGGTTCTGGCCGATCTGGCCGTGCATGAGCCTGAAGCGTTTGGGGCGATTGTCGATCAGGCAAAAGCCGCACTCGACTGAACAACACGACCTCCGATTGAAAGGCTCCGGACCCCATGTCCGGGGCCTTTTTTATGCGCAGGAGCTGGGGGGTGACGTTGCGAGAGTTACCCCTTGCGCCAAGGGGAGAAGCAGAAGAAAATGCCTGAAAAATGATGTGAGGCCGGGCAGAGACGCGTTTTCCGTCTCCCTGGTGTGGGACAGATAGTTGAGGCGCCCGTTACGACAGTCGCCCCGCTCGGAAAGCACAGGAGGTCTACTGTGGCCGAACGCTGGACGAACCCTTTTTTGGGGACGAAAGCACTATATAATTCAGCGGCATGGGCGGGACTTTTCATGCTTGGCATGACCTCTCCGGCCTATGCCGACTTCCCCGGAGAGCGCTGGAACGTCAGCAGCGTTCGGGTGGTCGATGCACCGCCCGACGTCGTGACGGCGATCAGTTCTGGCCTGCGCAAAGCGAACAACATCTACTTCTACGGGGATCGCCCGACGCAGATGATCGCGCGATATCGCGGATCTGCGGTTGATTTGCAAATCGTGGATTCCGCATCAGGTGACGTGATCGCAGAGCGCGCTGGCATTGCTTTGGGTCCCGATGTTGACCTCTCGGAAACAGTGAGATCGTCTGCTCTGTCATGGATGGATGGTCTGTCCTGTATCGCTGACTGCACGCTGGCGGTCAGCGGGTCCGCCCCGCAGCCGGTTCAAGTCGCAGCGGCGCCAACGCCCGAACCGACACCCGAAACGAAGGAAGAGCCTGAGGCAGCTGAGGTCGAGCCCGCCAGTCCACAGCCAGAAGTGTCAGAGCCTGTTGTGGCGGAGGTCACGCCTGAACCGGTAGAAGTGCCGTCAGTCGAGCCGACACCTACGGCCCCTTCGACACTGACTGCGCCCTCGTCTGAAACCCCGAGCGCCGATCCCACTCCTTCGGCAGCACCGACCGTTCCAGTCCAAGCCGACCCGCCCTCCGAGCCGGAAATCAGCGTTGCTGCAAAACCTGCGGAGCAACCCGTGGCTGAAGCTCCGTCCGCAGCACCAGCGGACGAGCCGTTGGATCTCGCGGCACAGATCGCGGCGATCCTGAACGATCCCGGCTCGGCGAAGGCGCCATCGGGACCGTCCGCGACTGCCGAAGCCGGCACACCGACCGGATCGAGCACTGAGGCACCAGTGGCGCTGGCAAGCCCAAACCCCTCCGCCAGTGAGCCCGCAGCATCGGGCGCCGCGCCGCGCCTGCCGGACCAGACTGGAGGCGCATCGCCAGAAATTGCCGCGTTGAGTGATGATCCCACGCCGACGGTTCCATCGGCTGTGACCGAGCCGGGTTTGACGGGCACACCTGGCCTGACGCAGGCAACCGTCGACTCCATGGCGCCGATCGTGGCGACAGTGCCGGAGCGCAAACCCCGCTCGGTGGTGACAGCGCAGGAACCGACAATCGCCACTGCGACCGCGCCAGCGTCGCCGTCCGCTCGGGTCGAGACCGGACGGCTGGCGCTCGATGTCGCCTCGGACACCGCACCAACAACGCCGTTGCCCACCGGACCGATCGAGACAAAGTCAGAGCAACCCAAAGGATTGGCTGCATCTTCGGTGACCGGTTCGGGGCCGTCTGTCGACACATCGACCTCGGAGGCGCCGGAAACGGATTTGGCCCTTGCCCTTGCAGTGCCGAGCACGACCGATCGGACGCGTGCGCCGCAGGGACAGGCAGCGGAGACAAGTCCACGCGTACCCGCCCCATCGGTGGCCCCCAGCCTTTCGACGCCGACGCCCAGCACGCCTGATCCCGAGGATGTTCCGGATCGGCCCGCGCCTGCGGCGACCTCTCCGCGGCCCGCAACTGCGGACACCCAGAGCGAGACAGCGCCGTCGACGCCCACACCAACCACGGCGGCGCAACCGGAGCCGGCGACACCCGCTCCGGCTCCGACGCCAACAGTCCAGTCCGAACCGGCACCTGTGCCAGCAGCAGATCCTGAGCCCGCACCGGTACAACCGGACCCAGCTCCGGTACAAATCGCCGAGCCGTCGGACGGTGACACGCAGAGCCCGAGCCTCGCAAACACTGCAGGCAGCGGCGGGTCTGATCTCAGCCTGTCAAATCAGGCACCGACGGATCCAGCAGTTTCAATCACGGCGCCCGCACCGACGCCAAACGCGACACCGGAACCCGCGCCTGCGCCGGCCCCGACACCACGTTCGGATGTTCCCAGCGTTGTCGCTGAGACAGGGACCGACACGTCCGCACCATCGGTTGCGGGAACTCCGGAAGATGCTGCCACAGGCGCTGTCACCGGACCTTTGGCCCTGGCAAACCCCGCAGCCGATCTTGCACC
>CAYYZH010000109.1:0-13530 GCA_964475765.1 uncultured Limibaculum sp.
CCCGTATGGCAGGCGTATGGCATCTGTACCGCAAGCGTATGGCTCGCGTATGGCACCTGTATGGCTTGGGTATGTACAAAATGTCGGGCATACCGGCGGGCAAATCCGTTAACCATGGGGAGCAAGATGGCGTTTTACGAGCTGAGACAATACGAAATCCGGCCGGGCAAGATGGAGGAATGGATCACGCTGATGGAGCGCGAGATCATCCCATTTCAGGTCGCCCAAGGCATGGTCATCGCGGGCAGCTTTCGCGGCGAAGGCGATGACAGCACTTACGTCTGGATCCGCCGGTTCGAGAACGAGGCCGAGCGCGAACGTCTTTACGAGGCTGTCTACAAATCCGACCACTGGCTCCAGAACCTGACCGACCGCGTGGGCCAGTGCATCAACCGCGAGACGATCAAGGTGACACGGCTGGAGGCGACGCCCGGTTCAGTCCTTCAGTAGAGAGATGCGGCTTCAGCGAAGTCGGATCGGATTCTCTACGAAGGACGTCGGAGGGTCCGACCATCGCCGCCTCGACCTCAGTCTCCGCCTGCGGCCGATCCGAACTCGCATGAGGACGACCCCCTTGGAAGGCTAACCTAACGTAGCCTCCGACCCGCGCGGGGATGCGGGACGATCTTGCGGGCCTGCATCTCGCGCCAGGCGATCAGGAGCCCCGCGCCGATCACGAGGATCACGCCGGGGAATAGTGTGTCGAACGGCGCCTCGTCGAAGATCAGCCATCCCAGCGCGAAGGCAAAGAGGATGCCGGTGTATTCGAACGGGGCGAGCACGGGCGGGCTTGCCATCCGGTAGCCAATCGTGAGGCAGAGCACACCGCAGCCGCCACAGACCCCCATGAGCATGATCAATCCGAGATCGCGCCAGCTTTGAATCCAGACCGGCTCGGACAATGTGACCGTGATCAGGGTCGCCAGCACCATGGCGGAGACGTTCGAATACATGTTCAAAAGCGGGCTCGGCACATCGGTGTCCACCAGCCGCACCGCTACAGAGGCTGAGGCATAGCCGAGCGCGGCGCCGAGCGGCAGCAGCGCCCAGATGGTGAAGGTATCGGTGCCCGGCCGGATGATCAGGACGACCCCGATGAACCCCGCGACCACCGCGCCCCAACGCCATGGCCCGACGGGATCGCCGAGGACCGGGCGGCTCAGCGCGGTGACGATCATCGGCGAGGCAAAGGCGATGGCCGAGACGGTCGCGAACTCGAGCTTGGTCAGGGCGGTGTAGAACGCAAGCTGTGCGCCGGCCACGAAGACCCCGCGCATCAGGCCAAGTCGCCATTGCCGGATGATGATTGGGCGTCCGCGCGCATGCCAATCCGAGATCGAGAACAGCAGGATCAGCGAGGGAATGATCCCGAAGAGGTTGCGCAGGGCCGAGAGCTGTTGGGGCGGATAGGTCTCGGCGAGAATGCGGATGAAGACGCCCATCACATCGAGCAGGAAGATCCCGGTCAGGACCGTCAGGACCGCCAAGGCGATGGGGTTGTGGCGCGGGCTCAGGCGTTTGTCGCTTTTGCGAGCGCGTCGAGCTTGCTCCTGGCGGCTCCACTGTCGAGGCTTTCGCAGGCCTGTTCCACGCCGGCTTTGAGATCATCGGCGCGGCCCGCGACCATCAGCGCTGCGGCTGCGTTCAGGAGTACCGCATCGCGATAAGCGCCGGGTGCGCCGTTCATCAGGGCGTTGAACGCCGCGGCGTTGTCCTCCGGTGTGCCGCCCATGATCTTTTCGAACGGATGGACGGGCAGGCCGGCCTGCTCCGGGTGCAGTTCGTATTCGGTGATCGAGCCTTCGCAGAGTGAGATTACCTCGGTCGTCCCGCAGATCGTGATCTCGTCCGTACCGTCGGAGCCATGCACCAGCCACGCGGTCTCGGAGCCGAGCGCGGCCAGCGTTTCGGCCATCGGGCGCAGGAACTCCGGCGCGAAGGCCCCGGTGAGCTGGTGTTTTACGCCTGCCGGATTGGTCAGTGGCCCGAGAATGTTGAAGAGCGTGCGGGTGCCCAACTCGACCCGCGCCGGGCCGACATGGCGCATCGCGGCGTGGTGCATGGGCGCCATCATGAAGCAGATGCCGGTGTCCGCCAGCGCGGCCTCGGCGACCTCCGGCTCGACCATCGAGTTGACCCCGAGATGGCCCAGAACATCTGCCGCGCCCGACCGGGAGGAGAGCGCCCGGTTGCCGTGCTTGGCCACCGGCACGTCGCAGCCTGCGACCAAGAACGCCGTCGCGGTCGAGATGTTCAGCGTGCCCTTGCCGTCGCCGCCCGTGCCGACAATGTCCATCGCGCCCTTGGGCGCTTTGACCCCCGCGGCCTTGGCCCGCATGACGCTGGCCGCTCCTGCGATCTCGTCGACCGTCTCCCCGCGCGTGCGCAGGGTCATCAGAAAGCCGCCGATCTGGGCGGGCGTTGCCTCGCCGGACATGATGATCTCGAAAGCCGTCACGGCCTCTTCGCGGGTCAGCGGCGTGCCAGCCGCCTGACCGATCAGGGGTTTCAGAGCGTCACTCATGCGGCCTCCGCGATATCGAGAAAGTTCTTCAGCATCGCATGGCCGTGCTCGGTGCGAATGGATTCTGGGTGGAACTGGACCCCGTGCACGGGCCGGGTCTTGTGGGCGATGCCCATCACGACGCCCGATTGCGAGCGCGCGGTCACCTCAAGGCACTCCGGCATGCTTTCGGGCTCCACCACGAGGGAGTGGTAGCGCGTCACCTCGAACCCCTGTGGCAGGCCTGCGAAAATCCCTGTGCCCTCATGTGTCACTGCCGAAAGTTTGCCGTGCAGGATCTCGTGGCAGCGCGCGACTGACCCGCCCAGTGCCTGTCCGATCGACTGATGCCCGAGGCAGACCCCGAGGATCGGCAGGTCATCCGGCGCGCGGCTCACCAGGTCCATGCAAATCCCGGCGCGCGGCGGATCGCAGGGGCCGGGCGAGAGCACCACGGCAGACGCGCCGGAGGATAGCGCCTCGTCCACTGTCAGCTCGTCGTTGCGGACGACACGGCATTCCGCCCCAAGCTCGCCCAGATAGTGCACGAGGTTCCAGGTGAAGCTGTCGTAGTTATCGATCAAAAGGAGCATCTTGCCCGCCCAGTTCGTGTAAAACGCGTATCCACCCTTTGCGGAGGCTTACGCTTGGCGTTATAGATGCGCTGACAGGTGAGACACCGTCAAGCGGTTGGCCATGTTGAGGGGTTGATCGGGCAGGGGCATAGAGCAATGGCGAGAAATATCGTCGAGGACGCCAACATCGATGGGTTTGAAGACCGCAGTCGCAGCGCGCTGATGCTGCGTGGCGCTGGTGTCGGTGTGCTTTGCACGGCGCTGGGCCTTGTCGGGCTGAGCCTGACCTCCCCGTTGCCGGATCATTTGCCCACGGGCAGTGACGTTCGGGTCCTCTCAGGCGATGCCGAAGCATCGGAGACGCCAGCGCCGTCTGAGGCGGAAACGTCCGAAGCCGCAGAAACAGAAGCTGCGGACGTGCAGCCCACGCCGAGCGCGGATGATACGCAGCCCACATCAAGTGAGGTCGCATCTGATAAGCCTGCGGATGAGGCGCAAAGCCCTCAGACCGCGGAGACGACTGATACAGCTGAAACTGTAGAGGCCACATCGGAAACCGTTGAGGCCGAAGAGGTGACGGAGCAGGCGTCGTCTTCGACCGCGTCAGATGAGCCTACTGAACCGGTGGAAGCTTCGACGTCCGACGAGACGGCAGTAGCCGAGAGTGCGGAGATATCCGAGCCCGCAACCACCTCGGAGACGGAGCCGGATCAAGACAGCACCACAGGGGCTCAAACCGAGAATCCCGCGCCGGAGCTTGCGGATGCGGCGGAGACCGCGACAGCATCTGAGGCTCAGCCGACGGCGGACACTGAGGATTCTGCGGAGGCTTCGACCGAGACGGTGGCGGCCGAGGAAAACCAGCCCACCATTGAGGCGGCTGATGCGAGTTCGTCCGAGACCTCTGAGAACGCCACCACTGAAGAGGCAACGAGCACAGAGGCATCAACCGAAGGCGCGGACGAGCCATCCGAGACGGACGTTGCAGCCTCTCAAGACGATGCACAGCCCGAGCTGGCGCTGGCGCAGGACGTTGAGACTGAAAGCGCCCCTGCAAGTGACGACACGCAAGCGAGTACGCAGTCCGGAGTTACGGAACGACGGGCCCGCCGCCGCAGGATCGGACATTCAGATGATGATCCGATCTTTAAGCTCGTGCCTGACGACGAGGGTGCTGAGACCCAAACAGCAGACGTCGGGACGACCGAAGACAACGCCGTAGAATCTGACGCTCCGCAAGTCGACGTCACAGATGCCGACGCCGCAGAGAGTAGCGCCGAAGAGGACAGCGCTTCGAACGAAAGCGTCGCAGAGGATGACGCCGCAAACGAAAGCGCCGCTGAAGAAGAGACAACGGCTGAGAACACACCAGCGGACAGCACAGCCGAGGTAGATGCCTCCACCGACGCAGCCTCCACCGACGTAGCCTCCGAGGAAGACGCCTCGCAGGAAAGCGCCTCCCAGGATGAGAGTCTTGGTGAGGGCACGGAGATCGCGGCGCTCACGCCATCCGGTGTCAAAGCCCCGCAGGAGGAGGCCCCGCTTCCGGTGATTGCGCTCGATGGCGCGGCACTGGATGTCAACGGGCGCAGCTATGATGCCCCCGCAGATGCCCCGCTTCTGGCGGTCATTCTCGAGGATGCGGCCAGTGGCGAGATCAGCGAGGAGATGTTGCCGCTGCTGACCATGCCGCTGACCTTCGCGATCCGCCCGGACCAGGAGGGGAGCCGCGCCTTTGCCGCCGCCGCCCGCGCGGCCAATCATGAAGTTCTAAGCGAATTGCCGATCGAGCCCCTGAGCGGCAGCCAAAGCGCGGGCGATCTCAGGATCGACATGACACCGGACGAGATCCGGGCGCAGACCATCCGTTATATGGCCGAGCTGGACATGGCGGTGGGGGCGACAGCGCCGGAAAGCACGCACAGCAGCAGCGATCTTGCGCTGATGGATACGGTTCTGAACACGATCCACCAGCACGGCTTTGCCTATGTCGATTTCCGCTCCGGTCTGGGTGGAGTGGCCCGGCGCATCGCGAGCGAGACCGGGGTGCCGTATGTTCACTCCAACCGGTTTGTGCCTGCGGGCACGTCGGGCGACCAGATCTATCAGATGCTTGAGAGCGCCGCCTTCCGGGCCCGGCGCGAAGGGACCGCGGTTCTCGTGATCTCTGGCGAGCCCACGGCCCTGCAGGCGCTGTTGCGTTGGGGGTTGGAGCGCGATCGCCGTCCGGTCTGGTTCGCACCGATCTCGGCGGTGATCGAACGGCGGGCCGCAAAGAACTAGGCTAGCTCCCCGCCAGTTAAAAGTGAGGCCGACCCTGCCTCAGAGCACATTCACACGATAGCCGGCGCGCGGGAAATGCACGCAGACATCCCCAGCCCGCGCGTCACTGCGCAGAAGTGCGATGGTGTCCCGGCTGATATGGTGCGCCGTTCCCTCGACAGCCTGCTCCCCGCCATCGATATCCGGGGAGACCGAGATTGCCATTCCCGGACGGATGCCCTGCGGGTCGAGATCATCTGCCGCCTCGGGCGTTGTGATCGCGGTCGCCTTGGCAAGCTGGATCGCATCTTCTGCCGTCATAGCCTCGGATTGGCCGTGGCCAAGCCCTTCCATCCGGGTCTCCCACGCCGGCAATGCCGCGAACTGGTCGAGAAAGGCCGGGCCATCCGCCCAGCGTCCGCGCAGGAACCAGACGACGTGCCAGACCAGAACGTCGGGCAGGCCGGGATCTGCCCCCAGCATAAAGTCGCGCCCATGCGCCAGCCGGTCATTGGCCCAGCCCAGATGCGCCCGCATCAGGGCTGCGAGATGGGGCAAGTCGGCATTGGCCGCCTTCAGCCCCGCGGCCCAGTCCGGCCCGAGGTAGAGCCTGCCCCGATCTGCAGCGAAATCGGGGTCGAGCGCATCGCCTGCAGCCCCGAGGATCAGCTTGACCGCGAGATCGAACAGCTCGCCATCGGTCCAGCGGCTGATCGCCACCGCCATGCCTTGCGCGCCGCCGGGATAGAACGTGGGCTCGGGATGCCGGCGCTGAAGCTCGCGCAGAATGCACTGGCTGTCGCAATAGATGTCGGCCCCGATCTGCATCACGGGCGTGCGCCGATAGCCTCCGGTCAGGCACACCAGATCGGGCTTTGGCGGAAGGCGCGGGATTTCGACATCACGCCAGGCCAACCCTTTCAGCCCCAGACCTTTGCGGACCTTCTCGGCGACGGGGGAGGCGGGGTAGTTGTGAAGCAGGATCTCGGGCATGGAGGTCTCCGGTAGGGGCAGGTTGGCGAATCACAGACTTAACTGAATCCTCAGTGGACGCCGTGTAGCATAAACGCCATGTCGTCCCTTGGGTTTGCAAAACTGCGTTACGCCGGATCGCTGGTGCTGATCGCAGTTGTCATGGCGGCGGTCCTTGCGCCTTTGTTGAACATCCTGATCTGGCCACCCCTGGTGCCGGTCGTGCCCAAGCTTGCGCTTCTCGTGACGCTGATCGTGGCGCCGCCGCTTTGCTGTTATGCGGCGCACCAGCACTTCAAGACACGAGCCGCCCAAGAGGCCCTGCAGGCACAGCAAACCGATCTGATCGCTGCCCGCACAGCGGCGGAGGAGGCGGCAGCGGCACGCGCGAGGTTCCTCGCTGTCATGAGCCACGAGATCCGCACGCCGCTCAACGGGCTTCTGGGGCTGGCGCAGGTCCTGGCCGCCCGCCCGCTTGAGGTGGAGGATCGTCGGCTGGTCGATGTTCTGAACAGTACCGGGCAGGATCTTCTGGTCCTCTTGAACGATGTGCTCGACATGTCCAAGATCGAAGCTGGCAAGCTCGAGATCGTACCTGTCAGCGCTTGTATACGGACCGAGATCTCGAAGGTTGTCGAATTGTTCGGCGGAGCGGCCCGCCAGAAGTCCCTGGCCCTTGATCTGTCGATCAGCGACGAGATTCCGGAATGCGTCCTGATCGATCCGGTACGTGTGCGCCAATGCCTGTCCAATCTGATTTCGAACGCGATCAAGTTCACCGATGAAGGCGGGGTCTTTGTCTCAGTTGGCCTCGGGCCGCGCAGTGGCGGCGACACGCTGGTGATCGAGGTCGAGGATACCGGGTGCGGGATCTCGCCGACCGCCCAGAGCAAGATTTTCGAGACTTTCGGGCAGGCTGATAGCTCGATTGCGGGCAAGTATGGCGGCACGGGCCTTGGGCTTGCCATCTGCAAGCAGTTGGCGGCGAAGATGGGTGGCGATCTGATGGTGACCTCGTGGCCGGGAGAGGGGGCACGGTTTCGCCTGACCCTGGCGCTCGAGACAGTGACCGATCTGACGTCATCAAAGGACGTTCTGGCTCCGCGCTTGATGCTGACCGGGCGACGGCTTCTGATCGTCGATGATACCGACACTAACCGGCTTGTCGCGCGGATGTTCCTCCAGCCCACAGGGGTGGAACTGCTCGAGGCCAGCGATGGCGTGGATGCGCTTGACGTGCTGTCCCGGGAGCCGGTCGATCTCGTTTTACTGGACATGCAAATGCCCAACATGGATGGGCGCGAAACCACGCGGCGCATACGCAAGGCCCACGGCGAAGCCGTTGCCATCATCGTTATGACTGCCGGTGCGATCGGTAGCGATCAGCAAGACTACATCGCGCTGGGCGCCGACGGGTTCGCCTCCAAACCGATAGATCAGCGCGCGTTCGAAGCGGAGATTGCTCGGGTCATTGCCCTGCATGGCCGCCGCACCCAGCGCGACGCTGCCTGATGGGTTGCAAGCTGTTCCCGCAGCATCGCGCGTGTGGGCTCAGTGCGGTCCAAGGGCAATGCGGTCCTCGCGGCGAAAGGCCATCAAAACCAGAAGACCCGCGACGACGATGATCGAGGGGTAGAAGAGCGCGTTGACCGTCTCCGGCTTCTCGCCGCCCATCCAGAGCCAGAACGGATCGATGATCGACTGCCAGACCGCGGCTGCGACAAAGCCGTTGATCACAAGTGCAATCGGCAGGGTGAAGCGGCGCAGCGGGCCGAGGATGATCACTACCGCAAGCACGACCTGAAACCAGCCGAACCCGATCAGCAATGCGTCCATCGTGAACGTGCTGCCATAATACTTGTCCGAGACGGCCTGGCCGACGCCGATGTTCAGGCCTTTGACGAGTCCCCACCAGAAGATCAACCCGGCCAACGTGATCCTGAGGATCAGAAGCGAGATGCTCTTTGGCAGCCGTGAAGGCATTTTGGCGTCCATTTAGGTGTCTCCCGGTGGCAGATGAGTTTCTTGCAGATGGCGCCAGATCATACGCTGGACTGGCACCTCGAAAAGCACGGTTGAGCGCCTGTCATTATCGGGCGCGGAATTGCGCGCGCCAGTCTGGGCCTCGATATAGCTGGCGTGGATCAACCGGGCTTCGGGCCATGCGCCGAGAAGCCGGACCTCTCGAATGGTGATCCCAAAGTCGGGGTTTGCGCCGTGCGCGTCGCGGATCGGGTCGAGAAGATCGGCGCGGCTCAGGACCTTGCCCGAGGGTTGGATGTTCTCGAAACCGGTGTGCAGCCAGTTTGCAAAGCCGTCGGCGAACCGGTCCTTCGGCATGGTGCCGCGGAACCAGCCCTCGATGAAGGCATGCAGACGTTCGATCTCGATACGCGCCGCGCGGGCCGGGTCAGCAAAGGGGTCCATCGGGCTACCTGCTGCGGGTCAATGGGTCAGTCTCGGGGTGGTACCTACCGTGCGTCCGCCTCACCTGCCAACTGACACCATTGTGAAATTAGCAGAAGCCGGGCCTAACGGTTCACGAGCGTGCAGAGGTCGCCCGCGAGCACCTCGGCAACCCCAGGGTACACATCGTTCGGCCAGTCCTCGGCGAACTCTCCGCTGATCTGAAGGTTGTCGGACATGGCGTGGTGGCCGCCGGCAAAGGCCTCGATCTCGCCTGCCGGCAACAGACAATGCAGATCCGCGGGCGTGTCGGACGCCGCTTCCACCCGGACTTCGCAGAGCTCGCCGCGAGGTCCCTCGACGCTGCGCCGCATGGTCTGGTCCGATGTGCCGAAGACGCGGACCTCCTGATGGAAGGGGGTGCAATTCCGGATATGCGCGGCAAAGGCGCGCTGATCGACCTGATATGCGACCACGGTTTCACGGGTCTCGGCCCCGGTCTCTGCCAATGCCAGCGCCGGGCTGGCCATCGCCAGTATCGGGATAAGGAGTTTCATCATCGCACACGTACTCGCTCGCTCATTTCCACCCGCCTTAGGTTCTAACGGCTCCGTTCAAAGATCAAGTGGTGGCGTGAATGACGGCCACCGCTGAACCGGTGATGTACGTGCTCGATGTGTACATCCCGAGGTATGTGTCCATGGTGCCTGCGTTCTGTTTCTTGGCAGGATCAAGCAGGACGACCGTGCGTTCGTCCTCGTCCATCCTATCGGCTTCTGGTGTATCATAGGTCTCGACAGCAACCACCAGATGCTTTCCACGGGTGTCGTAGGTAAGCGTACTCCGTAGCTTGAACGCCACCAACATGGGGTTGCTGGGCTTGGCATTCCGCAAAACTCCAAGCCCCGCGTCGCCAGCTGAATGCGTCCACTTTTTCCTTGGCCAGAGACTGTTCAGAGCCTTGACTGTGGTGTTGATCGAGATGCCGGATGTGTCGAAGTTATGTGGGCCGACGTTGTTGATCAGGTGTCCTTGCGACTGACCTGCTGCTGCGTCTTCGGCCGCGTTGATCACACGCTTCACGACGACACCGCCTGGATCCTGACCGTTCATGTAAAGGCCGGCCATCCGGATGCTCGCAACACCGCAGGAGTATTGATGGACCTGACTGATATGCCGGTAATGTTTCGAGTTGTGTTTGACATAATTCATGCGCACGGGATCCCTGGTGAAAATCAGACGAGAGAATGCGTTTCAATCCTGGCGGGCGCCAGAAACACATTTCTACCACAGGATGAACTGCGCGCGCGGCAAGTCAAACCCATAGCCAACGGAGTGACAGGATGTCGCCGGTCAATGAAAGGCCCAACAGGAGCGGCTTTGTTGCAGTACCTGGAAGGGGAACGTGCCGGACTGAATGTCGGTCCGCGTCAGCGCCCGGCCATCACGCACAAAAGCTCGTACATGATCGTCGCGCCGTTGAGCGCCGTGACCCCGCCGGCATCGAAGGGCGGTGAGACCTCGACCATGTCCGATCCGATGATGTTCAGCCCTTCGAGACGGCGCACCATTCCTTGTGCCTCGCGCATGGTCAGTCCGCCCGCTTCGGGTGTGCCGGTGCCCGGCGCAAAGGCGGGGTCGAGACTGTCGATGTCGAAGCTGACATAGATCGGCTGATCGCCGACGATGTCGCGGGCCTCGTCAATGCAGGCCTGCCAGCCGCGCTCTTCGACCTCCTCGATCATCATCACCCGCATGCCGCTGTCGAAGCTGAACTTCCACATATCGCGCATGTAGAGCGAGCCGCGGATGCCGATCTGCACGACGCGTTTCGGATCGAGCAGGCCCTCATCCACCGCGACCTTGAACGGCGCGCCGTGGTGAAAGCGCGAGCCGCCATAATTGTCGCCGGTGTCGCAATGGGCGTCGATATGGATCATGCCAACCGGCCCGTCCTTGGCGATGGCACGCAGGATTGGCAGGCTGATCGAGTGATCACCCCCGCAGGCCAGCGGACGGGTCCCGGCGCTCTTCATCCGGGCGAAAAACGCCTCGATCTCGCGGTGTGCGCCCTCGAGCTCATAGGGTTTTTCCACCCAGGCATCGCCGATATCCGCGACTTTCAGCTTTTCGAACGGGCTGAGACCGGTCGCCTGATTGACCCGGCGCATCATTGAGGACTGGTTGCGGACCTCACGCGGGCCATGGCGCGGACCCGGCCGATTGGTCACGCCGCCATCATAGGGCACGCCGCAGACGCCGATATCTGGCGGATTGCTTTCGAACTCCTCGACATAGGGCGCGCGGAAGAACGTCGCCAGCCCGGTGAACCGGGGCCGCTGCATCGGATCGTCAAAGGACAGGGCTTCTTTGTCGGACATGGGCGGCCTCGTGGAATGGGTGGTGGTGCGGCTTTCTTAACGCCCGAGAGTGGCGCAACGCCGGTCGGCTGGCAAGCCGTGCGCGTGCCGGTCAGCGGAGGTCTGTCAGTGCAGCGGTTCGCAGGCGAGTTTCGCGGCGAGGATATCATCGACCTCGCGGTCGACTTTGTTCACGAACGCGGCGGGGTCCTGATTCTCGCTGGCCTCGAACCAGGGCAGGAGGTGTTCTTCGGTGCAGATGTACCGCCTGCCAGTGTCGCGGGACCACTCGAACCCGATCTTATGACCGAGATCGACCAGCTTTGCACAGAGTTGGCCACGCTCGGTCGGAGCGACGGCCTTATGTGTCAGGACGACCTTCATCACGTCGTACCAGTCGCGGTCATCGGTTTGCTTGCCAAGTTTGCAGGTGCCCCAGTCGGCGATGCTCAGCGCTTCGCAATTGCCCTGCCAGAACCGGTGCTCGTACCAGGCGCGGTGATTGCCCTGGTCAAAGGAGAGACGCTCTCCCGCGTGGCTCAGCGACTTCCAAGGCTTCGTGCCGCCCGTGCAGGACGGGTCGCAATCGCAGGGCAGTTCGGTCGCGTTTGCAGGTCCGGTGAGGGGCACGGCCAGGGCCAGAAAAAACAGCACCACAAGTTTGCGCATCGTCGTCGTCCCGTTCTCCACCCGACGTTTTGCCTAGCACGACTTTTGCGATCTCCCAACCGCTTGCTGTTCGTCAAAATCCGGGGCTAGATGTCGCAATGAGCGCCCCCCGATTCATCCACCTTCGTGTGCACTCCGCCTATTCGCTCCGCGAAGGGGCGATCCCGATGAAAAAGCTGCCCGGCCTAGTTGCAGGGCATGGCTTTCCCGCCGTCGCTGTGGCCGACACAAATGCGATGTTCGGCGCGCTCGAGTTCTCCGAAGGGGCGGTGAAAGCCGGGGTGCAGCCGATCATCGGCGTGCAGCTTGCGCTCGGCTTTGTCGAGGTCGAGCAGGGCGCGCGGGCGCCGGATCCTGCGCCGATCGCGCTCTATGCCCAGAACGAGACTGGTTATCTCAACCTGATGGCGCTGACCTCGGATCTCTATCTTCAGGGGGAGACGAGCCATCTGCCGCAGGTCCGGCTGGCGGATCTCGAGGCGCATACCGAGGGTGTGATCTGCCTGACCGGCGGCGCCAAGGGGCCTCTGGGATGTCTGATCGCCGAGGGCAAGACGGGCGCCGCGTCCGATCTGGCGACAGATCTGGCGCGGATCTTCCCTGACCGGCTTTATGTCGAGATCCAACGCCACGGCACGGATGGCCGTCTGCGCACCGAAATGGAGGAAGCAACCGAGCCGGGGCTTGTCGAGATCGCCTATGCCAAGGACCTGCCGCTGGTCGCCACCAACGATGTCTACTACGACAAGCCCGCGATGGCGGAGGCGCACGACGCGTTTCTCTGTATCGGGCAGCGGCGCTATGTGAATGAGGCGGGGCGTGAGCGGTTGACGCCCGAGCACTATCTCAAGACCGAAGCCGAGATGGTCGTCCGGTTCAAGGATCTGCCGGAGGCCATCGAGAACACGGTCGAGATTGCGCGGCGCTGTGCCTACCGTCCGCGCACCCGAAAAGAAATCCTGCCGAAATTCGCCGATGACGAGGTGGAAGAACTGCGCCGTCAGTCCCGCGAAGGTCTGGCCGCGCGTCTCGCCGTCATCCCCCATGCGGCTCCCGTCGAGGACTATGAGAAGCGGCTGGAATTCGAGCTGGACGTCATCGAGGGTATGGGCTTCCCCGGCTACTTCCTGATCGTGGCGGATTTCATCAAATGGGCGAAGGAGCGGGATATTCCGGTCGGGCCAGGCCGTGGGTCGGGCGCGGGCTCGCTGGTGGCCTACGCCCTGACGATCACGGATCTTGATCCCTTGCGCTATGGCCTGCTGTTCGAGCGCTTCTTGAACCCCGAACGGATCTCGATGCCAGATTTCGACATCGATTTTTGTCAGGACCGGCGCGAGGAAGTCATCCAATATGTGCAAGAGAAATACGGCCGCGACCGGGTTGCGCAGATCATCACCTTTGGCGCGCTCCTTTCCAAGATGGCGATCGGCGGGCCAAGCTGATCCCGGTCGAAGGCGTCAAACCCGTCAGCATCAAGCAGGCCCGCAAGGACGAGCCCAAGCTGGAGGAAGAGGCCCGGCGCGAGGAAGTTGTCGCGACGCTGCTGGACTATTCCGACAAGCTTGAGGGGCTGCTGCGTAACGCCTCCACCCACGCCGCGGGCGTGGTGATTGGGGACCGCCCGCTGGTCGAGCTTGTGCCGCTCTATCAGGATCCGAACTCGGACATGCCCGCGACCCAGTTCAATATGAAGTGGGTCGAGCCCGCGGGTCTGGTGAAGTTCGACTTTCTCGGGCTGAAGACGCTGACGGTGATCCAGAACTGTCTGGACCTCTTGAAG
>CAYYZH010000110.1:0-13404 GCA_964475765.1 uncultured Limibaculum sp.
CCCCTACACCGAGGCGCTGCTGTCCGCTGTTCCTGTGGCTGACACTCACGTCAAGAAACGACATGTGGTACTGGAAGGCGAGCTACCCTCTCCGCTGAACCCTCTGCCGGGCTGTCCGTTCCAGACGCGCTGTCAGTATGTGATTAAGGGCAAGTGCGATCAGGGCGAAGTGCCTGTCCGCAACATGGGGAGCGGGCATCAAATCGCCTGCCATCTCGATGAGGCCACCCTGAATGACATGGAACCGGTGATCGTAGTCGATGAGACTGTCGCTGCGGAGTAATCGCCCGCTGATCAGGCCAGCGTCACGTCCGTGTTGAGGATCTGACCCGGGAACGTGAACTCGACAAACGCGCCCTGGCCATCAGTGGGCGGGATGGCCGAAATGCTTCCGCCGCGGGACCGGATCAGACGCCGGATGCCGAGCAAACCGAAACCGCTGTCAAATGAACCGCTGTCCAGGAAAGCGATAGTGGGATTGTCGAATCCGTTGCCGTTGTCCGAGACCGTGATCTCAAGCATGTTGTTGTCACCCTGAGAGAGAGAAACCACAATGGCGAGCCGGTCGCGTTCCGCGTGCTTGATGGAGTTGTCGATGAGGTTGCGCAGGATGATCTGGAGAGAGACATACTCCGCTTCAATCTCGACCGATGGGAACGAGATGTCGTGTTTGGCCATGGGATCAATGACGCCAATGATGTCCATGCAGGCTTCATGGAGATTGAACTTCCGCAGGACGGGATCGGCGCTTGTCGCTCGGCTATAGCTCAGGAGATCCGTGACCATCGCCGTGGACTTGACCCCCACCGCTTCGATCATGTCGATCAATTCGAGCTTGTCGGGATCCCCGTCGCCAAAACCTTCGCGCAGCTCTGCCGCGAGCAAACGAACATGGCGCATTGGCGTGCGTAGATCGTGGGCGGCGATGGCAACGAACTGTTCCATTTCAGTTAAAACACCCTCCGCATCGGCCTGAGCCTTCAGGGCATCACGTTCGTAGCGCCGCTCCTCCGACAAATCGATTGATGTTCCGACCAGTCGAGTGAGCTTACCATTTTCATCAAGCCTCGGAATCAATGTCGTCCGCACGACTGTCTCCGCTCCCTGCAATGGAAGCGTCACTTCATAGGTCATCGTTGCTCCGGAATTGCAGACCTGAAGATGTCGCTCAAAGGCAGCCTCCCCAGCCCGTCCGCCGTAGACGTCAATGGCGGTTTTTCCAATCACATCGTCGATAGAGAGTCCGCTGGCTTCAATCGCAAATCGATTGAAGGCAGCGTATACTGGCACGCCCGTCGGGTCGACCTCCAGCACAAAGACCGCTGCGGCAACTTGGTCCAGCAGATCTCGTTCTGCCTTGTCCATGTGGTCCTCTCGGCCAACATAAAATCGCTGAAACTCAATTCTTACCCATAATAACGCACGTATCTTTTGGTCATGCAACCTGTGCGTGCTGTGCGCTTTGCGCTTGAATTGAACAGATGTTCAATTAATCTCGCCGCACCTACAGGGAAGTGACCATGGCTCGGCGGATCGGATCGGACGGGATACGCACGCACGCGGCGATTTGCGAGGCCGCAGTCCGATTGATCGCAAAAGTAGGCTACGAGGCCCTGTCGATGCGCCGTTTGGCGGAGGAAGTTGGGCTGGGAGCCGCTGCGCTCTACCGCTACTTCCCGAACAAGCAGGCGATGCTCTACAGCCTCCTTCGAGAGCACATGTCAGGCTTGCTGGAAGGGATCGGGGAAGTCGGCACCTCTGGACCGCCGGAGACGCGTCTTGATCAGTTCACCCGGTTTCACATCCAGCATCACTGGCCCCGGATCGATAGCCTGTTCATCAGCTACATGGAACTGCGAAGCTTAACACCGGAGAACTTCCGCTCGATTGCCGAGATGCGGGACCGCTATGAGCATAACCTGGTTGCGATACTTCAGGACGGACAGTCCTCCGGCAGCTTTGCACCGATGGACTGCCGGGTGACAGCACGCGCGATCATAGCTTTGCTCAACGGTCTGACGACCTGGTACAGGCCTGACGGTCCGATCAGGCACGACGAGATCGAAGAAATTTACTGCCAAACTGTGGCCCGTGTTGCCGGTGCCCCACAACGAGAGGAGCGTCTGTGTTTAGAGCGAGCATGACATTCGACCTGCCCGAAGACATTGCGGCCTTGCAGGATGCCGTGCATCGCTTTGCGCAGGAGCGGATTGCCCCGCTTGCCGCCGAGATTGATCGCACGGACACATGGCCGAACGGTCTCTGGCAGGAGATGGGGGAACTTGGGCTCCTCGGCGTGACCGTCGAGGAAGAGTATGGCGGAGCTAACCTCGGGTATCTTGCGCATGCAATCTGCGTTGAGGAACTCGCCAGGGCTTCGGCGTCAGTGTCTCTTTCCTATGGAGCACACTCCAACCTTTGTGTGAATCAGATCCGTCTGAACGGCACCGCGGAGCAGAAAGAGAAATACCTCCCCGGTCTCGTGTCGGGGCAGCATGTAGGCGCGCTGGCCATGTCCGAGCCGGGTGCCGGATCGGATGTCGTCTCGATGAAACTGCGCGCCGAGAAACGCAACGATCACTATCGGCTGAACGGCAACAAGTTCTGGATCACCAATGGGCCGGTGGCAGATACACTCGTCGTCTATGCCAAGACCGACCCGGAAGCCGGGAGCCGCGGGATAACCGCGTTCCTGATCGAGAAGGAGTTTGCCGGGTTCTCCACCGGGCAGAAGCTCGACAAGTTAGGTATGCGCGGCTCGTATACCGGTGAGTTGATCTTCGAGGATTGCGAGGTTCCCTTCGAGAATGTGTTGGGTGAGGAAGGTGGCGGGGTCCGGGTATTGATGTCCGGGCTCGACTATGAGCGTGTGGTGCTCGCCGCAATTGGTCCAGGCATCATGGCTGCCTGCATGGACGCGGTGATGCCGTATATGCATGAGCGTGAACAATTTGGCCAACCCATCGGCACATTCCAACTGATGCAGGGCAAGATCGCCGATTTGTACACGGCGATGAACTCGTCGCGTGCCTATGTCTACGCGGTCGCGGCCGCCTGTGATCGGGGTGAGGTGACGCGTCAGGACGCGGCGGCGTGCTGTCTCTATGCCTCGGAGAAAGCCATGGAACAGGGTGTACAGGCGGTGCAGGCCATGGGCGGCGCGGGATATCTGAACGACCACCCGGTCGGACGACTGATGCGCGACGCCAAACTCATGGAGATCGGCGCAGGCACACAGGAGATCCGTCGCATGCTGATCGGACGTGAGCTTTTCAACGCCTCCGCATGATCAAACACACGGCCATCGGACTAATCTTGTCGGTTCTGGGATGGCCAGCCTGGGCAGAGATCGCCGTGAACCCCGCCGACGTTCGGGACTGTTTCGAGACTAACCCTGAAGCACATCATCATTGCCTCTCAGTGGTCTTGCACCCCTGTGCTGAGGCTGACGGTGCGAGGGCCGGACGGGTCTGCCTCCACCGCCTGCAAAAGCAGTGGGATGAAGTAGCGGATGACGCTGAAAGCCAAGTGCTGATGCAAGCCTCGGACGACATGCAGAGGTGGATACGTTTGCGCAGCCCGGTCTGGCGCGAAACTCTCACTCGGAACTGTCAGGATGTCTGGATCGATCTGGCCGCGCCGGCGACCCGCGATGTCCAAAGTGCCTGTGAACTCCTGCAGACGGCCTCCTGGCATTATCGGATGTCTGACGGCGATGCCTTGTTGAACGACGACTATGCCGCGTTGCGCGCCGATGTTGAGAGTATGGAGGCTTGCGTTCTCGAAACGGCGCATGTCGGGGAGGAGGTAAGCTGCACGGGCCTCATTGCCGAGGGGTGCACGGATGAAGAGACGGGTTTGCGCGCCTGCCTCACCGAGGAGACGCTTGTCTGGAATGTCATTGCGCAATCCGTTCTGGCCTATGAAGCCGACGATGAGGATCAGGGCCAATTACGTGATATGCCGTCGCGGTCACGCGGGCATCACGTCGTCGGATGCGGCAAGGATGACGGCTCCAATCATTTTGCGCAATGCCAGCTTCGCACTGCTGCACGCGTTGCAGGTGAGCTGTTTCTCGACGCCGAAGGCAATTGAACGGAGATGTTGCGTCCTTCGTTCAAGTTGTTCGGCCTTGCGTGTGCAGTCTTCTCAATGGCGGCATCGATGCCCGAACATGTCCGCTCAGAAGGCATTCCAGACCGCGACCTGATCCTTGCCTGCCTGACTGAAAATGCAGGCGTGCCGGGACAATGTAGCGAAGTGATTTTCGCGCCATGCTCATATCGCCAGCAGCAGGGTCTTGCACGGGCCTGTGCCTATCGCCTGCGCCAGCAATGGGATTGGGTTCTGGAGGACGAGATCGCCGAGCACCGCGCGGGTCTCGCCTCCACCGCTGACCAGGAGGCCTTCGATAACAACGCAGCGCAGCGCACAGGCGCGCGGAACATCGCCTGCCCCCTGCCACGGGACGATCCGGCAACCGCCTCCCTCCGGCGCAATCAGTGTCGGATCCTCGACATTGTAGGCCAATGGCACGGCTTGCAGCAGTGAGACAGACTGAAAACCGAGTGGGCACAGGCCCCGCCCGGCCCCGGATCAATGGAACACGCGGGGGTGATTGCGTGAGGGCTTGGCCACCACCTGCATCTTGTCGCGCCAGATAATCTGCCCCGGATGATCGCTTCGCAATTCGCAGACCGGGATGTCCGCCTCCTCCAAAAGCCATGCGAGATAGTGTGCCCGGCTTATGGCCTCGCCCGCCTCGGGACTGAACCAGCAGACACCGTGGATGTATCCATGCCGCCCGCCATTGCGCTCAAGCACCTTTGGCACAGCCAAGTTCCGGTTGAACCACGCGTATTCCCGGTCAACCTCATCGAGAAGCCAGTCGGAAGCCCGGGTCAAGCCGAAGAGGGTTTCGTCAACACCGCGAAAAATGCCGACCTCCACACCCGACCATTCGTCCCTGGCGGGCACAACAAAACGAATATACATGAGAGTTCCGCGCTGACCCGAGCCAGCACGCCTTACAATCGAAGTTTCGGAAAAGGGCTAGCGCCCGCTCAGGTCATTCGACCGGTTGCGGTGGTTGAGCTCTCTCGATGTGCAGATTGTTGATCATCTGCGCCTCCGATTTCAGGGACGCGCCGAATAGGCCGAATCGCAGGGCTCTTGCAAGCCTTGTCATGGGTTGGCGAACGGTATGTTGCGCGAAGGGCTCAGTAACCCTTGAAACCCTGAACCATCCAGAGGGCAAACCCGAATTTTCGAGCCTTGTGGGTTAGAAAAGACCCTTTTTCGATCAGACGGGCGTCCTCGAAGTAGCGCGCAATTTCCTTGGCTTCGGCGGAATTTTGGACGGCCAGCAGCATCACACGGTCATCGCCGGGTCTGAGCGTCGAGACCAATTCGTGATGGTTTGACGGATTTAGATCAGGGTTCCAAACGGCAATTTCCTCGAACCCTATCCCGCCGAGGAACATACATTCGCTGAGGCGGCGCCGGTCAGATGACAGGAGAACGTCGGCACCTTCTTCCGCCATCGCACCGAGGGCCCGTGCACAAAACGGCTCGCTCAGACGCATCTTCTTGAAGGGATCGGGGCCGCGCGGCAAGTCGAGTGGAAACGCTGCATAGGCCCAGGTCGCGCCATAGAGCACCAATGCCGCCAGCACCCCAAAACCAGCCTGCGCCTTGAGCGCCCAGGACCAGCCGCGATCCAATACCCATCGAGCAGCCAGAATTGAGCCCGCGATATAGGCGGGCGCCGCCCAGTTCGCATGTGCTCGCGTGGTCAGAGCAAGGGTCATCATCGCGATCAGCAGCGTGAAGCATTGCCAGCCCAGAAGCCGCATGCGCCAGTCCTCGCGCCAACGCGCAAAGGTGATCAAGGTGCCAAGAATGGCAATGAACCATATCGGGCCGATGACAGCGAACTGCGATCCGAAGAACTCAAAGAATTTCAGCGGGTCATAGGCTTCATCTGGAACGGCATCTTCGGCGACATGGGTGAAGGTGGCGAAGTCGTGAGCAGCCTGCCACATCAGGTTAGGGAGGATCACCAATAGGGTGGCAGCTCCCGCAAGTCCAACCCCTCTCCAATCGCGACCGCGTGGGGCAAAAAGGCCGTAGCCAACCGCACCGGCAACGAAGGCAATTGCCGTGTACTTGGCGAGCAGTCCCAACCCAAGAGCTACGCCTAAGACCACCCACCAGATACGCGCGCCATCCATTGCACGAAGCCAGGCATAGAGTGCACCCGCCCAGCCGACCATCATGATGGGATCGGTGGACATAATCATGGCAGAAGTGGTCACACCCGGGGCCAGCGTGTAACCTGTCGCCGCCCAAAAGCCTGTCATTCCATCCCACAGCCTGCGCCCGATCAGAAAGATGAGCCAGGCAACAATGGCATGGGCAATGACCGATCCAAATCTGAGGGCAAATGTGCTGTCGCCCCCCATCTCGGTGGCAATCAGAATGACCCAGCCAACCAGCGGGGGTTTGGACAAATGACCCCAGGCCAGTTCGTGCCCATAGGCCCAATACTGACCCTCGTCGAAGTGGACGGGAACAAGGCCGAGCGCATTGACCCCCAGTCGCAAGACTACGAAGGCGATGATTAATAGGAGCGCCCACATCAACCATGGGCGCTGATCGGTCTTGCGTTTGCGTCCGCGCTTGGCTCCGGTCGTCGGCTTCGAGCGAGACCTGCCCTTTGCTGCCGTGCCTTTGCCGCGCTGCGTCTTCTTTTGAACCACTGCTCGCCCAACCCGTTCGCGCCATGCCTTGCGGCTGTGTGCATAGCCAATCGCGAAGCCCCTAGGAAGGGGAGCTTCACAGCGTTATGTCTTTGAAGATCACAACTTGCAGGATTCCAATGCGCACCGATATCGCTCCTGACCAGACCCCAACTCGGCTTGCAGACTACACCACGCCGGCTTTCTCAGTGGAGAAGGCCCACCTGACGTTTCATCTCGATCCCAAGGCGACCCGTGTGGTGGCACGCCTGCGAATGACACCAATGCGGGAAGCCGAGGATCTCGACCTTTACGGGCGCAGCCTCAGACTTATTCGGTGCACGATCGACGGAAAGGATGTCGATCCCAGCTATCTGAAGACGACGGATGCGGGGTTGCGCGTGGATTGGGACGCCGTGCCTGAGGAAACTTTCGACTGGGAATGCGAGACGGAGATCGACCCCGAAAGCAACACCGAGTTGGAGGGGCTCTATGTGTCCAAGGGCATGTATTGCACCCAGTGCGAGGCGGAAGGATTTCGCAAGATTACCTACTATCCGGATCGCCCCGATGTGATGACGGTATTCGACGTGCGCATCGAAGCCGATGTGATGGATTGTCCGGTCCTGTTGTCAAACGGCAACCCGACAGCTCAGGGACGTCTGCCCGGCGGACGTCATTTTGCCGAATGGCATGATCCCCATCCGAAACCTTCCTATCTTTTTGCTCTCGTGGCCGGTGATCTTGTGTCCTTCGACGATACGTTCACCACAGCGTCAGGCCGCTTGGTGGATCTCAAAATCTATGTCCGCAAGGGCGACGAAGCCAAGTGCGCCTACGCAATGGACGCCTTGAAACGGTCCATGCGCTGGGATGAGGAGGCCTATGGGCGCGAGTACGATCTCGACCTCTTCATGATTGTCGCCGTCGATGACTTCAACATGGGTGCAATGGAGAACAAGGGGCTCAACATCTTCAACTCGAAATTTGTTCTGGCCTCGCCCGAAACTGCGACGGATCGAGATTATGAGCTGATCGAGGCGATCATTGCCCACGAGTATTTCCACAACTGGACCGGTAACCGGATCACCTGCCGGGATTGGTTTCAGCTGTGCCTGAAGGAAGGCCTGACCGTCTTTCGTGACCAGCAGTTCTCGGCCGATGAACGCTCCGCGGCGGTGCACCGGATTGGCGAGGTGCGTCAGCTCCGGACCAGGCAGTTTCGTGAGGACGCGGGCCCGCTTGCACATCCCGTGCGGCCGGAAGAATACATTGAAATCAACAACTTCTACACGGCAACGGTCTACGAGAAGGGCGCTGAAGTTATCCGCATGCTCCACATCCTCATCGGGCCAGAGGCATACCGTGTGGGTACGGATCTCTATTTCGAGCGTCACGATGGCCAAGCCTGCACCATCGAAGATTGGATCAAGGTGTTCGAAGATTCGACCGGGCGCGACCTCTCGCAGTTCGCACGGTGGTACCAACAGGCAGGAACACCAAAAGTTCGTGTAACTGAAGACTGGGACGAGACCGATGGCGTTTTTACTCTGACGCTCAGTCAAGCGGTCCCGGATACGCCGGGGCAAACAGCAAAGGCTCCGCATGTGATCCCGATGGCGCTGGGTTTGATTGGCCCTGACGGCGCAGAATTGATGGCGACCGAGGTGCTGGAGGTGACCAAGGAGAGCCAGACATTCCGGTTCTCTGGCCTGCCAGCGCGGCCTGTGCCTTCGCTGTTGCGACACTTCTCGGCCCCCGTTGTTCTGGAGCGTGAAACCACACCCGAAGAGCAAGCACTGCTACTGGCGCACGACACCGATGCCTTCGCGCGGTGGGAGGCAGGTCGGCGATACGGCATTGATGTCGCGATCGGTGTTATTGATGGCGCGGACGTGCCTGGCGCGTGGACAGCCGCTCAGTCTCGTCTCTTGTCGGACCAATCCGCCGATCCCGCCTTTCGTGCGTTGGCGGTTGGCGTGCCATCCGAAGAAGAGTTGGCCGCTGAGGTTGCTGGACAGGGTACTCTGGTGGACCCGACCGCGATCCACGGAGCAATCAAACGGATGCGGGTGGCGTTGGGGGTCGCTCTCAGCGGTGAGCTGACCGACATCTACACCGCCATGGAGGTCAGCGGGCCATACAGTCCAGATGCAGCCTCGGCGGGTCGGCGTGCGCTACGCAATACCTGCCTTGGGCTCTTGCTGGCGACGGACACTGACGCCGCCCATGCGCTGGCAGAGGCGCAATTCGATACCGCGGACAATATGACGGATCAGATGGCTGCCCTCTCGACGCTGACCCATCACGATGCCCCCGGCGCTGATGCGCGGCTGGCCGAATTCTACGCGAGTTGGTCGGATGATCCGCTCGTGGTCGACAAGTGGCTGATGCTGCAGGCCAGCTCACCGGCAACAGATGCCTTGGAACGGGTGAAAGCTCTGACCGAACATCAAGCATTTGACTGGAAGAATCCGAACAAGTTCCGGTCACTGATCGGCGGATTTGCCATGGCGAATGCGGTTAGATTCCACGCCGAAGATGGAGAGGGGTACACATTCTTCACCGACTGGCTCCTGCGCATGGACGAAATTAACCCGCAAACCGCCGCCCGCATGGCCGGTGTGTTCGAGACGTGGCGGCGGTATACCTCGGACCGTCAGGATCTGATGCGCTCGGAGATGGAACGTATGACCGCGATATCGGCGTTGTCGAAGAACACGAGAGAGATCATCGAGCGTGTGCTTGGGGCCTGAACCGACGGGTTGATCACGTTCTGCCAAGGACGACGGCCTCATCAAACACAATCAGCGTCGGCACCTGACGATCTGACGCTTCGCGCAAGAGATCGGGCAGATCGGCGAGATCTTCGAGCTGCGTAGCCTCACATCCATAGGCACGGGCTAGGCCGACAAAGTCAGGGGTATGCAGATCAACTCCAACCGGCGTGATCTGACGGTTAACCATGTAGTGTTTGATCTCTCCGTACCCCTTGTTGTCCCAGACAAGCACAATCAGGGGGAGCTTCTCTTCAACGGCCGTGCCAAGCTCGGCCAGCGAGAACTGAAGCCCGCCATCGCCGGCGAGGCAAACAACCGGGGCTTTCGTTGATTTCGCTGCGCCAATAGCAGCGGGCAATCCGTAACCGAGTGCGCCATAACCTGTAGACGCGTTGAACCATGTCCGTGGTGCGGAAGCAGCAAAGTAGAGGTTTCCTGCATAGATAGCCTGGGTCGAATCGCCAACAATCGGCGTACCTGGCAGCGTATTTCGGATCGTGTTCAGCAGACCTACAGCATTGCGGTACTTGGGGCCGATTTCTTCCCAGGCCTCTTCTCGTATGTGAGCCGCCCGGGCCTCACCGTCGGCTGCGTCTGGAGGGTCTGTTGCAAGAAGATGAACAAGCTCCGCAATCAAGTCGTTTGCATCGCCAAGTAGGGCAATGTCAAAAGACGCGTTCCGACCCAACTGCTCAGCTTCGATATCGATACGGATCAGCTTGCCCGGAACATCGAAACCGCCGAGGTCATACATGTCATAGTCTGTGCGTCCCATTTCGGTGCCCACAGCAAGGACAACATCAGCATCCCGAACGGCACTGCGAACAGCATTAAGGGACGGGCTCGCAGGCACGCCCAACGGATGATCCGGCGCCAGCGTCCCACGAGCATTGATGGTCATTACCGTGGGCGCATCGAGCAGTTCCGCAAGCTCTTGAAGTGGCGCGCCAATCGTTCCTCCTCCGGCCAAGATCAGAGGAGCCTTGGCCTCGCGCAAAACGTTTGCCGCAGCAGAGAGATCAGAACCCTGCCGTTCAAACCCTTCTGAGCCACGGGGTGACACTTCGGGGGCAGGCTCGGACAGCATGTCCAGCGGGATCTCGACATGCACGGGGCGTGGTCGCGCACCTTCAAACACGGCCCAGGCGCGGCGAAGCAGCTCTGGCAATTGGGCCGGATCTGCCAGAGTGTGGCTGAACGCCGCTGCCTGCCCTGCAATCAAACCCTGGTTCCTGATCTCATGCAGGTCACCGCCACCCATACCCAGACCGGACCGACGATTGACTGATGAGAGCACAAGCATTGGGATGGAATCGGCATAGGCTTGCGCCATCGGGGTCAGGATGTTGGTCACACCCGGGCCGGTGATCACGAAAGCTGCGGCAACACGGCCCGTCGCGCGGTAATACCCGTCCGCCATGAAGCCGGCGCCCTGCTCATGACGCGGCGTCACGTGCGAGATACCGGACTTTGCCAAACCGCGATAAAGCTCGACCGTATGCACACCGGGGATACCGAATACCGTATCAACCCCATATGCTTCCAGCGCTTCGACAATCCACTCGCCAACCGTAATCATGGCACCGCTCCGCCTGTCTCACATGTTTGCGTCTCGCTAGCGCTTGCCAGCAGGGTGTGCAAACTTTACATGTCGCCTAACGCAACGTGCCGAGAGGATGTGCCACATGCCGGTACCAGCAACCGAGATCGAACGCCTGATCAAGGCGAGCTTTCCGGATGCCAAAGTCGAGATCAACGATCTGGCTGGCGATGGTAATCACTATGCGGCAACCGTTGTGGACGAGAGTTTCCGCGGCAAGAACCGCGTCCAACAGCAGCGCATGGTCAATGCAGCGCTGAAAGAAATATTGGAAGGCTCCAACGCGCCGCTGCATGCCCTGGCATTGCAGACCAGCGCACCGGACTGACACGAGGTAGAGATCATGCTCGATACGACAGCAGCCAAGGCCGAAATCAAGGACGTTGTGGACCAGAACGATGTGGTTCTGTTCATGAAGGGCACCGCCAGCATGCCGCAATGCGGGTTCTCCTCGCGGGTGGCCTCGATCCTGAATTATATGGGGGTCGATTTTCAGGACTTTAACATCCTGCAAACCGAAGAACACCGGCAGGGCGTGAAGGAGTTCTCCGACTGGCCGACCACTCCTCAGCTTTACGTGAAGCAGGAATTCGTCGGAGGCTGCGATATCGTCACTGAAATGACAATGTCGGGCGAGTTGGATCAGCTCTTCCAGGACAAAGGCGTCGCCTATGACAAAGACGCAGCAGACAAGATCCGCGAAGCCAACGGCTGAGGGCAAGCGGCGCGTGGCTGCGCGCGATCCGGGGCCGGTTATCCTGATTGTTGGCCTGGGTAATCCCGGCGCCTCCTATGCCGGGCAACGCCACAATATCGGCTTCATGGCGGTCGATCAGATCGCGGACAAGGCCGGGTTCGGTCCGTGGCGATCAAAGTTTCAAGGTGAAATCGCGGAAGGCCGGATCGGCCAACGCCGCGTGGTTCTTGTAAAACCTCAGACATTCATGAACGAATCCGGCCGATCGGTCGGAGAGGCCGCGCGTTTTCTCAAAGTACCGCCCGAAGATGTGATCGTTGTTCACGACGAGTTGGACCTTGCGCCGGGCAAGTGTCGCATAAAGCTTGGTGGCGGTCATGCCGGTCACAACGGTCTGCGGTCCATTCACGCGCATATTGGAGCGAACTACGTGCGGGTTCGTCTCGGTATTGGTCATCCCGGACGCAAAGAACTGGTCTCGGGCTATGTCTTACATGATTTCGCGCGGGCCGATCAGGATTGGCTTGAACCGCTGCTGGACGGCATCGCAGATGGAGCGGCCAAGCTCGTGACCGGGGATGATGCAGGGTTCCAGAACGCAGTCGCGCTCAAAACCCAGCCGCAACGGTCAGCCCCGGTAAAGACCTCCAAACCCGTGCCACATGCGGCCCGCCAAGCCGGTACGCGTAAAAAGGACGCCAAAGCGCGAACTCAGAAGGCGATCGAAGAGGCCGGGCCTCAGAACCCGCTTGCCAAGCTTCTGGCCCATTTTTCCAAGAAGTAGACCTTTGCGTTTGCAGCCGGTCTCAACGCTTTAGTGATTCCAACCAGTCCAGCCCATCTGCCACCCATTCCGCTGGAATTGAGTGCCCACGCGGATGCAAGCAAGTCTCGAGCACATCGCCGGAACGCCCCTCATACCGAGTGCAGTCCAACGGTCGTTTTGGGTGATCAATCTGATAACTGTGGTCCACCAGATCGTCCGCACCGTTCAGACGACGCAGCATCGCCATGCCATCAGGGATTGGCATCGAGTTATAGATACCAACTTCATCGTACGCGACGACCCCGTCGGACAGCCCATGGATATGACGCATGGTGACCGGACCGGTCGGACATGTCTCTGGTGTCGAGCCCCAAAACCCGCCGGCAATCGGCGCATGTGCGGCAAAGAGGTCGCCTGCATAACAGGCCACATTCCAACTCATCGAGGCCCCGCGAGAAAACCCCGAACTCATCACTCGTTCCTTGTCAACCGGCCAGCGCGTGTGGATGTCTGCCATCACCGCCCGGATAAAGGCAAGTTCGTCGCGGCCTCCTTCTGCCCTGTCCGCCCCGATCTGGCGCCAGTATCCGGTGCGTGCAAAGGGAGCGACAAAGAGCGCTCCGCGCCTGTTCACACCATTGACCATGGCCTTGTTGCGAAAAGTGCCTTCGGGAGAGCTATTCCAGCCATGAAAGTACACCATGACAGGAAGCGGCGACGTGCCATCCCAATCCGGCGGTTCGGCGGCGAGATAGTATCCACCTTCAACGTTGCAGCGGCTATCTGCACCGCAAGCCAGTGCATCCAGTGACGTCACACAC
>CAYYZH010000111.1:0-13310 GCA_964475765.1 uncultured Limibaculum sp.
CTCGGTCGGGGTGGCATAGCCGAGATACATCGAGCCAATGACCGCGAGGATCAAGCAGATCACCGGGATCAGGAAGCGCGAGTTCCAAAGCTTGTCGGCGAAGGCCATACGCGGCTCGGGCTCCGGACGCTGGCTCGGGAAGGCGTAATGCCACGCTGCGCAGTATCCCATGAACATCGCCGCCAGCACGAGACCGGGGATGATGCCTGCGATGAAAAGCTTGGTGATGGATTCGTTGATGGTCACCCCGTAGACGATCAGCGTGAGCGATGGCGGGATCATCAGCCCCAGAGTGGCCGAGCCCGCCAGAGTGCCGATGGTCATAAACTCGGGGTAATTGCGGCGTCGCAATTCAGGGATCGACATTTTGCCAACGGTGGTCAGCGTTGCGGCCGAGGACCCGGACACGGCAGCAAACACCGTGCAGCCGACGACATTGGTGTGCAGCAACCCGCCCGGAAGACGCGCCATCCACGGGCTGAGGCCGCGGAACATGTCCTCGGACAGGCGTGTGCGAAACAGGATCTCGCCCATCCAGATGAAAAGCGGCAGGGCGGTCAGCGTCCACGACGACGACGAGGTCCAGATCGTCGTCAGCATCCTGTCGCCTGCGCGCCCGCCTGCGAAGACGTCGAGACCGACATAGGCGACCGCCATAAACGCGAGCCCCACACAGACGCCGGAGCCAAGCAGGAAGAAGAGGATGAAAAGGAATAGCCCGGTCTTGGCCCAGACATTGTCCTCGCCCATCGAATGCAACAGGAACCAGCAGGCGACACCAAGAACGAGGCAGACGCCGAACCCGATCAACCGGTTGGAAACGGCGGGGATCTTCGGGGGCAGGGTTGTCTCGCTCATGCCTCGCCCTCACCCATTGCCGTCTTCTCCACCCCGTCATGATCGGTCAGAAGCAGCCGCACGAGGTGATCGACCAGCGCAATCGCCAGCAGCACCGCGCCGATCGACATCGACAATTGCGGGAGCCACAGCTCGGTCTTGTCCTGACCCTGACTGATGTCGTTCAGCTTCTCCGACCAGATGTTGGCCTTGACCGCATAGCGCGCGAAGACCAGCGCCATCAGGGCGGCGATGCCATAGCACCAGATCTCGCCATAGCGCCGCCATGACCCGAGCCGCCCGAGAACGAGGTTCACGCGGATATGCGCGCCCTTGTTCAGCGCATAGGCCAGCGCGAAGCACGACGAGGCAGCCATGCAATACCCGGCATAATCGGTCGAGCCGGGGAAGGGGATCAGGAACCACCGCGCCCCCATGTTCATGACGATGATGACAAGGATCGCGATGAGGAACAGCGCGCCGAGCACGCCGCCGGCGACATAGATGCCATCAAGGAGGCGCGGGGCCTTCAGCCGAAGTAGCAGCGCGAGGCCCACGACCACGATGGCCAGACCGATGAAAGTGGTGGTGTCCAACGCAAGGTCGGCAAAGAACTTCACTGTGATCCCCCGCTGCGCACATCAATCCCGGCATGGCGCGATCCCCCTCCCGGCGGGGAGGGGGCGTGGGAGGGGCAGGCCCTCCGGTCTCAGACGATCACTCGCCCTTGAACGCCTTGATGATGGCGGCCCCGGTGTCCCCGGCAGCTTCGGTCCATTCCGACGCCATGGTCGCGCCGACCTCGTTCAGCTCGCCAACCAGCCCATCACCGGCAGGTTGCACTGTCATGCCGCCCGCGCGCAGACCGTTCAGCGTGAAGTCGGTGTACTGGACCGCACGCCAGTGACCGGCATACTCGGCCAGTTCTGCACAGGCCCGGATCGCGTTCTTGTTCGCATCGGACACGCCGCCCCAGGTGTCCTTGTTCACGAACACATGGTTGCGGGGCATCCAGGCGTCGACCTCGTAGAAGTGAGTCAGATGCTCCCACACCTTGCGGTCGTAGCCCGTGGCGCCGGAGGAGATCATCGATTCCGCAACGCCCGTCGCGAAGGCCTGGGAAATTTCGGCCGCCTCGATCTGGACCGGCAGCATGCCGGTCAGCTCCGCCAGCCGTGCGGTTGCCGAGTTGTAGGAGCGGAACTTGACGCCCTTCATGTCCTCGACCGAGTTGACCTCTTTCTTGAAGTAGAGCCCTTGTGGCGGCCATGGGGTCGCGTAGAGCAGCACAAGGTTCTGCTCGTCCAGCAGCGTCTCATAGGTCGACTTGGCCGCATCCCAAAGCGCGGCGGACTGATCGAACGTGGTCGCGAGGAACGGGATGCTGTCGATGCCGAAGACGGCGTTCTCGTTCTGGTGCGCGCTCAGGAGGCGCTCGCCGATGGGGGCCTGTCCGGTCTGGACCGCGCGCTTGATTTCGTTGCCCTTGAAGAGCGAGCCGCCGGCATGCACGGTGATGGTGATCTCGCCGCCGGTTGCCGTGCCGACGCATTTGGCAAACTCCTTGCCGGTCTGGCTGTGATAGTTCGAGTCGGCATACGCCATCGGCATATCCCAGTTTTCGGCCAAAGCGGTGCCGCCCGCGAACAGGACGCCGGCGGTCAACAAAGCAAGCTGTTTCATGGTGAACTCCCCTGAGTTGTATATCGCGCCCAGCGTTGACCGCAGAGGTTTCGCCTGTCAACGCCCGAGTGCTGGCAGGTCAGCCGCCGGCCGAGATCTGCCGCGCAGCGCGGCGGATAAAATCTTCGTCCACCGCCGCGCCCAGGCCGGGACCATCGGGCACGTGCACAATGCCGGCCCGGTCGGGAAACGGTTCGGCCAGCGTATCGCGGGCCAGATGGTGACGGGCGTGGTAGAACTCGCACCCCATGTCGATCCCGGGCGCTGCGGCGATCATGTGGGTCCCGGCGAGATGCGCGATGCCGGTCTCGAACATGTCGCCGCCATACCCGCCCCAGCCTGCGGCTTGGGCCATCCGGGCCAGCACAAGGCCCGTGCGCGGGCCACCGCATTTCATGATCTTGACCGAGACTGCTCCCGCAATTTTGGCGGGCACCGCCCGGGTCATGTCCTCGGGAGAGAAAACGGACTCGTCCGCAAGCACCGTTGTGTCCAGTGCCGCAGTCAGGTCGGCTATGCACGCCCATTGCGGTGCAGGCACGGGCTGTTCGATGAAGGTCAGTCCCATGCCATCGAAGTCGCGCAGCTTACGCAGGGCCTCGCGCGGCTCCAGCCCCTGATTGTAGTCGATCCTGAGGTCGAGGTTCGGCCAGCGCGTGCGCACCTCCTCGACCCGCATCAGATCGAACGCATGATCGGCAAAGCCGGTCTTGAACTTGAGAATCCGGATACCCTCATCCTCGACCATGCGCTCGACAAAGGCCCGATCGCGGTCCCAGTCCGGGTCCGCCACGCTAACCGACAGCGGGATTTCCGTGCGATAGCGCCCACCCAAAAGCTGCCAGACCGGCACGCCCCGCTGATGCCCGGCAAGATCCAGCAGCGCCGTCTCCAGCGCCGCCTTTGCTTCGGGATGACCCGTCAGAACCCTGTCGGCGCGCGCCATGATGGCGGGCAGATCGGCCGGATCGGCGTCCTCGAACACCGGCCGCAAATACCGGTCGAGCGCGGCAAACGCGGCTTCTGCCGTACCGGTGAAAACGGCCCAGGGCGCGGCTTCTCCCCAGCCAACCGTGCCGTCCTCGGCCTCGAGGCGCAGCAGGACCGTGTCGATCGCCCCGGACACTTCGCCGATGCCGTGCGCGCGGACCGCCCGCACCTCCAGCGGCAGAAGGAAGACTTCGGCCTTGATAATCCGGGCCATGCGCGCTCCTTTGAGATCAGAAGAAAATCAGTTGCGCGCGGGCACGGCCATGTCAACAGGAGCGGGGATGATCGCCAGGGGCGGCAAACAGATTTATGGGGCGCCGATCGGCATCCTGATGCTCGAGGCACAGTTTCCTCGCATCCCCGGCGATATGGGCAACGCCGAGACATGGCCGTTCCCGGTCCTCTACCGCGTCGTGAGCGGAGCCTCGCCCGATCTTGTCGTGCGCCAGGGCGCGGAGGGTATGCTCGCGCCTTTTATTGCGGCGGGACAGGATCTGATCCGGCAGGGCGCCGAGGCGATCACCACGAATTGCGGCTTTCTCGCGCTCTTTCAGAAAGAGCTGAGCGCCGCATTGGATGTGCCGGTCATGACCTCGTCCCTCATGCAAGTCCCGATGGTCGAGGCGCTCTTGCCGCCGGGCAGGCGGGCCGGGGTGATCACGATCTCCTCGTCTTCCCTGACGGCGGTGCATCTTGCGGGCGCGGGCTGTCCCGCTGATCTGCCCGTCATCGGCACCGACCCCGACGGTGCCTTTGCTCGGGCGATCCTGAACAATGAGCCGGAGATGGACGTAAGCGCTGCTCGGCTCGACCTGTGCGATGCTGCCAAACGTATGAAGGCAAAGCACCCGGACGTTGGCGCCATTGTGCTCGAATGCACCAACATGCCGCCGTATCAGGCGGATGTCGCCCGCAAGAGCGGTCTGCCCATATTCTCGATGGTTGACTATGTCTGCTGGCTTTACGCTGGCTTGCGCCCACGGACGTATTGATCGCCGCTCTGGATGGCGCTGAGACGACGTAAGAAGAACAATCAGTAGTTGTTATTGGGGCGCAATACGCGTTGAGGGCGGCCCCCTCGTGCGGTATCATGCACTCAGCTTAACGACTGTTTTGACGGAGAGATTATGGCGAGTAAATTTATCGTTTTCTCGGGCGACAAGGTTGCCCTGATTGTGCGCGGCAAGCGCAGTGACGGCCATTCCCCCGGCAAGCTGGCCCAACACGCCGACTGCGCGCTGTCCAATGGCTCTCCTGTCGGGTATTTCGGCGGTGCGTCGTCCGGGAGCAGCGGTTCCGACAGCGGCGAGTCGAGCGGTGGCCTCGGCTACAAGTTCGGCGCCGTCCTGATCGGCATCAGGGGCGAAGTCTATGAGATGGGAGATTTTCTGACCCACCGACCGTTCTATGTTAACTCGAAACGGGCCCAGTCCGCGGGCGTCATTTCGACGGTTCTCACGGTCCAGGTCGCCAATGGCGAAGCGACGAAGTTCGATGAATACTGGGCTGCACTTAAGGCAGATCCCGGCAAGTTTCGGCTGCTTGGCAAGAACTGCTCGACCCGGGCATCGGGGGCATTCCGGCATGCAGAGATCTTGTCCGGAGGCATTCCGGGGATGGACACGCCAAACAATCTCTACAAACAGCTCAAGGCCGAACGTGCCGACCGCTGCAGCACGGACTCGGGCTATGTCGGGTTTGCCGATGTCGGCAACAGCCGCGCAATCCAGATCATGCCGGTTGAATGAAGTGGATGTCGACGAGCCGCGGAAGGAAGATGAGCACGGCACTGATCGTCGTCGGCGCAGTGGCGGCGGTTGCAGGAGGTTTGGCAATGGCATCGATTGAGAAGAAGTTTGGTTGGGAATGGCGCGCCGATCGCGTGGTTCAGCAGATCGCTCTGGTCCGCCTCGGCAGTGTCGAGAAAGAGGGGGGCGGGCTGTTCGGGATCCTAAAATCACCGTCACTCGAAGGCTCACTTCCCGATCCGATGAAGATCGAGGCGAAAGTTCTTTCCGTCGACCGCGAGGGGCAGCTGACTGCAGGCGAGACGCTTGGCTTTCGCATGCCGAAATACGAGATGCAGGAAGCGGCCGCGGGCGATGCCGCTGCAATTGGACTGATTGATGATGTCGTGGTCTGCTTCATCCGGGCGCCGAGCGAGATGAACGCTGCCGATCTCGAAGCTTGGCTTTACGCCGTGGAGTGCGACTGAGCCATCGTTGGAGGCGCCGCCCATCTGCGCGGTGTGGCTGTTGCTGGCTGTCCGGCATGCGCGCCAAGCGCACGGGGGACAGTTCTTGCGTCGATACCACATGGTCCGTACTGGCTCTTCGGTGACCCGCCCGCCGCCAGAGGGACCGGGCCCGTGCGCTTGGCGCTTGGCTGCGCCCGGGCTGTCGGTTTTCTCAGTGGTCGACTATGTCAGCAGGTATCACGCGCGCTTGCGATCACGGACCAATTGGCCCGGCGCGCGGCCGTAAACGACAGCTCTACGCAAACTGCTTTTCCATCGTAAGGACGTTGGTGCCGTTGCGTCGACTGTACCTTACGTCGTCAAGTTCCTGCATAAGGACGACGAGGCCAAAGCCGCCCTCGGGCAGAAGGTCAAGATCCTCGTCCTCGAAAGCGCGTTCGAGATCCACTTCCGGAACACATCCGTTTGGCATGGGGTTTCCGGTGTCGGTCAGCGTTATCACGAACTGATCGGCCTCCAATAAGACTTCAATGTCGATCTTACGGCTCGCGTCGTGCTCATAGGCGTGTTCGACAATGTTGTTCAGCGCTTCCGCCATACACAGCCGCATGGTGTCGACGAGGCCTTTGGTGTCCGGCCGAAGCCTTCCGCACTCGGCGCTGATGGATCTTGCGGCTGATGACGCCGCTTCAAAGGAGCTTTGGATCGTTTGGCGTAAGGTCTGGCGCGTAGGCCGGAGTGCAATAGTGTTCACAGCTCACCCTCCCGGTTTGGAGATAGGCAACAACGTCTCCGCGTGTCCTGCGGTTTCAATCCGGAGACCGACGGCGACCTTCAAGGCGTCACGAGGGGCAACGCTTGAATGCCGTCCATCTCACTTTCAGGTCACAAGTGTGGGGAAAGAATGTTAAGGGCGAGTTTGCAAACAGGCGTCAGATCAGTGGTTGTCGGGCACAGCCGCCTAGGCAACGGGATAGCCGGACCCATAGATCATGGGACCGGCTCCAGAGACCGCCGTCTATCCGGCGATGGCCGTCGGTGCAGACTTCTCCCGCCGCACCATCAGCTTGTTGAGCGCGTGGACATAGGCCCGGCAACTCGCCACCACCGTGTCCGTGTCCGACGACTGCGCCGTGACGATCTTGCCGTCCTCACGCATCCGCACGCTGACGGTCGCCTGCGCATCCGTGCCCTCGGTCACCGCATGCACCTGGTAAAGCTCCAGCGTCGCTTTGTGCGGGATCAGCTCCTTGACGCAGGCAAAGGCCGCATCGACCGGGCCATCACCTTGCGCTGTGACCGACTTCTCCTCGCCGTCAATCTCGAGAATGATATCCGCCGATTGCGGCGCCTCGGTTCCGCAGATCACCCGCAGGAACTTCAGCTTGATCCGATCCGCGCCCGCATCCGCCGTGTGTTCTTCGACCAGCGCGAGAATGTCGTCGTCATAGACCTCCTTCTTGCGGTCGGCCAGCGCCTTGAACCGCACGAAGATCTCCTTCAACGCATTGTCGCCGACATCGATTCCGAGATCGCTCAGCTTCGATTTCAACGCATGCCGCCCGGAATGCTTGCCCATGGCCAGCGTCGACTCGGTCAGACCAACATCTTCGGGGAGCATGATCTCGTAGGTCCCGGCATGCTTGAGCATCCCGTCCTGATGGATTCCGGCCTCGTGCGCGAACGCGTTCTTGCCGACAATCGCCTTATTGTACTGCACCGGGAAGCCGGTCACGCCCGAGATCAGACGGCTCGCCTGCATGATCCGCGTTGCATCGATCCCCGTCGCGTAGGGCATGATGTCGTTGCGCACCCGCATCGCCATCACGACCTCCTCAAGCGAGGTGTTTCCAGCCCGTTCGCCCAGCCCGTTGATCGTGCATTCGATCTGCCGTGCGCCCGCCAACACTGCCGCCAGCGAGTTCGCCGTCGCCATGCCGAGATCATTGTGGCAATGGGTCGAGATTGTCGCGTTTTCAATCCCTTCCACGCGTTCCTTTAGCATCCGGATGATCTCGGCGCTCTCGCCCGGCGCGGTGTACCCGACCGTGTCGGGAATGTTGATCGTCGTCGCGCCCGCCTCGATCGCGGTCTGAACTGCGGTCACCAGAAAATCGCGATCCGTCCGCGTTGCATCCTCGGGCGACCACTGCACATCGACGCCCATCGATTTGGCGTGACCGACCGACGCCTCGATCTGCGCGAGCACCTCGTCGCGGGTCATCTGAAGCTTGTGCTCCATATGCAGATCCGAAGTTGCAATGAACGTGTGGATCCGCGGTTTCTTCGCATGCTTCACCGCGCCATAGGCCCGGTCGATATCCCCCAAGGGCGAGCGTGCCAGCCCGCACACCATGGAATTCTCGACCACCTTGGCGACCTCCGAGACCGCCTCGAAATCCCCTTCCGAGGCGATGGGGAACCCCGCCTCGATGATGTCCACCCCCATCTCGTCGAGGAGACGGGCGATCTGCAGCTTCTCCTCCAGCGTCATCGAGGCGCCCGGTGACTGCTCGCCATCGCGCATGGTGGTATCGAAGATCTTCACGCGATCCTGATCTGAATCGCCTTGTCCGGCCGAAGCCGCTTGTGTCTCGTCTGTCATTGGTCTGGTCCGCTTATCGGTTCGGAATGTGGGTAACTGAAGCGGCGCGTTCGGGCAATCCTCCGAGGGCGGCGCCGCGGAACCCGGCGCCCTCAGAGGCCGATAAGAAGAAGGAGCCCGGCGAGTGGCCGGACGTGAGGCAGGACAGCAATGCAATCGTCTGCATACATGCGGTAACTCTAACGCAAGATCGGTTTAGGGGGAATGAAAAATTCCAATCGTGCGCTCTGGCCGGTGTCAGCGTTGTGCCGGCACCGGCAAGTCGCCCGCCGAGGCCGACGTTAACCCATCGACTTTCTGTACATACACTTGCCATACGCTTGCGGTACGCCTGCCATACGTTTGGAATACGCTTGCCATACACGTGCCATACGCCTGCCATACGGGGTGGATCCTGGCCCGGGTTGCCTCGAAAGGGTTAAGGCGGCACAAGGAAATTAACCTTTTTGCCGGAGCGCTCCCCATGGCCAGAACCCTCACCGTTGCTGCGATCCAAACCCATCATACGTGGGATGCAGCCGATAATGTCGAGCGGATCTATGCGATGGCAGAAGAGGCCGCGGGGCAGGGCGCACAGTTGATCCTACCCTCGGAACTCTTTGAATCTCCATATTTTCCCAAGACGGAGACACCACGATATCGCGAGTTGGCTCGCCCGGTGGAGGGACACCCGACCATCGCGCGCTTTGCCGAATTGGCTGCCAAGCGCGACGTCGTCATCCCGGTCTCGTTCTATGAGAAGGCCGAGGATGGTCTTTACAATTCATGTGCGATCATTGATGCGGGCGGTGAAGTCCTTGGAATCTATAGAAAATGCCACATTCCGCAGTTCGAGGCTTATCACGAGGACGCCTTCTTCGATCCTTCGCCGGATGGCCCAAAGGTTTGGAAAACCAGATACTTGAGGCTCGGTCTTGGCATCTGCTGGGACCAATGGTTCCCGGAGCTGGCACGGTCGATGGCCCTGATGGGCGCGGAGTTGCTGGCCTATCCCTCGGCGATTGGTAGCGAAACCTTTGATTTGACTTGGGATTCCGCCGGGCAATGGCGCGCGGCGATGGTTGGCCATGCCGCTGCCAACGTCATTCCCGTCCTCGCCGTTAACCGGATCGGGCGCGAAACTGACGACGGGGTCACGCTGGATTTCTATGGAACTTCATTCGTTTGCAACCAAAAAGCTGAAGTGATCGCGGACGCGGGGCGGGACGTTGAGGCCGTCATGTTAACAACGCTCGACCTGGACGAGGCCGCCCGCGATCGTGCCCAATGGGGCACCTTCCAGACCCGAAAACCACATCATTATGCGCGGTTGATCGACACGCCCGCGGGCCCGCCGCCGGGTTGAAGAATCGCCGTTTCCTTTCCTCCAAAGCCGTGGCAATTCGTTAATCTCCGGGCTAGCTTTTAATCATTCGGAAACGGGGGGACCATGCCGGACGGAAACGGAAATGTTGCGATATCCGTTCGCAAAGCGGTCAAACGGTATGGTTCTGTCACGGCGCTGAAAGGCGCGAGTTTCGAAATTCTGGACAATGAGTTCTTCACGCTTCTCGGGCCATCAGGCTGCGGAAAGACCACTCTTCTCAGAATGATAGCTGGTTTCGAGGAGGTTACTGAAGGCGAGATCCTGCTCTTTGGCGAGGACATTGCCAAGCTGCCGCCGGACCAGCGACCGGTTAACACGGTCTTTCAGCAATACGCGTTGTTCCCGCATATGACCGTGGCCGAGAATGTCGCGTTCGGGCTGAAAATGTTATAGCGACCGAAGGACGAAATTGCGCCGCGCGCGAGGCAGATGCTCGATCTGGTCAAGCTTGGCGAGTACGCAAAACGTAAGCCTTCTCAGCTTTCCGGCGGACAGCAGCAGCGTGTGGCATTGGCCCGAGCGATGGCGCCGGGCCCTAAGGTGCTGTTGTTGGACGAGCCGCTATCGGCTCTGGATCTAAAGCTCCGCCAAGAGATGCGATTTGAGCTTAAGCAACTTCAACAAGAGACTGGAATTACATTCGTTTTTGTAACGCACGATCAGGAAGAGGCGCTTACTATGTCGGACCGGATCGCTGTGATGTCGGAAGGTGAGATCCAGCAAATCGGCACAGCGCACCAGATTTATGAGGAGCCGGACAACCGATTTGTGGCGGATTTTATCGGCGAGACGAATCTGATTGCAGCGACGGTTGTCACGATCGATGGGCTCGACTGCACCTGTCGTCTGTCCGATGGAACGCTGCTCGCCGCATCTTCGTCCCGCTTGGTTGAAGCTGGGACGAAAGGCCGGCTTTCGGTTCGCCCCGAGCGACTGAGTATTGTCGGGCCCGGGCAGAACGCGATGGCCGGCGAGATAGTGCACCAGATCTATCTGGGGACCGATACGCAACACCGGGTACACCTTACGGACGGGACAGAAATCTCGGTGCGCACGCAGAACGCCCATGGCGCCACTCCACAGGCAGGGCGAGGTGATCGCGTAGGTTTGGTCCCCGACCAGGGCGCTGTGCGCTTGTTGGTCGACTGATGGCGGGGGGCGTAACAGGATCGCGCGCCGACTCGCGAACCTACCGACCCGTCAGGTTGTGGCTGATTGCGCCGTCCTGGGCGGTAATCGGCTTCTTTCTGGTGCTGCCCGTCTTGATCATGCTGGTCTACTCCTTCCTCACCAAGGAATTCAGGGGCGGCGTGATCTGGGAGTTCTCGCTCGGGGCTTATGACCAGTTTCTGTTGGAGACTGACCTCTTTGGTGACGATCCCCCTAGCATTGAGTGGACTTACATCACCATCATCATCCGTTCTGTGGTGCAGGCGCTGGGTGCAACGGTAATCTGCCTGATCATCGGGTTCCCGACCGCGTTCTTCATCGCGACGCGCCCGCCATCGACCCGCACGATCTGGCTGTTTTTGGTGACCGTTCCCTATTGGGTGAACCTGTTGATCCGGACGGTGTCGATGAAATTTCTGATCCGTGACAATGGACCAGTGAACGAGGCGCTGCTCGGTCTGGGAGTTATCTCGGAGCCCATACAGATGATCAACACAGACTTCGCTGTGCAGCTTGGTCTCTTTTACTCGTACCTGCCGTTCATGGTGTTGCCGATTTATGCCGCGGTCGAGCGGTATAACTTCGCGCTCTCCGAAGCGGCGGCGGATCTTTATGCAGGCCGCTGGACAACCCTACGCCTGATTGTTCTCCCAGCGGTGATGCCGGGAGTGATTGCGGGATGCATTCTGGTCTTCGTGCCGTCGCTCGGGGCGTTTCTCGCGCCAGATTTGCTCGGCGGAGCCAAGAACTGGATGATTGGCTCGTTAATCGAGGATCAGTTCAAGGGCGCTGCGGGCAATTGGCCTTTTGGGGCTGCGGCGTCGATGATCCTGCTCAGCATGGTGTTGATCGTGCTGTTTTTCTACGCACGACGTCAGAACCAGGAGGCGGTGTAGTGGCCCGCCAGGTAAACGTCCGCCACTACCCTGGGTTTCTGGGCATGACGGTCCTTTGCCTCGTCATCCTCTATGCGCCGCTGATCGTCGTGATGGTCTACAGCTTCAACGACTCGGTCTCGATCACACGTTGGGGCGGGTTCTCGCTGCGCTGGTATGCAGAGATCTTCACCGGCCCAGAGTCCGCCATCTTCAAAACCGCAGCCTGGAATTCGCTGACCATTGCAGTGATGGCGGCGACAGCAGCCACAATGATCGCTACGGCAGCAGCTGTCGGCATGGTCCGATGTGGTGAGTTCCGGGGTAGAGCGGCGAGCTTCGCCCTCATCTCGATGCCGATCATGGTGCCGGAGATCATTACGGCGGTGGCGACCCTGATCTTCTTCAGCGTGATTGGCTTCACACTGGGCTACACATCGATCCTTCTCGCTCACATCGTATTCTGCATCCCGTTCGCGTACCTGCCGATCGCCGCCCGCCTACAGGGGATCGAGGGGATCTATGACGAGGCAGCGCAGGATCTTTATGCCAGCAGATGGGCGGCCTTCCGGCATGTGCTGATGCCGCTCATGGCGCCGGGGATCCTGTCCGGTTTCCTTTTGGCTTTCATCATCAGCCTCGATGATTTCATCATCACCAACTTCATCAAGGGCGCCGGGGTCGAAACGCTGCCCACAGCGATCTTTGGAGCGGTGAAGCAGGGAATTAAGCCAAACATCATGGCGCTCTCGACAATGATGCTGGGAGTGTCCATCGTGCTGGTGACGTTAAGTTACTTTATCGGGAGGATCGGGAGAACCGACCAGACGAGATGACCCGGGTGAACCCGGGCGTTCTGACACGACAGGAGGTATCAATGAGAACACTACTGAAATTCGGGGCGGCGGCTGTTGCCCTTTCGCTGACGGCGGGCGCGGCTCAGGCCGAAGGTAAGCTTTCGATCTATCACTGGTTCGAGTACATCCCGCAGGAGCTTCTGGACAAGTTTGCTGCCGAGCATGGCGTCGAGGTGACGATGGACACCTACGATTCCAACGAGTCGCTTCTGGCGGCGTTGAAGGCAGGCAAGCTTGGCGCTTACGACGTGGCGGTGCCAGGTGACTACATGGTCAAGATCCTCGCAGGCGAGGGTATGCTGGACACGATTACGGCAGGCGAGCTTGCCAATGTGGGGAACATTGAGGACCAGTGGGTTGACGTCGATTTCGACCCCGGCCGGAAACACTCGATCCCGTATCAGTGGGGCTCAACCAGCTTCATGGTCAACCGCGAGAGTTACAAGGATGACATCCGCACGACGGATATCATCTTCAACCCGCCGGATGCACTGAAGGGCAAGATCAATGTGCTCGACAGTCAGGGCGAGGTTCTGGCGCTGGCGTCGATCCACCTCGGCATCCCGCAATGCACGACGGATCGCGATCAGCTAAAAGCGCTCGACGATCTGATGCAGTCAGCCAAGACCCATTGGGCCTCGTTCAACTCGGATGGTGCCAAGGCCGTGCTGGTCTCCGGCGATGTCGATGTCGGCATGATCTGGAACGGTTTCGGGGCGAAGGCCCGGAT
>CAYYZH010000112.1:0-286 GCA_964475765.1 uncultured Limibaculum sp.
CCGCAGACCACGTCGCCAAGGAAATCGAGCAGGACATAGTCGAAGTCCCAGTCGTGAAAGCCCAGCTTCTCCAGCAGCTCGAAGCCGTGGATGATGCCGCGCCCGCCACAGCCGCGGCCCACTTCCGGACCGCCAAGCTCCATGGCGAAGACGCCGTTGCGTTTGAAGCAGACATCGCCGATGGCGACCTCCTCGCCCGCGAGTTTCTTGGCGGTCGAGGTTTCGATGATCGTCGGGCACGCCTTGCCGCCGAACAGTAGCGAGGTCGTGTCGGATTTCGGATCGC
>CAYYZH010000112.1:296-13165 GCA_964475765.1 uncultured Limibaculum sp.
GCTGAGATTTGCCAGCGTGAACGACTTGCCGATGCCGCCCTTGCCGTAGATCGCAATGATTTGCGTCTCTTTGGTGACCTCGGTTGCAACCGGATCGGGTTCGATCGCGGCTTCGGCCTTCAGACGGGCATAGCCGTCTTCGGTGATGATCGGCGTGGCCATGTCGCCGCCAGGAGTTCCATCGGGGGTCATGCGGAGCCCTTCCAATCAAGGATCATTTTCAGGCAAGCGCGGTCGGTGAAAGCCTGGGCGTAGGCCGCCTCGGCATCCGCCGCGCGTGCGTGGTGAGTGATGAGATCGTCGAGGCGCAGCTTGCCTGCATTGAGCAGCGACACCGTGGCGACCATGTCTTCGCGGGTCCATTCCGCGGCGATGCGCAGGCGCGCCTCCTTCATGAAGGCGGGCGGGAAGGCAAAGCTGACCGGATCGGGATAGAAGCCCGCGAGCACGATCTCGCCGCCCTTGTTCAGACGCATGATAAGACTGTTCAGGAGCGAGGCATCGCCCGTGGCATCGCAGATCACGCGATAGTCGCGGCGTTCGTCGGCCTCGGGATCCAGCACATCATAGTCGTGGGTCCCGGCGCGCCGGGCGGGGTCTTTCTCCCACACCACCGGCTCACCGCCGCGCAACCGAACCAGCCGCGCAATCAGGCGCCCCAATACGCCATGTCCAACGATCAACTCGGGCAGCTCCGCGCCGGGCGCCGCAATCACATGGCGGGCCGTTGCCGCCAGCGCCAGAAGCGCGCCCTCGGGTCCTGTGCCCGGCTCGAGAGGAACCAAACGATTCGGCCTTGTCGCAATCTCAGCAGCCGCAGCCCCGAAGAGCCCGCGCACCTCGCCAAAGCAGCTTGCACCAGGCACAAACACCCGATCGCCGACACGCAGCTTGGTGTTTGCGTTGGCCTCGACGACTTCACCGATGGCTTCGTATCCCGGCACCAATGGGTAGCCCATACCCGGAAACGACGGCATATCGCCGGTCCAGAGCAGCTTTTCCGTGCCGGTGGAGATACCGGAGGCATGAATCTCGACGACAACGTCCTGCGCATCCGCGGGCACCAGAGGCACCTTCGACAGCGACAGACCCCGGGGGCCGTGCAGGACAACAGCAGTGGTCTCCATCCCTTTCCCCCTTTTTGCGTTTTGGACGCAGGCCACGGGCCGCGCCGGAATCTGGGAGATTTAAGTTGTCAGCTTAAGTTTACGGAATTGAATGTCAATTATTTTGGACACTCAGGATGTGATTAGGTTCAGGGTTTGCGGGCGCTGATCGTGCTGGTCAGGAAAGGCCGCCGTGTGGGGTGGTGCTGAATGGCGGTGAACCCGGCCTCAGCGAGCAACGCACTGTGGCGCTCCGCGCTGCGCGGCTTTCCCGAGGTCATCGCAAGCGTATAGAACCCGAAATAGGCATCCCCTGCACGGCAGGGTTGGCTGCCACCTGACATGGGTTCCGAGACAATGATGCGCCCGCCCGAGGGCAGCGCCGCGAATACACGGTCCAGAAGTGGCTGAACCGTACGGTCGCGATGATCGTAGAGCACCCGGATCAGGCTGATCGCATCGGCACCGCTCGGCAGATGATCGCTCAGAAAGCTGCCCTCTGACATGGTGATCGGACTCTCCGCACCAAGACGGGCGCGGGCCGCCTCGATCACCGGTGGCAGATCAAAGAGATGCAGCGCAAGATCAGGATACCGGGCCTGGACATGTTCGAGGAACATGCCCGTGCCGCCGCCCACATCCAGAAGCCGCGTGGCTCCGTTCAGCGACACGGCGTCCAGCGTTTCCTGCGCGACCAGCGTCTGTGACGTCGCCATCAGGTTGGAATATTCGGCCGCGGTTTCGCGATGTTCAGCCGCCGCACCGCCCTGCGTGTAAGGCCAGAAACGGGAGAGATCAGGGTCCGTCTCGCCTTTCAGCAGCGCGACGGGATCGGCAAGGTCCTGATAGAAGATCCGGTGATGACGGATCATGTCCTCAAGACCCGGCACGCCAAGCACCACGGCACCGAGACGGCCCAGCCGGTAGGTGCCATCGCGACGGCGCACCATAAGGCCGACAGATGCCGCTGCCTGACAGAGTGTCTCCATGCGCTGCAAAGGCAGCCCATGCCGCGCGCCAAGCGCCCGCGCCGTGCGCGGCCCATCCTGAAGCGTGTGGAGAATACCAAGTTCTGTGCAGGCGAGCAGGGTCTGCGAATAGACAAAGCCCGACACCAGATCGTGCAGTTTCGCCGATTCCTGGCGGACAAAGCCCCGCGTCAGCCAGAATTTCGCCGCCCAGCGCTGAAAATCGGGCGATGCGACCATACCAAGATGCCAGTTGTGAAATCCCTCGAGCAGACGGGAAATCGCACCGGGGCGTTCGGGATGGCCGATATCGGTCATGGCTTCAGACAGCGTGAGGCATCAGGGCCTCGGGCATCAGACGGTCGGCCTGTTTGCGCACGAGGGCGCAGAGTTCTGCCTCCCCCGGACAGGCCGGGATCGATGTAATCGCCGCCGAAAGCGAATCGTTCAGCTTGCGGACCGCGCCTTCAACGCCGTAGGCCGACACTGCGTTCGGGCGGCTGTGGACGGCGTCCTGACCGGCAGGCTTGCCCAGTTCCTTCTCGTCGAGCAGCACGTCGCGCAGATCGTCGGCGACCTGATAGGCCTCGCCGATGCGCGAGCCAAGCTCCTCCCAATCCGCGGGATCCGCACCGGCAGCGACAGCGCCCATGCAGGTGGCCGCCGTAAAGAGCGCACCGGTCTTGGCCCGGTGATAGGCGGGAAGGTCAATCTCGGCTTCGCTCTCCCATGCTTGTCCGGCGCAGATGCCCGTCGGCGAACCTGTTGCCGAAGCCAGCACACGGATCAGCCCGGCAGAGCGCGCGCAGTCCTCAGCAGCGGCCAAGGCCAGGGTTTCAAAGGCAGAAATGATCAACGTGTCGCCGACCAGAACGGCAATCTCCTCGCCGAACTCGCGGTGAACCGTCGGCTTGCCGCGGCGAATATCGGCATCGTCAAAGCAGGGCAGATCATCATGCACGAGGCTGGCACAGTGGATCAGCTCGAGCGCCGCCGCGCCTGCATCGGCCAGCCGGGGCCGGTCGTCTCCGCACGCATGGGCCACGGAAAGCGACAGCATCGGGCGCACGCGGGCACCGCCCGGCAGAACCGCATGGGCCAACGCAGCTGCAAGTTTCGGCGGCGCAGGCCGCCGCTCGGCCCTGCTGATGGCTTCGGAAACCGCGTGATCGATTCGGTGCGCGAGTGTCATGCGGCCCTCCAACCCTTGTTTTTCAGCGTCAATCTCAATGGACAGCGCTTGTGTACATAAAATTGGACATACCGGGAGCCGCGTGTCAACAATACCTTACAAAATCAGGGAGGAGAGATGCCAAAGGCACCTCCGCAGGACAGCACTCTTGTGATCGGAGCAGGCGTTGGCGGTCTCGCCGCGGCGCTGCGGCTGGCGGGCGCTGGCCGACCCGTGCATGTGGTCGAAGCAGCCGATCATCCCGGCGGCAAGATCCGCACGGTCTCAAGCATCGCTGGTCCCGTTGATGCCGGGCCAACCGTTCTGACCCTGCGCCCGGTTTTCGGGGAGCTGTTTGCTGAGGCAGGCCTCGAAATGGCCGACTATGTGACAACCGTGCGCGAGCCCCTGCTGGCACGGCACTGGTGGCCGGATGGCACGTCACTGGATCTCCATGCGGATGTTGAGGCAACCGCCGATGCTGTGCATGCATTTGCCGGACCTGAGGGGGAGCAGGACTTCCGAGCCTTTCACAAGCGGACATCGGCGATGTTTCAGGCCTTTGATGCGCCGGTTATGCGGTCCGCCTCGCCTGACATCACACGCATCCTGTTGGCCTGTCTCAAGGCGCCCTCGATGCTGGGCTGGCTGATGCCGGGCCGCACGATGTGGAGTGCGCTGACCTCCTCCTTCCGCGATCCGCGGCTCCAGCAGCTTTTTGGGCGGTACGCGACCTATGTCGGGGGCTCGCCATTTCAGGCGCCAGCCTTGCTATCGCTGATCTGGCAGGCCGAAGCGGGTGGCGTCTGGCGAATCGAAGGCGGCATGGCAGGGCTTGCCAACGGTCTTGCCAAAGCTGCCGCCGATCTCGGCGTAGAGTTCAGCTATGGCAGCGCGGTCCAGAGGGTGTGCCGGGCCGGAGAGACCGGATTTCGCGTGCGCCTCGACGATGGCAGCCAGTTCACCGCAGGACGCATCGTCTTCAACGGAGACCCCGCCGCCCTGCACACGGGTCTGCTGGGCCCGGATCTTGCTGATGCCGTCGACGCACCGGGCGTCACACCGCGCTCTCTGTCGGCGCATGTCTGGTCATTCGCAGCAAAGCCGTCCGGGCGAGATCTGGCCCATCACAACGTGTTCTTCAGCGCCGACTACCGGAGTGAGTTCCGCGAGATCATGGGCGGCGCAATCCCCACCGACCCCACCCTTTACGTTTGCGCGCAGGACCGCGGCACCGGGATTACACCAAACGGGCCGGAGCGGTTCGAGATCATCATGAACGCCGCCCCTGTCGAGGGCGAAGGACAGACTTCGGCAGAGGAGATCCGGGCATGTCAGACACACACTTTCAGGACGTTGTCCCGGCACGGGCTGGACTTCGACATCGCGCCGGAGCGACGGCACCTGACCACACCCAAGGATCTCGCGGCGCGGTTTCCCGGCTCGGCCGGTTCGATCTACGGGCGCAGCCCACATGGGATGATGGCGACGTTCCAGCGCCCGGCGGTCCAGAGCCGGATCCCGGGGCTCTATCTGGCCGGGGGCGGCGTGCATCCGGGGGCGGGTCTGCCGATGGCTGCAACCTCAGGGAGGCACGCGGCCGAGGCGATCTTGACGGACCATGCTTCGATCTCGCGGTCCCGTCGGACGGCTATGCCTGGTGGTATGTCGACGGCCTCTCGGATGACTCCCGCTACGGCGTCTCGATCATCGGTTTCATAGGATCGGTCTTCTCGCCTTGGTATCGGTGGTCCGGCCGTAAGCGGCCCCACAACCACGTCTGCATCAACGTCGCGCTCTACGGCCCGGGCGGGCGGTTCACCATGACGGAGCGCGGCGAGGGCGCGCTACAGCAATCGCGGCATAGGTTCCAGGTTGGGCCGTCATCGATGGAATGGCGCGACGGGGCGCTGGTGATCGACGTCGACGAGTGGTCGAACCCGATCATCAGCCGCGTGAAAGGCCAGATCCGGCTCTATCCAGAGGGCCTGACGAATGTGGAACTGCCCCTGAAATCCGATGGCAGCCATGTCTGGCGGCCCTTTGCGCCCACCGCTCGGATCGAGGTTGATCTGAACCGGTCGCATTGGCAGTGGTCCGGGCATGGCTACTTCGATGCGAACTTCGGGACACACGCGCTGGAGGATGACTTCAGCTACTGGACCTGGGGACGCTACCCGACGAAGGGCGGCACGGTCACGGCCTATGACGCGGACCGGCGGGATGGGACGCAACTCGCGGTCGGCGTACGGTTTGATACCGATGGCGGAGCGCATCAGGTGGACCTGCCTGCTGTGACACGGTTTGCCCGGAACCCGTGGCTTGTGCGCCGCGAGACGAGGGCCGATGCCGGCTATCGCCCACGCGAGGTGATGGCAATGCTGCACGCGCCGTTCTACTCCCGCGCCGCAGTGCGCACGCAGATCGACGGGACAGAGACGGTCGGCGTGCACGAGGCCCTGGACCTCAACCGGTTCGCCTCACCCCTGATCAAGCCAATGCTGATGATGAGAGTCCCCCGGATTGCAGACTGGGCCGCGTTTGGTCGGCCAAGTCGCTGAGGTCCGAACTCGGGGAAAACCTACCGTCAGCGGTAGGGACCCAATTCGATGCCTAGGCGCATGATGTGTGGTGGTACCGGTGAGACATAAAAAAGGGGCGGCACTCGATCGCTCCAGCATCGCCCCACAACTTGCTATCTGGCTCGATCAGACGAGCTGCAGGTTCTCAGCGCTTTCGCGGCCATCCCGGCCGGCCTGCACGTCAAACGTGACTTTCTGGTTGTCGGCGAGGCTCGTCAGGCCGGAACGCTCGACAGCGCTGATATGAACAAACACATCCTTGCCGCCTGTATCCGGTTCGATGAAGCCGAAGCCCTTAGTGGTGTTGAACCATTTCACGGTGCCGTTGGCCATATCCGTGGTCTCCTATACAAATTGATGCCCGCGGAGGTGCGGCATCCCGGCTTGGTCGGTCTGGATCGATAGACTGAAGCCGGTTGACGGAGACAGTAGGTCGAAAAAGAAAAACGTTCGCGGCGATTCCCATGACAGGGTTAAACGATGAAAGCAAAGAAAACCTGAAATAGTTTTCGTCAGCCTCGGGCTCTCTACTGACATCCGATGGTTTCGGTCGGGCGTGGTCGCTTGCGCGGTTCCCCAAAAGGCCAGCACGCGGGGACGAAGCTGTCATCTGGGCATACTTGGCGGGTTCAACATCTGCCCTTCAACGCTGAGGTTCGGCCTGGTTGAGAGAGTTGCCAAGTTCGGACGCTCGCTTTCTGCTCAACAGACGTCGGGAGCGGGATTTAGTCGCTCACTTGGCTGCTGCATTACGCTTGTTGTGATCAGGGCAGATCGTGCTTCCGTATCGTTCAGCGATTGTTTTCTCAGCACAACATCCACACGGAGTCAGTCTGTCTGGAGTGAACTGGTTTGGGCTGAGAGCCGCTACAGCGTCTCTCAACAGTCTCGCCAAACCAACGGCTTCCCGCGGTTATCAATCACGTCATTCCGGAACAATCTCACCGGGTAGAGTGTTGACGGTCATGGTTTCGCTTGGCTGGAAGTGGACCACGGACCGGATCGACTTGCCGGCTTTCAGCAGATCGAAGGCGGTGTTGATCTGGTTATGGGTCATGTTGTGCGTGATGTAGGGATCGACGCTGAAGTCTCCACGCATCCATTCGTCAACCATTCCGGGCAGTTCGCTCCGGCCGAGAACGCCGCCAAATGCGGTGCCGCGCCAGACCCGGCCGGTGACCAGTTGGAAGGGGCGCGTGGAGATCTCCTGACCGGCACCCGCGACGCCGATCACAGTGCACTCACCCCAGCCCTTGTGACAGGCTTCCAACGCCGAGCGCATGAGATCGACATTGCCAACGGCCTCAAACGTATAGTCGAGTCCGCCCCCGGTCATCTCGACCAGCACTTCCTGGATCGGAGCATCATAGTCTTTGGGGTTGATGCATTCGGTGGCGCCCAGCGCCTTGGCCAGTTGAAACTTCGACGTGTTGATGTCGATGCCGATGATCTTGGAGGCGCCGTTCATCACAGCCCCCTGGATCACTGCCATGCCGACGGCGCCAAGCCCGAAGACTGCGACGGTTGCACCGGCCTCGACCTTTGCGGTGTTGCGCACAGCGCCCATTCCGGTTGGCACGGCACAGCCCATCACGGATGCCTTGGCGAGCGGGGCTTCTGGTGCGATCTTGGCGACAGAGATCTCGGGCAACACGGTGTACTCGCTGAACGTGCTGGTGCCCATGTAGTGCAGGATCTGCTTGCCCTTGTACGAGAACCGCGAAGTACCATCGGGCATAAGCCCGGCGCCCTGAGTCTGGCGGATGGTCTGGCAAAGGTTCGTCTTGCCCGACTTGATGTACGGACAGTCCGGATCTTCTGGAACGTAGAGCGGAATTACATGATCGCCCGGCTTGACCGACGTGACACCGGGCCCGATTTCCTCGACAACACCGCAGCCTTCATGGCCGAGGATGCACGGGAACAGGCCTTCCGGATCTTCGCCCGATAGAGTGAACACATCCGTGTGGCAAAGACTGGTCGTGACGATCCGCACCAGGACTTCGCCTTCTTTGGGACCTTCGAGATCGATCTCTTCGATCTCCAGTGGCCGGTTCGGCTCCCAGGCAATAGCTGCACGCGTTTTCATGGTGGTTCTCCCCTAGCGTTCCTGTTTTTGGCTTTTTCGTTAGTGAATGAGGTGACGCTCCGCGTGCTCGTCCGGATCGCTTATGGGGTCGAGCACCAGGACAAGCCGGGTCTCTCCTGTCCCCTCAATGGGCGGTGAGCGATGCAACAGACCTGCACTTGGGCTCTCGGGCCATTCTGTTCCGCGCAGGACAATCGGCGCGCCAGTCGGCACGGTCGATACCCGCTCAGGATCGGTCCCTTCGGCCGATAAGCCGTACTGCGTCCCCTGACCGCGATAGGTGCAAATCAAACGTGCCGTCAGCGCATCGATGTGAAACTTGCGGCATGCATTCGTGGTGACAACGTCGAGCCGCAACTGCAGATAGGGGGCGCTCATGAGATTGGCAAAAATGTCCGCCAGTGCTGCTGTATCGTCCACCAGCCGTGTCCGTTCGGCACAGTCCGGCGTTCCGCAAATATCGCAAATCTGCGATGTGGCTTCCCGGACTTTGCCGGGATGAAGGATCGTGCGCGCCTTCGGCAACTGTTCCGGGGCCAATGCATCGATCCAGGCTTGAAAGCTCTCAAGCGGCTGGCGCGGCCAGATTGCTGCTGCACAGTCTGGTGCATGAATTGCCGAAAGCTCGACCGGGCTTTCAGCAACGGCGATGGCGGACTCCACCGGGGGGCTCTGAACGAAATTCATGCTGCTTCCTCGGCGCGCCGCCAGACCGGGAATGGGTCGTGAAGATCAGGCAGATCCTCGGGACTGGTGGCAACAACTGCGGGCAGCAATGCCGCGTCGAGGCGGGCCTTCAGGGCCGGCCAATCAATACCGGCACCAATGAAGACGATCTCCTGGCGCCGATCTCCCCATGGCTCGACCCAATTGTCCTCCATATAGGCACGCGCGCTTTCGTGATCGGGCCAACGTTCCTTCGGCACTGCCGCCCACCACGTTCCCAGCGGTTTGATCGAGGAGAGCGCCCCTGCGAGCGAGAACTCAGCAACCCAGTCCGGGCGCGTTGCAATCCAGAAGTGCCCCTTGGAGCGGATGACACCTGGCATCTCTCCGTTCAACACAGCCATCACCTTCTCTGGAATGAATGGCTGGCGGGCCCGATAGACATAGCTGGTCACGCCGTATTCCTCGGTCTCCGGCACGTGATCGGCAAAGCCGTAAAGCTCCTTTGCCCACATCGGATGCTCATGCGCTTTCTCGAAGTCGAACATGCCGGTGTCGAGCACGCTGTCCGCTGGCACGTCGGAATGGTTGGCCTCGATGATCTTCGCATCGGCGTTCAGGCTGCGGATGATCTTGCGCGCGGCATCGACCCGTTGAGGCCCTGCGTCATCCACCTTGTTGAGGATCACGATGTCCGCGAACTCGATCTGGTCCGTCAGAAGGTGTACCAGCGTCCGGTCATCCTCTTCGCCGAGCGTCTCACCGCGGTCGTGCAGGAAGTCGTGGCTGGCATAATCCTTGAGCAGGTTCACCGCATCGACGACCGTGACCATGGTGTCGAGACGGGCCACGTCCGACAGGCTCTCGCCTTCCTCATCCCGGAACTCGAAGGTCGCAGCAACAGGCAGCGGCTCGGAGATACCGGTCGACTCGATCAGCAGATAGTCGAACCGTCCTTCCGCCGCGAGGCGGCGTACTTCGGCCAGCAGATCATCGCGCAGTGTGCAGCAGATACAACCGTTCGACATCTCGACCAGCGTCTCGTCTGTCCGGCTAAGTTCAGTGTCGGCCCGGACCAGATCAGCGTCGATGTTGACCTCTGACATGTCGTTGACGATGACCGCGACCCTGCGGCCTTCGCGGTTGTTGAGCACCCTGTTCAGGAGCGTGGTCTTACCCGCTCCCAAAAATCCGGACAGAACGGTCACAGGAAGGCGGGATTCTTCGGAGATCATCATGGCCTCGAATTTTGTTCCAATGTCGGGTCATCGCTCCTGTCAGGAGGACGCCGACTACCCCATTATTGTTATGGTATAACAGTACGTGCTTCAAGGGCGTCTTATGCGTGTGAGCGCCACAAGGGGTCGCGGCTCACGACGATCGCGTGATGTTATTACATTTACTCAAGAAATGTTCTCTTGTACCTGTGCGCAGGCTGGCGGCGCTGGCCTACAGTCAGATCTCACTCAATTCCTCGGGAGCCCAATGAGTGTCATCCAATCGCGGGAAAACCAGTCTGAAGCGCCTGCGTCACATCTGCGTCGTCATCCAGGAGATTGATAGGACCGAGCGGCGCTGCATTGCCCGTGACGTCCCAAAGTTCTGGGGCGCAACTCATCCCGAAGCCAGCAAGGGGACGAAACCTTGACCCGTATCCCGGTCACAATTCTCACCGGCTTTCTCGGTGCGGGCAAGACAACGCTCCTGAATCGCCTCATCGCTGAGCCCGGGTTCTCGGAGACCGCCGTTGTCGTCAACGAGTTCGGCGAGGCGGGCGTGGATGGCTCACTGATCGCAAAGTCAGACGAACGCGCGACGGCAATGTCGATCGGATGCCTTTGTTGCACGATTTCGGGAGACATCCGGCTCACTCTGCTCCGGCTTCTTGATGAGGCCAAACGCGGTGTCGGACCGTCCTTCGACAGGGTTGTGATCGAGACGACCGGACTTGCCGACCCTCTGCCGCTTCTGCAAGCGTTCATGACCAATGACTACCTGCTGAGGAGCTTCGTCCTGAACGGCGTCGTCACCCTTGTTGATGCGATCAATGGCGATGACAGCATATCGCGCTTTGTCGAAGCACAACGTCAGGTCGCAGTGGCCGATCTTCTGCTGGTGACCAAATGCGGACTGTCCCGTGATCCCGCTTCCCTGAGCGATCTTCGCAGACTCAGAGACCATCTAGCCAAATCGAACCCGAACGCAACCTTGATGGACGTGGACGACATAACCGCTGCACAGGTCTTCTCGCTCGCCGCCTTCGATCCAGCGGGGAAACCCCCGGATGTGGCCGCGTGGCTGAAGTTCGATGCGCCAGCGCACGACCACGATCATCACCACCACGATGTCAACAATCATGGCAACACGGCCTCGGCCTTCTGCTTCTCGGCAACCGATCCTCTAGATCCTGACGCGCTGGAGAATGCGGTGCGTGCCCTCCAGGTCTCTCTGGGTCCTGATCTGCTTCGCATGAAAGGTATGGTCGAGTTGGATGGGCATCCGGACGAGCCTTGTGTGGTCCACGTTGTGGGGCACATCGTGAGCCCCTTCCGGCTACTGGATGGCTGGCCCGATGGGGTCGATGCTACGCGACTGGTCCTCATTGTCGGAGGCTCTGCCCGCGAAGCAGCAGCGGAAGCATTCCAAAAGTTCCTGCCGCAACTGCAGCCGTTCCAAGAGGGCGCCCACACCGCAGAACTTGCATCATGACCCCTCAAGCAATCCTCAGGTCGGCTGCGCATCTGGTCCTCGCCATGATCGTCCTGGCGGGACTGGTCCGCGAGACGGCTGCACATCCGCATGTGTTCGTGGACGGTAAGGTCGATTTTGTGTTCGACGACGCGGGCACGCTGACAGCCCTCGATGTGACATGGCGATACGATCTCTTCGAGACGCTCTATGTTCTCTCATCCCTCAATGTGGTTCCCAATCCGGACGGATCGCTCACACCGGAGGATCGCTCAAAGCTGATCGAGAATGAGATGAAGTGGCCAGACGGGTTCGACGGTGCCACGCATCTTTCGATTGACGGGCAAGACCAGTCACTTTCCGGACCGGATGCCCTTGATGTCGAGATACTGGACGACAATCTGGTGGTTCATTTTCGGCGGCACCTGGACGATCCGACGATGATCGAGGCGCGCGCCGTCGAGATCGCATTCTATGAGGCCACCTACTATTATGCGTTCTCTCTCGTTGACGATCCGAACCTGAACAATGGTCCCAAAACCTGCATGGTCGAGACCGTGCCCTTTGACCCGGACACCGGTCTGATCGCTCTGCAAGCCACTCTTGCGTCATTGGGACGGGAGGAGACACCGACGATCAACAATGTTGGCGCATTGTTCGCCGATCGCATCCTGCTGGATTGTCCATAGGAGTGGGTATTGCAGTCTGGCGCTTCAATCACCCGACCGAGTGGAACACGCAGAGATGCGATATTCAGCGGGGAGGTAGGCAGAAGTTTGAGCTTTCTGCAACGACCCGTTTGTTTCGGTAGGGCTTGTTCGCTTGCCCAGTGCTGACCAAAGACGGCAGGCGGGGACAAAGCTGCTCTCTGTTTGCGGGAGGGTCAAGTGCGGTTTCTCGGTCATTCGGGGTCGCGGTTCTCTACGAAGTCGGCTGTGCCGCTTCCTGATGGCGTCCGGGAGCTGATCGGCCAGAATGTCATTCGCGAAGTGAGCGTGTGCTCCTCCAGCAGCTTATGACTGGCTTGATCCGCCTCCGTCCCGAAGGACGTCGAACCCGCCCAGGATCTCCTAGGCCGGGTTGGGGTCGATTCAGACGATGCCCTCCTGCGTTGGATCAAAGATGGTTCCGTCGCGCCAGATACACATCATCACCACAGCGAGCTTTCTGGACGTTGCGACGGCGGCTTTCTTGAAGCCCTTACGCTCCTGAAGGCGCAGGGCCCAGGTGCGCAATGGTGACGTTTTTCTGACTTGCGTGATCAGTGTGGTGGCCGCCGAATAGAGCAGTCGCCGAAGATCCCGGTCTCCGCATTTGGAGATGCGCCCGGACCAATCTACCTCTCCGGACTGATGCCGCCGGGGCGTGAGCCCGAGAAAAGCACCAACATCTCTGGCTCTTTGGAACCGGCGCACATCGTCCAGTGTCGCGATAAAGGATAGCGCGACCACCGGACCAACACCTGGAACAGTCATCAGCCGTCGCGCGAGATCGTTGTCCCGAGCGATAGCCTTGAGTTCATCGTCCATAGCCTCGGTTGCTGCGCATAGGGCCTTGTGGATCGGGATGAACATGTCGGACATGAGGCTGATCGCCAGA
>CAYYZH010000113.1:0-13066 GCA_964475765.1 uncultured Limibaculum sp.
TTCCGTGTACCAGCCGGAGTAGAACGCGCGCACGCTCTCTTGCACCAGCGCGTTCGGCGCGTTGATCGTCAGGTTCGTACAAGCGGCCCAAGCCAATGGCCCGGTACAGTCATGCGGCGCGATGGGCAGGTGAAATGCCTCCGCCATCGAGGCAATCGCCTTGGCCTCGGTCAGCCCGCCGCACCAGCCGAGATCCATGATCACCACATCAAGCGCACCGGTCTCCATAAACGATCGGAACGCCGCGCGGGTCGCCATGGTCTCGGATCCGGCGATCTTCGGCCGGACCTGACGGCGCAGATCAGCCCAGCTCGACGGCGCGGTGGCGGGCATCGGGTCCTCTATCCAGTAGATATCGTGGGGCTCCAGCGCCCGGGCGATCTCGGCCATCGCGTGCGGCTGCCAGAGGAGATGCATCTCGGCCATGATCTGCATCTCGGAGCCAACAGCATTGCGGATCTTCGCAAAGGGTTCCATCGCTTCCGCCAACTGGTCCGGCGTGATCGCAGCCCCGTGTGAGGCTTCAGCCGCAAAGTCGAAGGGCCAGATTTTCATACCGGTGATCCCCTCAGACAAAAGGCTTTCAGCCACCTTGCCCGCATCGGTCAGGAACCCGTCGAGATCCTCATATGGCCCTTCCGCGCCGCCCAGCCCCCAGTTCTCCGAGGTCTGGCCTACGGCACCGCGCACGTATTTGTATCCCGCGCAGGTGTTGTAAGTGCGGATACGCTCGCGGCAGCGCCCGCCCAGCAGGCGCCAGACCGGCTGGTTCAGGTGCCGCCCCCACAGATCAAAGAGCGCCATGTCGACCGCCGAGGCTCCGCGTACCTCGGCCCCGGCACCATTGTAGCCGACATACGGCGCCAGACGCCGCCGGATCGCCTCACGGTCCCGCGCATCCTGCCCAATCAGGAGCGGCGCAGCAGTCTCGTGCAGGTACGCATCCGTCGCGGGCGTGCCGAAGAAACTCTCGCCCGTGCCGCGCCCGCCTTCGCTGTCTTCGACCACCACCCAAAGGAGGTTCGGAAACTCCTCCAGCCTCAGCGTTTCTATCGCCTTGATGATCATAACGACCTCCCCTTGCAAACCGCTGCGCACCGCGCCAGAACGGGGCAAACAATGCAGGGGGAGACCATGCGGCTCAAGGGAAAGCGGATCTTTATCACGGCGGCAGGCGCCGGTATCGGACGGGCGAGTGCCGAGATGTGCATGGCCGAAGGCGCGCATGTCGTCGCAACCGACCGGGATGCGGCCCTGCTCGAAGGTCTGGACTGTGAAACCCATGTCCTCGATGCGTTGAGCGCCGAGGCGATTGCCGAGATGGTGCCCGCCGCCAAGGCCGACGTCCTGTTCAACTGCGCGGGCTTTGTTCACGCTGGCACGGTTCTGGAAGTCACCGACGAGGACTTCGACTTTGCCTTCAACCTGAACGTCCGGGCGATGTTCCGCACGATCAAGGCCGTGGTTCCGGGCATGCTGGAGCGCGGCGGTGGCTCGATCATCAACATGGCGTCCGCGGCCTCGAGCATTTACGGTGCGCCGAACCGCACGCTCTATGGTGCGTCCAAGGCCGCGGTGATCGGTCTGACCAAGGCCGTCGCCAAGGATTATGTCGAGCAGGGCATCCGCGTGAACTCGATCTGTCCCGGCACGGTGGACACGCCTTCGCTGCACGACCGGCTGCGCGCCACTGGCGACTACGACAAGGCCAAGGTTGACTTCATCGCCCGCCAGAAGATGGGGCGCCTTGCGAGTGCCGACGAGATTGCGGCGCTCGTCGTCTATCTCGCTTCAGACGAGAGCGCGTTCATCACCGCGCAGGACTTTGTCATCGACGGCGGCTGGTCGACCTGACACGGGCTGTGCCTGATGGCCAAGCTCTACTTTCACTACTCGACCATGAACGCGGGCAAGTCGACCGCGCTTTTGCAGGCGTCCTACAACTATGTCGAACGGGGCATGGAGACGTACCTGCTCACCGCCGATTTCGATGGCCGGTCGGGGCAGGGGCAGATCGCCAGCCGTATCGGGATCGCGGCAGAGGCGGACACCTATGCGAGCGACAGCGACCTCTTTGCCATGATCGCGGGGCGATTGGCCAAGGGTCCGGTCGCCTGCGTGATGGTAGACGAGGCGCAATGGCTGACCCGCGAACAGGTCTGGCAACTCGCCCGCGCGGTAGATGATTTGGACGTGCCGGTCATGTGCTATGGCCTGCGGGTGGATTTTCGGGGGGAGCTCTTCCCCGGATCGGCCACGTTGCTCGCGCTGGCGGACGAAATGCGCGAGGTCCGTACGATCTGCCATTGCGGAAAGAAAGCCACGATGGTGATCCGCGTGGACGCAGAGGGCAACGCTCTGATGGAAGGTGCGCAGGTCGAAGTAGGCGGCAATGACCGCTACATCAGCCTTTGTCGTCGGCACTGGCGCGAAGCGGTGGGTGCGCGGGCGCCCGGTTGATAAGGCGCCCGATTGTCAGGCCCGCCTGAGGGATATGGTGAACGTCGTCCCTTCGCCCGGCGTTGAGGTCAATGAGATACTGCCGCCCAGGGACTGCGCGACGCGCCGGCAGATCGCCAACCCAAGCCCGGTTCCCGAAATCTCGTCATACCGGTGCAAGCGCTGAAACATCTCAAAGACCCGTTCCTGGCTTGCGGCTGGAATCCCCATGCCGTTATCCGACACTGATATCGAGACATGCCGTGCGCCGGGTGCGCTGTCGTCTCGCACTTCGATGATCGGCGCCACATCGGGGCGTTGGTACTTCAAGGCGTTGCCGATCAGGTTGGAAAGGAGGGCCCGGATCTGGACCTCGGCTCCCATGACATCGGGAAGCGCGCCGATGTTAACCGTTGCTTCGCGCGTTTTGATCTCTCCGGCCAGATCGTCGAGGACCGCCGCGGCTGCTTCATTCAGCGAGATGGGGGAGAGCGTAAGATTCTCCTCCGCCACGACCCGTGTGAAAGTGAGAACATCGTCAATCTGCATCTGCATACGGTCGACGACTCCAGTGCAGATGTCGAACAGCTCCTGCACGTCTTCAGTCTGCTCCGAGAGATGCTCCTCCCTGATCTCGTTCAGCACCATCTTGAGCGTGTTCGACGGGGCCTTGAGGTCGTGCGACATCGAGAAAGCAAAGGCGCGCAACTCCTCGTTCGCAGTCTGCGCTGCGCGTTGTGCTGCCAGAGCAAGCTCCTCGGCTTGCTTGGTCGCGGTGATGTCGTTATGCGCGCCCAGCATACGAACGGGCTTGCCCGTCTCATCGCGAATGGCCAGCCCGCGACAACGGACCCAAACCGTGGACCCGTCCGCATGGCGGTACCGCACGACCTGATCGTAGGGATGGTCGGGATCAGCGCAGTGCTTGTTGAAGTTTTCCAGCGCGACCTTGAGATCGTCCGGATTGATCATGTCCTGCCACTCGGCCGGATTGTGGCTTCGGGTTGACGGATCGATTCCGAACAGGCGCCAGAACTCGGGGCTCATCCATTCGTTCTCGATGTTCTCGAGATCCCAGTACCAGACGCCGTCAAGTGACGAGGTCTGGAGAAACTCCCACATGGCCGGGTTCGTCTGGATCTGCTCGACGAGCTCCTGCTCGAGATAGTGAGGTTCGTCGGTCATGGGCACAGTTCAAACAGGTACAAAATGATCAGTTGGAACATACGTTGGCTTACCCGTGAGTACAATCTGTAATTGTAGAATAAGTTTCGCTCTACTTTCTGTTGGCGCCCTTGGTGGTCTCGATGTGCCGGGACTGCGCCATGACGATGCGCAAACCTCTCTCGACAATTCGGAGTGGCTGCGGCAAGAACCGGCAAAACCAAACTGGGAGAAATGCGATGAAGCTGATGCGTGTGGGGCCGAAAGGCGCGGAAAAGCCGGCCATGATGGATGCAGGCGGCACGATCCGCGATCTTAGCGCCCATGTCGATGACATCACCGGGGCTGTTCTGGGCGCGGACGGGCTGGCCAAGCTCGGCGCGATTGACCCGGCTTCGCTGCCGGAAGTCGCGGCGGATACGCGGATCGGGGCCTGTGTTGGAGATGTGCGCAACGTCATTTGCGTCGGGCTGAACTACACCGACCATGCGATCGAGACGAACAACCCGATCCCGACTGAGCCGGTGCTGTTTTCCAAGGCCGTGACGGCGCTCTCGGGGCCGAACGACGATGTGGAAAAGCCGCGCGGCTCGACCCAGCTTGATTGGGAGGTCGAGCTTGCCATCGTGATCGGCAAACGCGCGAAGTATGTCTCCGAAGCCGAGGCGATGGATTATGTGGCGGGATATGCCTGCTTCAACGATGTCTCCGAGCGTGAGTTTCAGACCCAGCGCCCGGGCGGCCAGTGGCTGAAGGGCAAGAGCCACGAAACGTTTGGACCGCTCGGCCCCTGGATGGTGACCAAGGACGAAGTGCCGGATCCGAACAGTCTGGCGATGGAGCTGACCGTGAACGGCAAGACCATGCAGAAGGGCTCGACCAAGACCTTCATCTTCCAGGTCCAGACGGTCGTGAGCCACATCTCGCAGTTCATCACGCTGGAGCCAGGCGACATCATTCCGACAGGCACGCCGCCGGGCGTTGGTGCGGGTATGAGCCCGCAGGTGTTCCTGAACCCCGGTGATGTGATGGAACTGGAGATCGCAGGTCTCGGCCGTCAGCGTCAGACTGTTGTTGCGGCGTAGCGCATCGGACCAAACGGAATCCCCGGCTGGTCGCCGGGGATACGTCTTTGCTGGCGTTACCCCGGCTGGCGCAGCAGAATGACCGCGAGGCCGAACATGCTGCTGCCTGCGCCGCGCACCACTTCGGCTTTTCCATCCGGTCGTTCCTGATACCAGATGTTAAACGGGAAGCTTGGACGCTTTTTCATCATCTTTGGCTTGAAGCCCGCGATGCGGCGATAGACGGCTGGGCATTTGATCCGTTTGCCGTCCTTGACCGGGGCGCCGAGATCGATGGCATAGCGTCGCCGCCCGTCGAAGACCTCGACGGATGTGTTGCAGATCTCGCCAACCGGGGCAGGCGCAAGCGCCGTCAGCGCCGCCGAAATCGGATCGAGTGTGCCGCCTTGTTCTGTCGGATCGATCTCCCAGGGCTTGGGCTGGAAGGCCGGTTCTGCGCTGACCCGTGCCGGGGCGTTGTTGCGGTAGACCATCTCGACGGATTGTTCTTTTTTCTTCATCCGCGAGTCGGCGGAGAAGCGTCTGGGCACAAGAGAGGTCCCGTCGCGCTTACCGACTGTCTTGGCCTCGAAGGCGGCTTTGTAGACAAAACCGACCACACCGGCGGTCTTGAGCACGGACTGCGCCTTGTATTTTTTGCCTGAGAACGTCGCGTCGATGCTGAGTTCCCCGGCCTTGATCCCGCCAAGATAGAAATCATAGATGCTGTTGACCTTGTCCGCTGCCGAGCCGAGAGAAGGCGTCAGGGACAAGGCCAGCGTCACCACGCTGGCGGTCAGCTTCGATCGAGAAAGCAACATACTCTGCCTCCGTTGATGCTCTGCCCGGATTGGCCTATTCAGACGGCCCGGAGAGCGTTCCACACTATAGCGCGTCGAGGCGATGGACCAAATGGCAGATCAGACGGACCAAGACGATCTTGCCCGCCGCGTCGCAGCAGGCGAGCGCCGGGCGTTGGCCCGGGCGATCACTCTGGTCGAATCCACTCGCTCCGATCACCGCCGTCAGGCGCGTGAGATGTTGGAACGGGTGGCCCCCCCGGGTTCCGTCGCACGGCGGATCGGGTTGTCGGGCACTCCGGGGGTGGGCAAGTCGACATTCATCGAAGCGCTGGGCATGAAGCTGGTCGAGGCCGGGCACCGCGTGGCGGTTCTGGCGGTCGATCCCTCTTCGTCGCGCTCTGGCGGGTCTATCCTCGGTGACAAGACGCGGATGGAGCTGTTGGCCCGTCATCCCGCCGCGTTTATCCGGCCCTCGCCCAGTCTCGGTGAGTTGGGCGGAGTGGCCCGGCGCACGCGCGAGACCATCCATCTGGTCGAGGCCGCAGGCTATGACACCGTGCTGGTTGAGACGGTCGGGGTTGGTCAATCCGAGACCATGGTCGCCGAGATGACGGATGTCTTTTTGTTGCTGCTTGCGCCTGCTGGAGGAGACGAGTTGCAGGGGGTCAAACGCGGCATCATGGAGATTGCCGATCTGATCGTGGTCAACAAGGCCGACGGAGCGCTCAAGCCTGTGGCGGAAGCGACGCGCGCAGAATACGCGGGCGCGCTCGGCCTGATGCGCCGCCGCGACGGCGATGCGGAGGGCTATCCGCAGGCGGTCACGGTCTCCTCGGTGGCTGGGGACGGGCTGGAGGCGCTATGGGATGCTGTGGCTGAGTTGCACGACTGGCGCCGCGAGGCCGGATGGCTGGAGCGCCGCCGGGCTGAACAGGCCACGACCGCGATGCGTCACGCTTTGGCACGCGGGATGATGGATGCTTTGCATCGAAACCCTCGGGCGCAAGCGGAACTGGCCCGTTTGTCCGGGCAGGTCAAGGCGGGACAGATGCTGCCGGATGATGCGGCAGAGACCCTGATCACCGCGTTGACCGGAAGCTGGCAGGTAGAGACCGACTGACGTGAAGGGCACTGTCCCGGACCTGATCCGGGACCTCTTCGTGGCACAACGGAGGGGTCCCGGATCAAGTCCGGGACAGTGCGCGCTGTCAGGTCTCCCGCATGATGGTCTTGCGGCGGCGCTCACTCACATCCGCATGTTTGGCGATGTCAGCTGGGGTCAGCAGGCCAGCGGCCCCGTCGACCAGATCGAAATTGCCATACCGGTCCTGCCCGCGCACCAGCGTTGCGCTCATCTTCGAGCCGCCGATCTGAGACATTGACGACGGGATATAGCGGATCGCAAGACCGATCCGGCGGTCATCGCTGCCATTCGGATCTGAGGCATGAAACAGCCGCCCGTGGTGCAGCGACATCTCACCGGGCGCCAGTTCCACAGCTATGGCGTCTTCCTCATCGACTTCGACCGCGATCTCCTGACCGCGGGTCAGCAGGTTGCCATCGGCAAACGTGTCTTTGTGCGCGACGATCTCCTTGTGAGAGCCCGGCACGAAGCGCATACAGCCCGATGCGCGGGTTGCTGGCGACAGCGCGATCCAGGCCGTCACTTCATCGTCTCCCTCCAGACCCCAGTAGTGCAGGTCCTGATGCCAGCTGACATAGGCCGTGCTCTTGGGCTCCTTGGTGAAGAAGCCGCAGGTCAGCACAAGAACATCCTCGCCGAGGATCTTGGCAACCGGGTCCGTCACCGCGGGATCGCGGGTAATGCGGTCGACAAAGTCGAGCGCCATGTTCGAGTACTCGCGAAAGAACTGATGCCCTTCGGGATTGTCCGCAGCCATCGCTTCGGCCTTTTCCAGCGTTGCGCGGTGGCCCAGGGCCTCGGCTTCACTCATCACGCGGATCGGGAAGACATACCCGTCGCGGTCATAGCGCGCAGCGATATCTGTCGGTTCATCCAGCATCAGATCCCTCCAACTCAAAATCGGAGGGATCGTTGCTCAGCCCCGCGCCAAGTGCAAGGGGGCAGGTTGGTGGCAGATCAGAGGCCGACGGGTTTCCCAACAACCACGATCGACAGGTTCTCGGGCTTCAGAAGCCGCTCGGCCACGCGTTTGGTGTCTTCCAGCGTGACCGCTTCGATCAGCCCGTTGCGCTTGTTGAAATAGTCGATCCCGAGATCCTCCATCTGCACAAAGACCAGATAGTTGGCGATCTTGGCATTGGAGTCGAACTGGAGCGGGAAAGCCCCGGTCAGGTACTTCTTGGCCTTTTCCAGATCTTCCTCGGTCAGACCGTCGGCGGCCATCTTGGCCCATTCCGTCTTGATGACCTCGATGCTCTCGGCAATGCGCTCATTCGCGGTCTGTACGCCGCCCATGTAGAGCTGCGCTTCGTCCATGACGGAGAGGTAGGAATAGACCGAGTAGGCCAGCCCGCGCTTCTCGCGCACTTCCTCCATCAGACGTGACGAGAACCCGCCGCCGCCCAGCACGCGGTTCACCACGAAGGCTGGGATAAAATCCGGATCCGTGCGCGGAATGCCGATATGGCCCAGCACAGCGACTGACTGCGGCACGTCCTGTTCAACGATGTGCACGCCGGGCGGAGGCACACTCGTGACCGAATCGCGGGTAACCGGTTCGCCCTCGGGCAAAACCGCCATCAAGCGGTCGACGATCTCGCTGGCCTTGGCCGCATCGATGGCGCCGACAATGCCGATATGAGCGTTCGCGCGCGTGAGCAGCGTCTTGTGCGCCCGGTTGAGATCCTCGACCGTGATGGCCGCGATGCTCTCGGCGGTGCCGCTGGATGGAATGCCATAGGCGTGGCCGGGGAAGGCCCGCGCAAACCACTCGCGCCCCGCAATATCACTGGGATCGGTCTGGGACTGGGCAATCGAGGACTGGATCTGCCCGCGCACCCGCTCGACCGGTTCGGGATCGAACCGTGGCTGGCCCATGGCAAGCGCCATCAGATCGATGCCGTCATCCAGGGTCTCGACCAGAAAACGCGCGCTGACCTCTGCAGAATCGCGACCTGACCCAAAGCCGATGCGGGCGGACAGATCATCCGACTTGTTGGCAAAGGCCACAGCGTCGAGATCCCCCGAGCCTTCGTTCATCAAGGACATTGCGAAGCTCGCAAGCCCCGGGTTGTCCGTGGCCAGCAAGCGGTTGCCACCGTCGAAGCCGATCTCGATGGCGACGATGGGGATCGACGGCTCCTCGACCAGCCAGAAGGTTGTCCCGCCCGGGCTGGTGATGTCCTGGATCTCGACCTCAGCCAGAGCCAGAGAGGGAAGGGTCAGGCCGAACGCAACGACCGCGGCGCCAAAAGGTCTAAACATGCTCATCCTTCCGACTCCCCGCGCATCAGGCGTCCGGTAACCGAAGCCTCGATTTTGAGATGTTCGGTCGCGGCTCGCACGTCCTCGACCGTGATGCTCTCGATCACATCCGGCCAGTTCTGTACGTCCTCAACGGAAAAGCCCATGGACATCGCAGCACCATAAAGGCGGGCCTGAGAGGACTGGCTGTCCTGCGCAAAGATCCGGCTCGCGCGCATCACGCGCTTGACGCGGGCGATCTCCTCTTCGGTCGGGCCTGATTTGGCCATCTCGGCGAGAATGGCATCAATCGCATCTTCGACCTCATCCAGCGAATGGCCCTGTGCGGGCACACCATAGAGCGTAAAGCCCGTCGCATCGCGGGACTGGGGCGAGTACCAGCCGCCGGTCGAGATCGCGATCTTCTGATTGACCTGCATCTCCTTGGACATGCGCGAGGCAATCCCGTCGGTCAGCACAGCGCTCAGGATGCTGAGCGCCGCCGCCTGCTTCGGGTTCTCCGACTGGTAGGTCGGCACCAGATAGGAGCGCATGACATAGTCCTGACGGACCCGCGCGTCGAACATCTCGATGCGGCGCGGCGCCAGTTGCGGCGGCTCCTGCGGGCGCGCATCCGGAGGATTGCCGGATGGCTTCAGCACGCCGTAATGCTTGTCGGCCAGCGTGCGCACCTCATCCGGTGTCACATCGCCAGCCACCACGAGGATCGCGTTGTCGGGAGCGTAATAGCGCTCGTAGAACTCCATCACATCGTCGAGCGACAGCTCTTCCATTTCATGGCGCCAGCCGATGATCGGCACCCCATAGGCATGATTGAGATAGAGCGCTGCCCGCATCTGCTCCGAGAACAGCGCATCCGGCGAGTTATCCGTACGGCTGTTGCGCTCCTCGATGATCACATCGCGTTCGGTCACCACATGGTTCTCGGTGATGACTGCATCGACCATGCGGTCGGCCTCCATCTTCATCACCAGATCCAGCCGGTCCGCAGCGATGCGCTGGAAATAGCCGGTGTAATCATAGGAGGTGAAAGCGTTGTCCTGCCCGCCGTTCTCGGAGATGATCTTCGAGAACGCACCGTCGGGGATTTCGTCCGTTCCCTTGAACATCAGGTGTTCAAGAAAATGTGCGATGCCGGAGACGCCGCGCGGCTCGTCGGCAGAGCCTACACGGTACCACACCATGTGCGTGACCACGGGCGCGCGGTGATCCTCGATCACCACGACCTCCATTCCGTTGTCCAGCGTGAAACTGGTAACGGGTTGATCTGCAAGGGAAATAACGGGCAAGGCAATGGAAAGGCATGCCGCAGCAATCAGGCGTCGGATCATCCGGACCTCCGGTGTTTCAGGACTGCAAAATATATAGGGGCGAGACCGAACTACTCAAATGCAGGGGTGCTGTATTCGAGCGGTCGCTTCGGTTTGCCATCAGCAGTATCGTAGGTCAGCACGTTGCCATCCGAATTCAGTCCCTCGTCGGACTTCGGGGCTGCCGCCGCAGCCGGACGGTCGTCCGGGTCGATCGGCGCCGCGGCAATGCCCTGGGTTTGCAGCCGGCGCGCTTCTGCGGCCGGGTTCAGCGCATCCTTGACTGGCTGCTTGCCGTCCGAGCCGAAGACTTCGAAGATCGAGGGCGGCTCGTATTTCTCGTTGCTGTCGGCGGTCACAAGATCTTCCTGGATGACCTGGCGGATCTCGCTGTTCGACGAATTGGCGTTTGCCGCGGCCAGAAGCGCCTGCTCGCCTGCGCTTGCCGACGGGATAGGCGTGCCCGCATCGGGGCCAAGCAGGGCTGTCAGCGCGTCGCGCTCGGGTGTCGGATCGAGGGGCGAGCGTTCGCCAAGGCGCGGCTCGGGCAACGCCAGACCGGAAGGCATGTTCAGCGGCTTGCGCGAGACGACCTGGAACTCGTCGGGGGCCGGGGGGCGTGTTCCCAAAGCCTGAAACGGGTTTCCGATGGTGTCACATGCCATCAACGCGCCAAGGCATAACGCCATGGTGCCCAGACGATAGATTTTCAGCGTGCCCGACATTGGCGAGACCTCTGTTTGTTTCCGTGTCTACGCATCTGCTCGTTATTGGACGGTATATTGGCTGTTCTCCGTCTCAAGTGCAATGGCGTGCGGGCGGGGCGGCCTTACGCCCTGATCGCGATCCAGATGGCACCGGCAAAGATCGCGACATCGGCGACATTGTAGGAAAACGGGTTCTGGATGCCGCAACAGGAGTTGTTTATGAAGTCGGCCACGGCGCCATAGACCACCCGGTCCCAGGCGTTGCCAATGGCTCCGCCCAGCACCGCGCCCGCGCCCCAGGCCAGTACCGGACTGCCGCGCCTGAGCACCCACCAGATCAGCCCGCCCGAGATCGCAAAGGTCAGCGCGATCAGAAACCACCGATCGCCAAGCGGAATGCCGAAATTGATGCCGGTGTTCCACGCCATGCGGAGATTAAGATACGGTGGGACCGCTTCGAGCGATCCCAGCGTCTTGAGGTCGAGATACTCGACTACATACCACTTCGTCGCCTGGTCCACGATCAGACAGACCAGAGCAATGGGCAGGATGATCCGAAAGAAAAGACGACTGCGCATTCGGGGCTGATAGCCCGGGCGCATCGTTGATGAAAAGCAAATTTGTGAAGGGCAGGGGCTGCCTCTGATCCTACGCCTATTTGAAGCCGCGCGAGAACGTCTCTCCCGTCGTCTCGAACTGCGCCTGTCCGGACTGGCAATCGGTGTAATGCGCCGTCGCCAGACGGTTTTCGTACTCGAAGATGCTCCGGTCAGGGTGGTCCTCCGGCACTTCACCGGCCTTGCGATAGTCGCTGGCGGAGAATTTCATGAGGATGTCATGCATCTCGTCGCAGGCAAGGCTGTCGATCCGCGGCATCGGCAGAACCGCGCCGTTCTCGGCCGTCCGTGTCTTCGCGGTCCCGTCATCGGCATGAACCGCCGCGAACCCCGCCGTGAACCCTGTCGCGCACACCGCGATCGCAAGCAAAAGGCCTGCACTCCGTCCAAACATAACTGTCACCCTACGCTCCCCCGCCAAAGATCCCAGCGGGCGCGCAAATCTACGACAAAGGTCGTATCACATACAGTGGATTAGCGATTTCAATGCCGATACTGCACGTCTTGCGTGTGCAGCCTGTGAAGCGCTCTCCCACAGGCTGCATATTGGCGCGTTTGGCCGGATGAAAGGCCTAGGCCGCGTCCACAACCGTCTGGCAGCGCTGACAGAGATTCGGGTCCGCATGCAGCCCGACATCCGGCAGGATTTTCCAGCACCGCTGACATTTCTTGCCCTTGGCCAAGACCGGCACAACAGCAACTCCGGCGGTGTCGTCGCTCTGGAAGGCGTCCGCTGGCGCAGGGTCCGCGCTGACCGAGATGTCCGAGGTGATGCAGAGATCCGCGAACGGTTGATCCTCCAGTACCGCCCGGATGTCTGCGTCGGCGACATGGACAACCGGTGCCGCCTCAAGGCTAGCCCCGATCCGTTTCTCGCGCCGTTCGATCTCCAGCGCTCCGGTCACGACCCGGCGCACCCGCCTGATCCCGGCCCATTTCTCCGCCAATGCAGTGTCCAGCCACGCAGTTGGTGTCTCCGGGAAGTCTTCGAGATGCACGGAGCTGTCGTCGCCCGGGAACCGGCTCAGCCAGACCTCCTCCATGGTGAAGACCAGGATCGGTGCCATCCATGTCGTGAGCCGCCGGAACACCAGATCCATCACGGTCCGGGCCGCCCGCCGCGTGGTGCTATCGGGTGCATCACAATACAGCGCATCCTTGCGGATATCGAACCAGAACGCGCTCAGATCCGAGGTCGCGAACGCGAAGAGCTGCTGGTAGACGCCCTGATAATCATAGGTCGCATACCCATTTCGCACCGCTTGATCCAATTCCGCCAGACGGTGCAGCACCCAGCGTTCCTGCTCCGGCATTTCCGCAACGTCCAGCGCCTCGTCAGCGCTGAACCCGTCCAGGGCTGCGATCATGTAGCGGAAGGTGTTGCGCAGGCGGCGATAGCTGTCGGCGGCGCCTTTCAGGATCTCCGGCCCGATGCGCTGATCGATGGTGTAATCGGTCTGTGCCACCCAAAGCCGCAGAATGTCCGCGCCATATTGCTGGATCACTTTTTCCGGTTCGACCGAGTTGCCGACTGATTTGGACATCTTCATGCC
>CAYYZH010000114.1:0-13033 GCA_964475765.1 uncultured Limibaculum sp.
GTCGGGAATACGGCAATTGCCGCGGCCTGTCCAGAGCATTTGCGCGGTGGGATGGCGGCCAAACGAGTCGATGAGCCGCGGGAGGCAAAGGCATGTCTCAAGCGGCTGCCGAACCGAGATGTCAGGCTGCGTTGGCGGGGTCCTGTTCCAGAACGGCGACCCCGTCGTCGATCTCGGTTTGCAGCACATCGTTGAAGCGATTGAACGCTCCGCAAAGCGCTGTGCGCCACGTCAATTCGACGATCTGGGCGTCCGTGAAGTGCTGCTTTAGCCGAGTGAACACCTCGTCTCGCACCCGATTGGCGTCGCGGGTCACGGCGATGGCATAGGCGATGACCAGCCGGTCAACCTCGTCGAATTCGGCGACGCTGTCATAATCGAGAATGTTCTCGGCGGCTTTCACGCTGATCCCGGCGGCCGAGAGTTTCGGGGTGTGGTTCGACACACAAAACGTGCACTCGTTCAGCTTGGAGACGGTCACAAGCGCAAGTTCAAGATAGCGCGGCGCCAGCACGCCCTCTGCCTTGAGGTCCAGAAGCAGCCCGAACGTATGTTCCAGGATCGGCGGGCGATTGGCCATGACACCGGCCAGGCCCTGAAAATTCCCGTAGGTCTCGACCCGGTCGTAGATCTCGCGGGCGGGGCCTGACACCTCGTCCGGGGCTATGGTGCGCACGCGGGGCATGGCGCTTCTCCTTTTCGCGGCTTTGGTGCAACTATGCGGGCGAGCACGTCGCGGATCAAGCAGGAGCGCCATCATGAGCATCGACAGCGGGCCCAGCGCCTGGCGCCATCAGACCAATCACAACCGGATGATGGAACCGAGAACAGCCCAAGACGGCCCCGTCGAGATCGCGTTCTTCGCAAGCTCGGCCTTTCGCATTACCACGCCGTCCGGGCTGACGATCATGATCGATCCCTGGCGCAATTTGCCGACGCGGACATGGGATTGGTACTTTCATGATTTTCCCGAAACGGCGGTCGATATTGGCGTGTCCACACATGCGCATTTCGACCACGACGCCCTGAACCGGCTGGATGCGAGTGTCCTCTTGGACCGGCTGATCGGAGAGTACCGCTTTGCCGATGTCACCATCACCGGCATTCCGGACAAGCACGCGACCGATCCGACCTATGCGACCTACGACTTCCGCCGCATCAACAGCTATTTTGGTGGGCAAAAGGTTGTGCCGCCAGACAATGCCCGCTCGTGGGACAACTGCCTGATCACGGTCGAGACCGGGGGCCTGCGCATCCTGCACTGGGGCGACAACCGGCATGATCCGCCCGAAGAGCTGTGGGAGCGGCTCGGCCGGGTGGACATCCTGCTGATGCCGGTCGACGACTCGCAGCATGTGCTGGGCAATCCGATGGTGGCGGGCATCATCGATCGATTGGCCCCGCGGGTGGTCATCCCGCATCACTACTACACATGGAATGTGGTCCAGCGTCAGAGCACTCTGTTGCCGGTCGACACATGGCTCGAGAGCCAGTCCGGCGTCGTCCATCTGGACGGCCCAACGCGGCACTACACGCCGGAGACCCTGCCAGACACACGGGAAGTTCACACATTCGGCGATCATGTCGCGTTCGATGTCGCGGCCTGGCACAAAACCCACGGTATGGAATTGTCGGATGAATAGCAGGCCGATCCGGTCTGGCAGGCTTGTCCTTCCCCGGAAAACCTCCATGTGTAGAGGATAACAATAACAGGGGACGCAGATGTTCGGATTTTTCAAGAAGACCGCAATGCCGACCGCCGAGAATGCCCTTGAAGGCCGGGCGTTCGAGCTGCCCACCGCAGAGACGCATTTCGTGAACGGACGGCCCCTGAAAGGACCGTACCCGGAAGGCACCGAGACCGCGATGTTCGGGATGGGGTGCTTTTGGGGGATCGAGCGCCGGTTCTGGAAGATCCCCGGCGTCTGGGTCACCATGGTTGGCTATGCGGGCGGGCTGACGCCAAACCCGACCTATCAGGAGATTTGCTCGGGCCAGACCGGGCACAACGAGGTTGTGCAACTGGTCTTCGACCGCTCGACGGTCAGCTATGCCGAACTGCTCCGCAATTTCTGGGAAGGGCACGATCCGACCCAGGGCATGCGACAGGGCAATGATGTCGGCACGCAGTACCGCTCCGGCATTTATGCATATGGCGCTGAACAGATTGCGGCAGCCACAGCGAGCCGGGAGGCGTTCCAACCCCGTCTCGAGGCAGCAGGATATGGTCCGATTACCACCGAAATCGTCGAGGCGCCGAAGTTCTTCTACGCCGAGGACTATCACCAGCAGTATCTCGCCAAGAAGCCGGCGGGCTATTGCGGGGTGGGCGGCACCGGCGTGACCTGCCCGGTGGGCGCCGACGTCTGACGCCAGAGGGCATCCCGCAGAGGTCCGGCCGGGCGCTGTCCCGGACTTGATCCGGGACCTCGTAGTGGCGCCGCGAGGAGGTCCCGGATCAGGTCCGGGACCGTGCACCGAACAGATGTCACCGGGAGACGACGGGTGCGGCGAGGAGGTCCCGGGTCGGGCCCGGGACGGTGCTTCGTGGAGATGACACCGCAAGAAAAAAGGCGCCCCGCGGGACGCCCTCTGATTTTGTCCGGCGCTGTGATCGAGGTCAGCGCACCAGCTGCGCCGTGAAGCGGTGCAGGTAGGCCTCATCGGTCACGTCTTCGATGATCTCCATGAACATCCGTGTCTCGACCGAAGCGTCCAACTCGCAGCCAAGCTGGTTCGGCCCACAGAAGTGGCCTGGCGGTTGCGGCATGTAGACCTCAAGGATCCGAATGTCCTCTGGCGCCACATCGTAGGTGCCAGCATCATTCGTTCCTTCGTCCACCGTCGCGGTGCAATTCACCATCGCGCTGCGGATACGGCGGCGCTCATAGCCGGTCGCCAGAAGACCCGTGCTGCCGGACCGGTGGAAGAAGTCGTCCGGCCCGTGCTTGAGGAACTTCTCCGTCTCGTCCGCCAGACCATAGGCGCTGACGTTATCCTGTGTGTCCGCGCCATCGGTGCTCGACCAGCGGTTCACTCGCGAGAGGTTTCCGTTGGTGTTGACCGTGGCGAAGTTATCGCGCTCGTGCTTGTAGAGTTCGTACCAGGTCGAAATGTCGGTCGGCAGACGTCCGGAAGGCGAGCGCGGGTTCAGCCCGTAAAGGTTCTGCCAGTAGAACTGCATGCGGGCCTTGTTCGGGGCAAGCCCGGACGTGTCACCTTCGAAGTAGTCGCCAATGAAATCGGCGGAACACTCCGCGCCGTTGGCGCTGCCAGTTGCATACTTGGTGTACGTCCCGGCATGGCAGGTATCGTAGTTGATCCCAGCCCCATAGAGCGACTGGACAAAGCTGTGCCCTTCCATTGGGACGGTGTCGTACTCGACCTCAAGCCCTTCGCCCGGCAGATAGTCCGGTGTGCCGTCCTGCGGATCAGCGAGCGGATCATCGCCGTGCCGGTCAGCGGTCTCGTATGCCGTGGTCGCCAGCATGTCCGGCTCGAAGAACTGCGCCCGGGTCAGACCGCTTGAGCCGACAGCAACGTCATTGCTGATCGCGGTGTTGAACGGCTCGTGCCAGATGTCGAAGGCGGTGTTGATCGCACGACTGACCATCGGGCCGGGTGCCGGTGCAATCGAAAGCTCATCGCCGGGACCCCAGCAGACCGTCTCGGCCCGGGCCCGTGCCATCAAGCAGCGGTCGCGCGCCATGACGTAGTCAACAGACGACTCCGAGCTTGCATCTTCGGTTGCCAGTGCCAGCAGATAGTCCAGCGAGCAGATGCCGCCGGGATCCGCGATCGGATCTGTCAGGCGGAACAGCTGGTGGTTTTCGTTCCACGGATAGAGCGAGCCATGTGACGTGCCATCCGAAATCGGCTGCTCAGATATCCCGGCACCATCGAAGTTCGGTGCGAAGTACATCAGAGACCGACCGGGAACGGAGTACTCCGGATCGTCCTTCTCGACGTCCAGCGGGCTGCTGCCCTGGTCTTCCCAAGGATTGCAGAACACCAGCGTCGAAAGATCGGCACAGGTCCTCCGCTCGAGCGTCGCGGCGGAGACCGCACTGAAATCGAGCGTCTCGTTGAAGTCTTTCTCCGGAACCTCACCCTCATTGAGGACCGAGGCGAGATTGAATGCGCTGGTCGAGATCCGTGCAAACGCGCTTGGCAGCGTCTTCTGCGAAATCTTCACAACGGCGAATTGCGCCGCATTGGACGCATCGACCGGGTCGCCCGAGGTGTAGGTCGGCGAGCCATCCGTCGCGATGGCCAGCTCGTCGCCCTGCGTGAACGCTTCGGTCATGTCGTTCTGCGGAAGATCCGAAGGCGCCATGTTGCTGTAGTAGGCGATGAACTCGATCTCGAAATCACCGACCTCTGCGCCGCTCTTGTTCAGAAACGGCAGCGAGCCGGTAAAGCCATAGACCGCGTTGGTCGCGCGCTGGATCGCGTCGTCCTGACCGTCCAGCTCATTGGCCGCAGCCAGAGCCATCTGATCGGCAAACGCCTGCATCTGACTGTGTGTGTAGTAGACCCGGCCGGAATCGAGCACGAGACCCGTCGTCCCCAGCAGCAGAATCGAGAACACCGTAATCTGCAGCGTCACGCTGCCTTGTTGATTGTCGCGAAATCTTGCGCATGTGTTTTTTAGCGAAGACCGCAGCCCGCCTAATGCGCGCTTAAACCTATTTGTCATCGTCCGAACCCCCGAGCTCTCGACATCCACCCGCGAGCCTGCCAAGCATCGGGCAAACAGCCCTGAACCACCCCACTCCGGCAAACTCGGACACGATAAATGACAAAAATTGTGCATATTTTTAGGCGCTGGCGGGTGCAGATTCGGGGAGGTCAGCCGCAATGACGACATATTCGGCCCTGACCACCTTGAAAGACGCCGCCCAAGCCGAAGACCTCGGGATTGCGATGGAGCGGCTGACACCCGAGCCGACCGGGATCGGGGTTTTTGAAATCGAAGATGAATCAGGTGTTTGGGAAGTTGGAGGGTATTTTCAGGACCCGCCCGACCGGGCCGGGCTTGCCCTTCTGGCCATGATGCATGGCGCTGACGACTTCGTGATTTCCAAGATTGACGATCGGGACTGGGTGGCGCAGGTCAGACGCGAACTGCATCCCGTGCATGCCGGGCGCTTCACGGTTTATGGCGCCCATGATGCCCACCGGGTCGGGCTGGAACGCATCGGGCTGCGAATCGAGGCTGCCATGGCCTTCGGCACGGGTCATCACGGAACGACCCGCGGGTGTCTGATGCTGCTCGACCGGATGCTGCGCCGGGGGCATCGCCCGCGCCACATTGCAGACATTGGGTGCGGCACCGGCGTTTTGGCCATGGCGGCGGCACGGGCTGTCCGGGCACGCGGATTGGCGAGCGATCTTGATCCGGTTGCGGTTGCGACCTCGCGCGAGAACCTTTCCGCCAACGGATGCACCGCGCTGGTGCCCGTCGTGGCCGCCGCTGGGTTGCGCCATCCGCTTCACCGCCGCGCTGGGTATGATCTGATCTTCGCAAACATCTTGGCCGCACCGCTCAAACGCATGGCTGGGCAGATCTCCGCCCATCTGGATCCGGGCGGCCATGCTATTCTGTCCGGTCTTCTGAAGCATCAGACGGCGGGCATCGAGGCCCTGTTTCGCGGACACGGGCTGATCTGCGAAGAGCGGCTGGTTCTTGGGGAGTGGCGCAGTCTTACGATGCGCAAACATTCGCGCCGAATTTAGACGGCCACCCGGAGGTAGCCGCCGTTGTCATGGGGGTGTGAGACCGTCAGCCGAGGCGACCGGTCCGCTTGTAGACCTCAACATCTGCCGGGCTCAGACCAATGTCATCGAGCTGCGCCGACGTCAGCGATGAAAGCGCCCGCACCGTCTGATAGCGATCGCGCCGCTCGACTGCCCAACCGATGATGCGCGTACCGAGACCGCGCGACCCCGCGTCAACTTCCGCAAGGCCAACGCCGATGTCTTCACGCTGTGCAGGCGTGAACGCGGCCAAATCGGCCTTCGGCTGAGATGCAGCGAATGCCCGGCGCACGGCATCAAAGCCGGACAGCATTGCTTCGCTTGCACGAAAGACGGTTATGGCGCCGAAGGGCGCACGGGGGGTGGATTTATGATCCAGATCTGTCATTGCCATGGCGGCGTCTCCTGTTGAATTTCGGGGCACGACCCTCGCTGCCCGGCCGACGCATTTAGGGTTTTGGGTGATGTGGCACAACTGCATTAAGTGCATGAGAGATATGCAGTTTCTGCATGTGTGCATTAACGCGATTTTTGCGGTTTCCTGTCTCCCTGAAGAGTGTCTGAAGAAGATGCCGCGACCGCCCTGTCGGGACAATTTCAGTCGATTTTTCATGGTTTTGTCAGAACGCTGAATTTACGTGAGATCTGGCTCAAAGTCCGCTCTCTCGTCAGGCGGACTAATCCGGCGAAGGGCATCGATTGAGGCATTCCCGCCCAAATCGAGCCTGTCTGCCGCAGAGCCGCCCCGAATGCCTTGCGCGTGCGCCAGGGCTCCGGGTCTCCTCATTCACAATGCGTGGTCAGTGCGGCTGGGAGCCCTGTGTGCAAAACCTCTACATCAGGACAAGTGTTGGCCTTTGTTCATGTTTCGTGCTACTCATCGAAAAAACAGAAACAGGCGGTAGAGCAGCATGCGGGTGATTGGTTTCGACCCCGGTCTTCGGCGCACCGGATGGGGCGTGGTCGATGCGGTGGATGGACGTCTGCGCCATGTCGCCCACGGGGTGTGCGCAACGGGATCGGGCGCGTTGGCGGGCCGTCTCGCCGATCTCTTCGCCCAGATCGAAGACGTGATCTCCACCCATCAGCCCGAGACCGCCGCTGTCGAACACACCTTCGTCAACAAGGATGCAGCGGGGACGTTGAAGCTGGGGCAAGCCCGCGCAATCTCGCTTCTGGTTCCTGCCTTGCGTGGGCTCGACGTTGCGGAGTATGCGCCGAACGCCGTCAAGAAGGCTGTGGTTGGTGTCGGACATGCCGACAAGGCTCAGATCCAGCACATGGTGCGGATGCTGCTGCCGGGGGTGGACGTCACAAACGCCGACGCGGCGGATGCGCTGGCGATTGCGATTTGTCATGCATGGGCGGCCGGGTCGCAAAACCGGATTGCCCAGGCAGTGGGAGCGGCATCTTGATCGGCAAGGTCTCCGGGTTGGTCGACTACAAGGCGGAGGATCACGTCCTGATCGACACCGGCGGGATCGGCTATACAGTCTATTGTGCACCTTCAACGCTGGACGCCCTGCCCGGACCCGGCGAGGCAGCGGCCCTCTATACAGATCTGGTCGTGCGTGAGGATCTGCTGCAACTCTTCGGGTTCCGCTCACTCGCCGAGCGCGAATGGCACCGGCTACTGGTCTCAGTCCAAGGGGTCGGACCGCGGGTTTCATTGGCAATGCTTGGGACGCTGGGCCTGTCTGGCCTGAGCCGGGCACTCGCAGCGGGCGATGCTGCAACGGTCCGGCAGACACCAGGTGTCGGGCCAAAACTGGCGACCAGGATTGTCACCGAGTTGCAGGGCAAGGCGCCTGCAATGATGGCCCTCGGCGCCAGGGATACCCAAACGGCCATGCCCGTGACCGGGCCCGGCGGCGCAGATGCACCGCCGCCTTCGCTTGACGCTCAGATGGCCGCACCGCCCGACGGCAAAGACCTGCGCGAGATGAATGCCGCAGCAGATGCCCTGTCGGCGCTGGTCAACCTTGGCTATGACCGGATCGAAGCCGCAGCCGCCGTGGCCGAGGCTGGCCAGGATGGCGCCGAGGATGAAGGCGCACTGATCAAGGCCGCGCTGAAGATCCTTGGCAAGAACCTGGGCTGAGAAGATGAACGGTCCTGATCCCACCGATCCCGATCCGATTGTCCGCCCCGAGCCCCTGATCGACGATGCGCCAGAGCGCGCCCTGCGCCCGCAGGCGCTGGCCGACTTCACTGGTCAGGCCGAGGCGCGCGCAAATCTGGCTGTCTTCATCGAAGCAGCCCGAAAGCGCGGCGAGGCCATGGACCATCTGCTCTTTCACGGGCCTCCCGGCCTTGGCAAGACCACGCTGGCGCAGATCGTCAGCCGCGAGTTGGGCGTCAATTTTCGCATGACGTCTGGGCCGGTGATCGCCAAGCCCGGCGATCTGGCGGCCGTTCTGACCAATCTCGACGCCCGCGATGTGCTGTTCATCGACGAAATTCATCGGCTCAGCCCCGTGGTCGAGGAGATCCTCTATCCGGCCATGGAAGATTTCGAACTGGATCTGGTGATCGGTGAGGGACCTGCCGCGCGGACGGTTCGGATCGATCTGCAACCCTTCACGCTGATCGGGGCGACAACACGACTGGGTCTGTTGACCACACCATTGCGTGACCGGTTCGGCATTCCGATCCGGCTTGAGTTTTATACCCATGACGAGTTGGCGCAGATCGTCGGGCGGGCCGCGAAGCTCATGGATCTGGACGCCGATCCCGACGGGGTCCGGGAAATTGCCCGCCGGGCGCGGGGCACACCGAGGATTGCGGGGCGCTTGCTGCGCAGGGTTGCGGATTTCGCCATTGTCGAAGCAGGTGGCAAGGTCAGCAGAGATCTGGCGGCCCGATCGTTACAACGCCTCGGCGTCGATGATCTCGGATTGGATGGGGCTGATCGGCGCTACCTGAGCATGATGGCGGAGCACTATGGTGGCGGACCCGTGGGCGTGGAGACAATGGCGGCGGCGCTGAGCGAAGCGCGTGATGCCATAGAAGAGGTGATCGAGCCCTATCTGATGCAGGCCGGCATGGTCGCGCGCACACCGCGCGGCCGGGTGCTCACCGAGGGTGCGTGGCGCCATCTCGGTCTCAACCCGCCGCGCGGCAAGGGACAGACGGGTCTGTTCGAAGACGATTAGGGCGTGCGCGCGAGCCGATCCGCGGCAAGTCTGGCGAAGCGCAACATCACGGCCTTGCGCCGGGCGGCAGACAATTTGTCCTCCGGTGCCTCCCGGATGATCTCTGCATCAAACGCATCGGTGCGGATCAGGCCATGGTCAGGGGGGAGCAGCTCTTCAGGAAACCCCTCGGGCACCGCAAAATAGAGCCGATCGCACCAGTCGAGGTAATCCTGCCATTTGTGATCCGCCGCGAAATCGGCGCGCGAAGACTTCACCTCAACACAGACGATCTCTCCATCACCCCCCAACGCACAGATATCCATCCTGCGACCCGACTTGGTTGGAAATTCGGTCAGCGGCGCATATCCCCGATCCTGCAACATCCGGCATACGCCGCGCGCGAGGCGAATTCCTGGATTCTCAAAAGCAGGCTCAGCAGATGTCATCTGGCAAGTGTAAAACAAAACGGGAACAAACGCCAGACTTGCGGAAGATCATGTCGATATCGCACTGGAGCATAACGCCTATTTCTGGTCTGTAGGGCATTAGATCCGAACATGAGGCGAGCGTGAGTTATCTCGATCGACAGGACTGGACGTTTCCCGTGCCGATTGCGTTTGGACCGGGTCGGTTGGCCGAGATCTCTACCCTGTGCAGACGGGCGGGGATGGCCCGCCCTCTGATCGTGACAGACCGCGGCGCCGCAGATCTGGCATTCATCGCAGAGACTGCACGGCTGCTGGACAATGACGGCATGAGCTCCGGGCTATACGCCGATATCTCGCCCAATCCGCGTGATGATGAAATCGCGGCGGGGTGCGAGACCTACCGTGCGGGCGGTCATGACGGGATCATCGCGATCGGCGGCGGCAGCGGCATGGACGGCGGCAAGGCGATCTGCCTGACCGTGCAAAGCGGCATTGACCTCTGGGCATTCGAGTTCGAACAGCCCGTCGCGGACCTGAGCGAAGATGCTTTTCCCCCGCTGATTTGCATTCCCACAACCGCTGGAACCGGTGCCGAGACCGAAAGCACCGCGATGATCACCGACACCCGGCGGTCGATGAAGCTGTGCATCTGGCACCCGCAGCTGAAACCTTCCGCTGCGCTACTCGACCCAGAACTGACGCTGAGCCTTTCGCCGGATCTGACAGCATGGACCGGATGCGACGCGCTGGTGCATGCGATCGAAGCCTATTGCGTCCCGGGATTTCACCCACTTTGTGACGGCGCGGCGCTTGAGGCGATGCGATTGATCGCGGGTTGGCTGCCGACGGCTGTCGCGGAGCCCGGCAACCTCGAAGCGCGCGGCGCGATGCTGGCCGGGTCTTGTTTGGCCGGGGTGGCCTTTCTCAAGGGGCTCGGCCTGGTCCACGCGATCTCGCACATGGTCGGAGCAGAGTTCGACACGCAGCACGGTCTGACAAACGCAGTTCTCCTGCCAGCGGTGTTGCGTTTCAACGCGCCAGATATCGACCACAGAACCGAGGCGATGGCTCAAGCAATGGGGTTGACCGAAACCTCGCCCGAAGCTTTTTACGCCGGTGTCTGCGATCTGCTGGACGAGGTCGGCATTCCCAAACGGCTGGGCGAGATTGGTGTGAACGGCGATGCCGTGAGTTCTCTAGCGGCCAAAGCAATGCAGGACAGCGCCGCCGGCACCAATCCACGGAGGCTCTCGCAAGCGGCAATCGAGATCGTCATTCAGGACGCGCTGGAGAACGGCCGGTAGACCGGTTCAGTCGGCAACCCCCTCACGCGCTTCCATGTCGAACGCCGCGGCCATCAGCGCCTTGGCGTAATCGGTGGTCGGCCGCTCGAACAGGCGTTCAGAGATCCCGGTCTCGACCACCTCACCCTGACGCATGATGATCAGCCGGTGGGCCAGTGCCCGCACGACCTTGAGGTCGTGACTGATGAAGATGTATCCAAGCTCGTACTTCTTCTGCAGATCGCGGAGCAACTCGACGATCTGGGTCTGTACGGTCATATCCAGCGCAGAGGTTGGCTCGTCCAGCACCACAAACTTCGGCTTGAGGATCATGGCCCGCGCAATGGCGATCCTCTGGCGCTGACCGCCGGAGAACTCATGCGGATAGCGATCCATCATCTCGGGTTGAAGCCCGACTTCGACCAAAGCTGCTGCAACCGCATCTCGGGTCGAAAGCGCGCGGTCACCAAGACCATGCACGCCAATCCCCTCAGCCACAATCTCGGCCACCGACATCCGCGGGCTGAGCGAGCCGTAGGGGTCCTGAAACACCACCTGCATGTCACGGCGCAGCGCGCGCAGATCACGCTTGGCCATGCCCTGCACGTCGCGCCCGTCAAACTTGATCAGCCCCTCCGAGCTTTGCAGCCGCATCAGCGCGAGGGCCAGCGTCGTCTTACCCGAGCCGCTCTCACCGACCACGCCGAGGGTCTCCCCCGCCTTCAGCGTCACATCAATGTCGGTGACGGCCTTGATATGGCCCACGGTTTTCTTGAAGAGGCCGCGCCGGATCGGGAACCAGACCCGGACCCGCTCGGCCTCCAGCAACGTCTTCGCCCCCTGCGGCACCGGATCGGCAATGCCCGTCGGCTCGGCCTCGAGCAGTGTGCGCGTATAGGGGTGCTGCGGATTGTCGAAGACATCCGCCGTGGGGCCAGTCTCGACGACCTCGCCCGCCTGCATCACGACCACCCGCTGCGCAACCTTGCGCACGATCCCGAGGTCATGGGTGATGAACAGCATCGACAGCCCTTCATCGCGCTGAAGATCGGCCAGCAGCTTGAGGATCTGCGCCTGGATCGTCACATCGAGCGCAGTTGTCGGCTCGTCCGCCACCAGAAGCCGCGGTTTGTTCGCCAGTGCCATGGCGATCATCACGCGCTGGCGCTGTCCACCCGATAGCTGATGCGGCCAGTCATCGAGCCGTGTCTCGGGATCCCGGATCCCGACACGGTTCAGCAGTTCGACAATCCGCTGGTTGGCGGCATCCCCTTTGATCCCCTGATGCAGCGCCAGGCTCTCGGCAAGTTGCTTGCGGATCGTGTGCAGCGGGTTCAGCGAGGTCATCGGCTCCTGAAAGATGAAGCTGATATCGTTGCCGCGCACCTTCTGTAGATCACGCTCCGAGGCGCCAAGCATCTCGGTACCTTCGAACGTCACAGAACCCGTGACCTCGGCTGTATCCGGTTGAAGCTGCACGGTGGTTAAAGCCGTCATCGACTTGCCGGACCCAGACTCGCCCACCAGCGCCAGCGTCTCGCCCTCGGCAATCTCGAGGCTCACACGTTTAACCGCCTCGACCGTGCCATCCTCGGTGCGAAAGGTGACACTGAGGTCGCGTATCTGGAGGAGATTGCTCACCGGAATGTCTTCCGCGGATCGAACGCGTCGCGCACGCCCTCAAAGATGAACACCAGAAGCGACAGCATGATCGCGAATGTGAAGAAGGCCGAAATCGCGAGCCACGTGTCCTGCAGGTACTTCTTGCCCTGATTGGCCAGTTCTCCGAGCGACGGGTAATCCGAGCCAAGCCCGAGATCGAGGAAGTCGAGCCCCGCCAGCAGGCTGATCGAGCCGGTCAGCATGAACGGCAGGAAGGTGATCGTCGCGACCATGGCATTGGGCAACAGATGGCGGAACATGATGGTCCAGTCGCCGACGCCAAGCGCTCGCGCCGCACGCACGTACTCGAAGTTGCGCGCCCGCAGGAACTCCGCGCGGACCACACCGATCAGACTGACCCACCCAAAGGCGACGAAGATCGCGAACATCACCCATAATGTGGGTTTGAGGACCGAGACGACGATCAGCAAGACATAGAGGAGGTTCATCGAGGACCACACCTCCTCGACCCGCTGAAAGAAGAGATCGATCCAGCCGCCAAAAAAGCCCTGTGCCGCCCCTGCGATGATGCCAATCACCGCCGAAATCAGCGTCACCGAAAAGCCGAACATCACAGAGAGACGGAAACCATAGATGATCCGGGCGACCACATCGCGAGCCTGATCGTCGGTGCCGAGCCAGTGGTTCCAGTCCGGCGGTGACGGCGCGCGTTCGACCCCCTTGTTCACCGTGTCGTAGCTGTAGGGGACAAGCGGATGGAGCATCCATCCCTCCGACTGTCCCTCGGCAATCGCCGCTTCGC
>CAYYZH010000115.1:0-12313 GCA_964475765.1 uncultured Limibaculum sp.
ATCGACCTCGGTCACGGAGTCCGGCACATCGTCGCCGAGCGAGCTGCCGAACCAGCGCTCGATCGGAAAGCTGACGCCGGCCTGTACCGAAAAGACGCCGCCATCACCGGACCAGATGCGATACCGGGCATGGGCGCCGAGATTGGCCTCGACATCGACCTCGGTCGCGGAGAAGTCGGCGAAGGCCGTGGCGCCGATGGTCAGGTCGTCCATCACGCCATATTCGATGAAGATCTGGGTGGCGTTAGAGTCCTCTTCCGCTACGCCTTTGATAAGCGCGCTCGCAGGGGCCGCCCGGCGCAGCGTGGTCATGATCAGCTGACCCTCACCTTCGGGCAGGGTCCACGCTCCGGCGCGGGCCTCCGTCGTGATCAGGCAGACCGCGGAGGCCAGCCACACCGACCGCATCATTGAGCTCTCCAGTCCCCCGATGCGGCGGGTATCGCTTAACCATGGTTAATGGGGCGTTACCCCGCAGCGATGCGGAGCGTTGCCCTCATCGGCGCATAGCTTCGCTGCGGCCTCAACCTGTCTCGCGCGCCACAAGATCCTTGTAGAGCGCCCTGACGCGCGTCGTCACCGGCCCGGGTCCGGCACTGATCGGACGACCATCAATCTCGGTCACGGGCGTCTGCGCGCCGAAGGTTCCGGTGATGAAGGCCTCCTCCGCGCCATAGGTGTCGACCAGAGAGAAATTCCGCTCGAAGACCAGGATCGCATTCTCCCGGCAGAGCGCGATCACATGGCCGCGCGTGATCCCGTTCATGCAGTAATCCCCGGTTGACGTCCAAACCTCGCCCTTCCTCACGATGAAGAAGTTGCAGGAGTTCGTTGTGTTCACAATGCCATGCTGATCGAGCATCAGCGCCTCGTCAGCACCCGCCTTTTGGGCCGCGATCCCGGCAAGGATACAGTTCAGCTTGGAGTGGGAGTTCAGCTTGGGATCCTGTGTCATCGGCAATCCGCGCAGGTGCGGCACCGTCGAAAGCCGAATGCCCCGCTGAAAGGTCGCCTCGGACGGCACCGAATGCTCCATGATGATCACCATGGTCGGACCGGACTTGGAGAGCCGCGGGTCCTGAAACGGCTTGGCCTTGACCCCGCGCGTCACCATAAGGCGGGCGTGCACGTTCTCGGTCATCCCGTTCGCCGCCGCCGTGTCATCGAGCGCCTTGGCAACCCCTGCCCGCTCCATCCCGATGTCGAGATCGATGGCCTTGGCCGCCTCGAACAGCCGGTCGAGATGCGCGTCCAGAAACGCCCAACGCCCATTATAGAGCCGGATCCCCTCCCACACGCCATCGCCCAGCATGAAGCCGCTGTCATAGACACTCACGACCGCCTCGCCCCGTGGCACGATCTGCCCGTTCACATAGATCTTCAGCGCCTCGTTGCGGGCGTCCGCCTCGGCATCGTGGGTTGAGAACTCGTTTGGATCAGCCATCGCCTGCCCCCTGAAGGTACGGGCTTCCCCGCCCGCGCGCTTTGGGCTTATATGGCGTCATCTTGCGCAGCCTGTCGAGGGGAGCAGCGACCGCGTGCTGAGTGTCGAGAACCTGACAAAGCGCTTTGGCGGGCTGACCGCAGTCGATGGCTGCGCGTTCGAGATCGCCGAGGGCTCGATCACCGGGCTGATCGGGCCGAACGGGGCGGGCAAGACCACAACCTTCAACATGATCGCAGGTGCGATGCCACCGACATCCGGGCGGATCGTGTTCGAAGGCCGCGATGTGACGGGCCTCAAGCCGCATCAGCTCTACGAGATCGGCATTCTCAGGACATTCCAGATCCCCAAGGAGTTCGGCAAGCTGACGGTTTTGGAGAACCTGATGGCTGCCGCCCCGGATCAGCCGGGTGAGGAGATCTTTCTAAACTGGCTCTCTCCGGCTCGGGTCCGCGCCCGCGAAGCGCAAGTGCGCGAGCGCGCGGTCGAAGCGCTGGAGTTTCTCGGCCTGACCCATGTGACGGATACGCTGGCAGGGAACCTCTCTGGCGGGCAGAAGAAACTGGTCGAGCTTGGCCGGACCATGATGACCGATGCGCGGCTGGTTCTGCTGGATGAGCCCGGCGCGGGCGTGAACCCGACCTTGATGCGCAAGATCATGGAAATGATCCAGCGGCTGAACACCGAGCGCGGCTATACCTTCTGCATCATCGAGCACGACATGGACCTGATCGCCGAGCTTTGCGATCCGGTGATCGTGCTGGCCGAGGGCCGTGTGCTGACGCGCGGCACAATGGCCGAGGTCCGCGCGGATGAGCGCGTGATCGACGCCTATTTCGGCGGAGAAGTCGCGTGACGGTTCTGGCGCTCGAGGCGATCGATGCGGGCTATGGCGAGACCTCCATTCTGCATGGCGTGTCAATGCATGTGGACCCGGGCGAGGTTGTCGTGATCATCGGCCCGAACGGCGCGGGCAAGTCCACCGCGATGAAGGCTATCTTCGGCATGCTGAACATCACGGCAGGCCGGATCGTTCTGGAGGACCGCGAGATCACAGGGCTCGCGCCGGACAAAGTGGTGACCGAGGGCGTTTGCTATGTGCCGCAGGTCGGCAATGTGTTCGTGACGCTGAGCGTTCAGGAAAACCTCGAGATGGGTGCCTATCTGCGCAAGGACGACTTTCGCGGACGGATGGACGAGATTTTCACGATGTTCCCCGATCTGGCGGAAAAACGGCGCCAGCCGGCAGGGTCCTTGTCGGGCGGGCAGCGCCAGATGGTCGCCATGGGGCGAGCGCTGATGCTCGAGCCCAAGGTGTTGATGCTGGACGAACCGACGGCGGGGCTTTCGCCCAAATACCGCGGCGAGATCTTCGAGACGGTGAAGACCATCAACGCCACGGGCGTGCCGATCCTGATGGTCGAGCAGAACGCCAAGCAGGCGTTGGGGATTGCCGACCGCGCTTACGTTTTGGTCGATGGCGAGAATCGAGTCGAAGGGACCGGTGCTGAGTTGCTGGCGGACCGCGAAGTTGCGCGGATGTTCCTGGGGGCGAAGGCATGACCCGGTCCCCCACGTGCTCCCCCGAGAGTGCTGCGCCCGGAGCAGTCGGAGCACTTCGCCCACCCGCCCGCACGCGGGGGACCGCCGGCAGATGATGGAGTTCATCAACTTCTACCTGATGCCCGGCGTTGTGCTCGGCTGCATCTATGCGTTGGGGGCAATCGGGATTTCGCTGACCTTCGGCATCCTCAGGTTCTCGAACTTCGCACATGGCGACACCATGACGTTCGGCGTTTATGTCACGCTGTCGCTCGTCCTGCTGAGCGGGCTGCATCCGCTCGTCGTCGCGCCGCTAGCGATGGCCATCACCGCGCTTTTTGCAATCGGGATCGACCGGGCGTTCTACAAGCCCTTCCGCAAATCACCGACAATCATGCTGGTCATCGCGTCTTTCGGGTTGATGCTGATGATCCGCTCGGCCGTGCAGTTTTTTTGGGGCGTTCAGCTTCAGCCCATGGTCAAAGGCATTCAAAAGCCAGTCGCCTGGCTCGATCCGCTGCGCCTTCCGCCGAAGCACCTCCTGATCATCGGCGGCACGGTCCTCTTGATGATCGCGGTGCACCTGCTGCTGACGCGGACCCGGATCGGCAAGGCGATGCGCGCGACCTCAGACAGCCCGGAGCTTGCCAAGATCACCGGCATCGACACCGAAGCGGTCATTCGCATGACCTGGATCGTTGGCGCATGTCTGGCCGTCGCCGCGGGCGTCTTCCTCGCCATCGACACCCATGTCGAGACGCTGATGGGCTTCAAGCTGCTGCTGCCGATGTTCGCCGCCGCCATTCTCGGTGGGATCGGCAAACCTTACGGCGCAGTGGCCGGCGGGCTGGTGATCGGCATCGCCGAGGAACTGAGCGCCTATCCCTGGATCGGCACCACGCCGCTCCTGAACCCCGGTTACAAGGCGGGCGTTGCCTTTGCCATCATGGTCGCCATGCTGATCTGGCGCCCGCAAGGGCTGTTCCGTGGGAGGCAGTTCTGATGGAAGCCTACTATGGCTATATCATCTACGGCATCACGCTGGCGTCCATGGGCGGGATTTATGCGGTTCTGACGCTGGGCCTGAACATTCAGTGGGGCTTCACCGGGCTTTTCAACGCAGGCGTGGCAGGCTTCCTCGCGGTTGGCGCCTACACGCAGGCTCTCCTGACCACCCCGGTTGCAGCGCGTCATATCGGCGGCATTGAGCTGCCCATTCCGCTGGCGATGCTGATCGCCATGTTGCTCTCTGCTGTGGTGGCCTATTTCGTTGCGCGGATCTGTGTGCGGCTCAGGTCCGATTACCTCGCGATCGCCACCATTGGGATCGCCGAGATCCTGCGGCTTGGTTTCAAGAACGAGCTTTGGGCAACCAACGGCCCGCGCGGCGTCAGCCAGATCCCCAAGGCGTTCGAGGGTATTGGCGAGAGCTGGGACCTTCCCGAGATCCTCGGCGCACAGAAAACCTGGGATCAGCTTGGCTTCCTTGCAATGGTGCTGATCATCGTCTTCGTCATCTACATCCTGCTCGAGCGCGCACGAACCTCGCCCTGGGGTCGGGTCATGACCGCGATCCGTGAGAACGAGGAAGCAGCCTCCGCCGTTGGCAAGAATGTCGAGAGCTTTCGGGTCGAGAGTTTTGTCATTGGCGCTGCCATCATGGGGCTCGGCGGCGCGCTGCTGGCGCAGTACCTGAAACAGATCGACCCGCAGGTCTCGGACCCGTTGACGGCCACGTTCCTTGTGTGGGTGATGCTGATCGCGGGCGGCTCGGCCAACAACAAGGGCGCCATCCTCGGGGCCTTCCTTCTGTGGTTCGTCTGGTCCGGAACGCAAATTCTGTCAGGCTTGCTGCCCAATGAGATCGTTGTGTTCGGCTTCGAGATAGGGAATCTTCAAGTCAGATCGGCCTATGTCAGGATCTTCCTGATCGGCCTGATCCTGCAGTTCATCCTGCAACGGCGCCCCGAGGGGCTGTTGCCGGAGAAGCGGCCGGGCGCTCAGCGCAAGGCCACCTAAAACAGGGAGAAAGATATGAAACGATTGCTATCCGCTGTGGCGCTCAGCGCATTGATGACGGCTCCGGCACTGGCCGCCGACGTCAAGGTCGGCTCGGTCGCCGGCATCACCGGACCGATTGCCGAACTGGTGGCGCCGATCATGGACGGGCGCGCACTGGCCGCGGCCCATATCAATGAACAGGGCGGCCTTTTGGGCGGCGACAACCTCGTGATGGTCCCCGCCGACAGCCAGTGCGATCCCAAGGCGGGCGTCGATGCCGGCAACAAGGTCGTGAATGTCGATCAAGTCGTGGCGATTGTCGGCGCCTCATGCTCGGGCGCGACCAACGGCATGGTCCAGTCGGTGACGATCCCGGCGGGCATCCCGAGCGTTTCGGACAGTGCGACCGCGCCGTCGATCTCGGATCTTGACGACAAGGGTCTGGTGTTCCGCACCGCGCCTTCGGATGCCTATCAGGGGGCGGCGCTGGCGCAGTACGCCTTCGATCAGGGTATGCGCAAGCTGGCGATGACCTACGCCAATGATGACTACAACGCCGGGATTGCAACCGTCTTTGCCAAAGTCTTCGCCGAGCTTGGCGGAGAGATCACCGCCAATCAGGTGCATGAGCCGAACAAAGCATCGTATCGCGCCGAGGTCTCGACCATGGCCAATGGCGACCCGGAAGGGTTGGCTCTTTTTGCCTACTACGGCGGATCGGGCATCACGATCATCAAGAACAGTCTCGAGACCGGATCGTTCGAGAAGTTCGTCGGCGCGGACGGGATGTTCGACCAATCGGTGATCGACCAGATCGGCGCGGACACGCTGCGCGGCAATATCTGGCTGACCCAATCGGCTTCGGACCCTGACTCCGACAGCTACAAGGCGTTCGCCGAGAGTTATGCCGCAACCGGCAATGATCCGCAGGCGCCTTACGCCGCGCACGGCTATGACGCGACCTTCATGGTGGCGCTGGCCATCGAGAAGGCGGGATCGACCGACAGCGGGGCGATTGCTGCGGCTTTGATGGAGATCAACGATCCCGCGGGCGAGACCATTGGCGTCGGCCAGTGGGCAGAAGCCAAGGCGGCCATCGCGGCGGGCAAAGCGATCAACTATGCCGGTGCGACGGGCTCGGTTGACTTCGATGCAAACGGTGATGTGCCCGGCTTCTACGGCGTGAACACCGTTGGCGAGGACGGAAGCTGGCAGACCGAACTGTTGAAATAATTCAGACGTCTGAAAATGCAGAGAGCCGGGGGCGACCCCGGCTCTTTTCGTTTAGTGTCAGTGGTGTCAGAGAAGGATCAGTGGGGCGCTGAAAGACGGGCAATCCTGCTCGACCGGAAGACTTGCCCGCTGGCGTTTTCCACCACCGCATCGTTCTCGCGCAGCGCAACGATACTGATCGCCGACCACGCATCGGTTGGCAGACTGAGCGCCTTGGCCACCGCGTCCGAAATCCTGATGCGGCCCGATCCCGGGCGCACAAGAGCCACCACGGTCGCGGCATTGTTCGACAGCATCGCATAGCGCAGATCAGGCTTTGCAGACGGCAGTTCGATCCAGAAGCCCGGTGAAGTCGCAACGGCTTCGTAATAGACGGTCTCGACCGCCGAGTACTTGTCCGCGTCCTTTGAGAGCCCCCGCGCGGCAAGGGCCGTGTCAATCGAGCTGCCCTCACCGATGGCCGTTGTCGCGCCCGTCGTTGCATCACCCGCAACGGCGCTGTCGCCACCGCCAAGCAGACGGCGGGCGAAGGCAAGCGATTGCCCGGCATAGAGCGCCGGGTCCAGCCGCACGGTCAGCGCTGTTGGCTGTGCCGGTGTAGTCACCACCGCCTGCGCAGTGGCAGCATCAGCGGCCACGACACGGACACGCGGGCGCCGGTTTTCATAGACCGCTGGCTCGGACGTGCCCGGATTTGCAAAGGTCAGCGTACCGTTCTCGTCAAGATCCGCTGCACCTGTTGCCGACGCATCTCCATCGCCTGCCGGGTTCGAGAAAAGGGTGTCGGCAGCGTACCGCCGCCCTGCCCTGATTTCGTTCGACGGTTGCTGGGACGCCGCGTCCCAAGTCGGTGACGGCTCTGCCGGAACGGGCGTCACCGCATTCGGCGCAAGGCTCGCAGTTTCGGTCGAAGCAGGTTCGGTCGCAGCAACAGCCGTATCGTCGGAGCTCTCAAACAACGATGCGATGCTGTCATAAATGAATTCGAAGATGTTCGAAGGCGATCCATCAGCCCGGCGCGATGCGGAGAAATCCGGCCGCGCAGACGGCAGCAAGGCGTCGGGAAACACCAGACGGTCGGTCTCGGCATAGCTGAAGTCACGCACCCGCGAGATGTCGAAAGCGGGCCAAGACGCAGCATCTACCAGCGGAGACCGTGCATCGGGACCACGGCTGACGACGGTTGTAACGAGCCCGCCCGCGGGGTTACCGAGCCGGGCAATGGCGATCGGACGCGCCTCGGGCACAGGGATCGCATTGGCGGCGGAGGCCAGGGTCTGGCTGCTCTCGCCAACGGGCTGAGCCCCGACCGAAGCCGTCGCAGCACGTGGCGTCGATGGCGCAACACGCGCTGAAGTCGCTGCGGTCTGCGAAGTCGTTGCGGTCTGGACATCAGACCCGGCTTCGCAGGCAACCGTGCCGCATTCCAGACCGTCCATCCAGTTCAGCGCTTGCCGGGAGAAGCCGTCCGCTCCGCCATCGAGTGACAAGCCGCCGGTCTCGGTTAAAAGCGCGCCGGTGAGCGCGTCGAAGACGAACACGTCCGCTGTCAGTCCATCGGCTGCAATCACCGCCTGCATCCGAACGGGCGCGTCGCCATAGAAATATGTCTCGTTGGCCTGTCTCAAGCCTTCGCGAAGCGCTGCTGTGGCAACGGATCGGGCGTCTGGCGCCACCGCGCTGGCGTCGATCTCGACCTTTGCCATGGACCAGAGCGCGCCGGGGAATTCCGCCTGCGCGGGCTGCGCGACCAAAGCCGCCGCCAGAGAGATCGCGGCCACACCTGCGCGGGCCTTGATTGTCCGGTTGATCGGAAATGCCCTGATCGGAAACGCCATCGTATCCTCCCCTACCCTCATCCGGAGCCCTGACCGCGCTTTCGCGCATTTCGAGCCGGATGTGCAATCAGTCACAAAATATTGGATAAAAGGCAAGTCTATCGCTGCTTTACACCCCTGATTTCCATGGAATCCCGGGGTTTGTTCAGGCAAAATTCCCCAGCTTTTCAGTTGAGACGCATTTGTCCCAAAAAAGGAACCTGCCCATGCCCGCCGCATCGCACGCCAATTCCGATACCTTCTACATCGGCATCACGATGGCCGGAGCGATTTCAGCGGGCGCCTACACGGCCGGCGTTCTCGACGTTCTTCTCGAGGCACTGGACCTGCACAATGCCCGTCAGGCCGAGGGCGAAGCGCACAGTTGGTCGGGCGAACACAAGCACCATCCCCGACACAAAGTCGTGCTTCGGGTGATCTCGGGCACATCGGCGGGCGGGGTCTCGGCAGGCCTAGCGGTGGCCGGTCTCGTGGATGCGCGCCGGACCGGGGACAGCCCCGATGGATTGGAGATCCGGGAGAAGACGCCAACGACCCACACCTCGCACGACGACAAGGCGTATACCTATTCCTACAGCTACACGCTGAAGCCGCTGCACGATGTTTGGATCGAGAAGCTCGATCTCTACCGCCCGGCGGGCGATGATGGCCCCGAGCGCGGGTTCCTGACGGTAGGCGACCTGGACGAGGGGCACGTCGTCTCGGCTCTCAACACGAGCCATATCGATGATGCGGCCAGCGCGGCTTTGAAGAAGATCTCCTACAAGGGCGGCACTTACCGGTTCATCGCCAGCGATCTCGATCTGTTTCTGACAACGACGAACCTGCAGGGCGTGACCTACCGTGTCGGGTTCTCCGATGATGGCGGGGACAAGAACTCGCACTCCATGGCGCAGCATTCGACGGTGCGTCACTTCCGGGTCAGGGGACTGGGCACCTCAGATTTACGCTCGCCGTGGCTCGAAGCGTGGCAGGATTGCGGGGTCAGCCTGCCGCTGGTCGAGAACCGCGAGATCCCGTTTGACGGTCCCGACCCGAAATGGGCCGATGTCGCAAACGCCGACAACTGGATCCGGTTCAAGAATGCGGCTGTCGCCACCGGCGCATTCCCGGTCGGGCTGGCGCCGCGAGTGATCCGCGCCCGTGCCGCGGCGTTCGGCATTGCCAATGATGCAGGCTGCGCCACGGGTGGTGCCTGGCCGATCAACCAGAAGCCAACGCCGGAGACATGCCCCAAACCGGTTCTGAACAACCCGGATGATCCGGCTGCCGAGGAGGTCACTTCGGAGAGCGCAATCAACTACGTGGCGGTCGACGGCGGGGTTGCCAATAACGAGCCGTTTGAGCTGGCCCGCTATACGTTGCGCCAAGCAATCGCGGACGAGGACGGCGTGCCGATCGAAACCCATGCAGGGGACAAATTCCTTGCCTCGAACCCGCGCGGCCCGAAGCAGGCGACCTGCACCGTGCTGATGATCGATCCATTCCCTGAGGGGCCGACCTTCACACCGCTGTCGCTCGAGGATGCCCATGCGCTGACCGCAATGGTGCCAGCGGCGGCCAAGCTGGTGCCGGCGCTAATCAACCAGGCGCGGTTCAAGCCGGGCGAGTTGATCGAGGCAACCAACCGGGATGTGTTCTCGCGCTACCTGCTGGCCCCATCGCGCAGCGGGCGCCCCGGCGACCCCGACCGCAAGCTCGGTGCACAGGCCATCGCCAGCGGGTGCTTCGGCGGGTTCGGCGGGTTCTTCGACCATGCCTTCCGGGCGCATGACTACATGTTGGGTCAACGCAACGCGCGCAGCTTCCTGAAACGCAGACTGGTGCTGCACAAGGACCACGAGACCTACGGGCCGCTCTTTGCCGATGCGGCCGAGATCGATCCCGACAATCGCCCCGGCATGATCCGCGTCATCGATGCGGGCGAGGCGTTTTTCAGCCGGGAGATCAATCCTCTACCACTTCCGCCCTGGCCGCGGATCAGCCAGAAGCGGCTCGATCCAATCCTGGAGAAGGCCGAGACGCGGGTCCGCGATGTCGGCGGAGCGCTCCTCAGATATGCCACAAGATCCTGGTTTCAAAGGATAATTCTGGGCGCGGTCTGGAGCGGCGTCCCCCTTCTCAGCGGTGTCGAGAAAGGCGTCTCCCTCGCGCTCAGGCGGATTGTCATGTCCGAATTGATCGAGCGCGACCAACATCACGATTTTCGCTATTACATCAACGACTTGCCCTTTGAGAAATGGCAGCGGCAGATATTGGTCAAGCTCGCCGAGTCTGGTGAGACACCGATCCGGGCGGCCTATTCTGCCGGGGAACGCCCCGAGGAAGATGCAGCGCCGGACCTTCTCTCAGTCCTTGTGAACGATCAACATATGGCCGACACTGAGGAGTACAAACGCGATATGTTGCGCCGATTCCTCGATCAACTGGAGCAGGACGGGCGCCTATGGAAGGCCCCATGGCGACCCGATGAAGACGCGCGCTATACGCTGAGCGCGATGCGTCCCGGCAGCGTGCGGCCTCGGGTCAGCGCCCTTCGGGACAGGTTCAGCGGCTGGTTCGGCTGAGGGATAACGTATTGAAATTACGTCTGGATTTGCCGTTCGGTTTCGGTTGAGATGAACAGAAGACAACCGAAAGGCCGCGCCCATGCACTATGCCCCCGGCAGCGAGAAATGCCCGCTCCCCTATGACCCGTTCAAGAGCTGCACGGTGCCTCGCCCGATCGGGTGGCTTTCGACTATCTCATTGGAAGGAAACGTAAATCTCGCGCCGTTCAGCCAATGGCAGAACCTCACATTCGACCCTCCGATGGTGATGTTCGCGGCCAATCATCTGAGCGACGGCAGGCGCAAGGATACGGTGCTGAACGCGGAGAAGACGGGATGGTTCGTTTGGAACATGGCGACCTGGGATCTGCGCGAGGCGGTCAACATATCTGCCGCTGAATTTCCAAGCGATATCAATGAGTTCACAGAGGCAGGCGTGACCGAAGCGGCATGCGTCGAGGCCCCCGGCCCGCGGGTGGCCGAGAGCCCGTGTCACTTTGAATGCCGGTATCTCAGCACGCATCATTTGCCCGGCAATTCGACTGTGGGCGGGGTAGATGTTGTGTATGGCAGGGTCGAGCACATCCATATACGCGATGATGTCGTCACCGACGGCAAGCTGGATATCCCCAAAATCCAGCCCATCGCGCGCATGGGATACTATGATTATACGGTCGTGCGGGAGGTGTTCGAAATGCGCATCCCCGGCGCGTCGGAGGCGACGCTGAAGGGCCTCGAGGGCAAGGCTTGAGGCTGGGATCAGGGCGTATGGCAAGCGTAGGGCACCTGTATTCCAAACGTATGGCAGGCGTCTTGCAAACGTATGGCACCCGTATGGCAAGCGTATGTACACAAAGTCGATGGGTTAATATGCCTTCATATTTAATTTGAGCAGGGCTGAGCGAGTCCACAATGGCCGATGCCTACAACAGAGACAGTTTGAGATTATGGCTGAAGGATCATCATCCTTTTGCGGCGGTGGTTCTGGAAGTTCGAGCTGCGCTGAGGCTTCTACCGCTCATAGGAGGGTTAGAAAGTGAAGTTGAACCAGCATTGCGACGCAAAGTTCTCCTTCAAGCTCTCCGCGCTCTATTGTGCGCTAATCTCTCTGGAACGAATCCCGCACGAATGTCTGACAACTATGGGGCTGCAGATGCAGCAGCTAAAGAAGTTTCATCTGCGGTAAGGGAGCACTACTACGACCACCCAAAGTTCATCGGGTATATCTCAAACGCATGCACTGCAGCCAGCCATGCCGCAACAATCCTAGACAAGCAGCAGAGTCAGCATGCTGATCTGATCGCTGATGCGACAGGAGCAGCTGCTGCATCAGCGGGAAGAGAGGTGGAAACGCTCCCGGCTTTTTCTATAGCTTGGGAGGCAGTGCGGCATGATGTGAAAGTGATCGAGACAGCACTGAAGACGAGTCTCAATCCGACCCGAGCAGACGAATTGGCCGCCGTCTCGTCCGCGCTGGACAATTCGCTCTGGCCCGAGAACAACCCGCTGGAAGAGGAATGGGAGCAGCTTTGCACGCATTTGAATGTCGTGAACGAAGGCTGGCGCGTCTGGATCAACTGGTATGACAACATCCTGCAAGGCCGCCACTGGCCCGAGGAGTTGGCGTTCAAGGTTGCAACCATTTCCAATCAGGATTGGAAGCAAGGCCCCGCCCATGTGAACGGGATGATCGCGGGGTTTCTGGA
>CAYYZH010000115.1:12323-12949 GCA_964475765.1 uncultured Limibaculum sp.
GACTAATGCCGACCTGCTCGCCTCAAAGTTTCCTGATGCGGGAATCCTGTCTGTCGATACGGATCGCGCCGTCATCCAGATGGTGCCATTGGAGATCAGCGGAGAGGATCTCTATCAGCAGATATGCGAGCGCGTGTTGAATGGCTTGGAGACTTTCTCGACGGTAGAGCTTTCCAACCAGTATGCAGCGGCGCGCCCGTTGGTGGATACGCTCGATGGTATTCTCAGGCACAATCGAGAGACGCCATTACTGGTGCATGCACGGATAATCGATGTGCAGATGGAGCTTGCCCGACTGATCGCAGTCGATGAGCTGCCGCGCGATGACTTCAAGCTGACGACGCTTCAAAGAGACCTCGCGCAAGCCCATCCCGGCATCGAGGACGCGGTGCCCATTGTCGGCGAGTTTGCGCGCAAGCGGGCGCAGGAGATGAAGGCGCCTGATGCCGAAACGCTGGAGGACATGAAGGATGTCGCGGACAAGGTGATCGCGGCGTCCGATGAAGACGTGCGGCAGCTGGCAGTGTTGGGTCGAGAGGCTTTGGACAGGTTGGAGCCCGGGCAACCTATCGAGGAGATGGCCTCGAAGGAGGCGGTCTACTCGCTGGGTTACATCCTTTTCCGTG
>CAYYZH010000116.1:0-12940 GCA_964475765.1 uncultured Limibaculum sp.
CTCGCTAACGCGGCAAAAACCACGCCGCAGGGGCCCGGGCCTCACCGGGGACCTCTTCGTGGCGCAACGCCGAGGTCCCGGGTCAAGCCCGGGACAGCGCAAAAGGGCACTCCTCACTCCCTGTTTTCACCCGCCTCTCGTATTGCTCCACCGCTTACGGAGATCCCGATAGTCGGTCTCAGTGGCGCCATCCTCGGGCCCGAACCGGTCGGCGAGATGCTGCCCTTCCAGCCGCGCGAGGAAGTGTGCCTCGAAGCTGAGGAGGATCGTCGAGGACAGCCAGATCGACACCCCGAGCGAGAAGACTGGTACCGAAAGCAGCAGCAACACCGCGGGGCGCTGCTCGTTATCTGCGAGCCGCTCGGTGCCAAGCTTCCAGACATGGACCAAGAGTTCGACCAACGGCGGCTGGAGCAGCGAGGTGATCCCGCCGGCTATGGGCAGAACGACCAGCAACCGCCCAAGCAGCGCGAAAGTGCCGTAGGCGCCGGAGTGATGTACGCTCAGGTCAATGACCCGGGGCACTAGGATCATCGCCATGACCAGCAGATAAAGCCACCAGCCGATGCGCACCCCATACCGGCTGAGAAGTGCATTGACCTGATTGGCGGCCCCGGTCTGGTCCGCCGCCTGCCACTCGGCTAGGCCAAACAGGACCGCCCAGCTGACCACCGCCCAAAGCAGGTAGAACACCAAGACGAGGCCGAACGCATTCCAGAACCCGTTCATGAACGGCATGCGTTTTGTGTAGGCGCCAAGTCCTGCCCACCCCGCGGCAAAGCGTGCGGCGACGGTCCAGGAAAAATGGCCGCCAAGGAAGATCATGATCGGCAGCAGAAACGGGATCACCAGGAGCACTGGCACGAGCCAGATGGCGGCCAATCCGATACCGAACGCGATCAGGGCTGCGGGAAAGGCGATGGTTGCCACGAGCAGACCGTGCGGGAGCGACCAGAGCAAGGCGGTAAAGAAACTGCGAAACATCGGGGTCTCGAAAAGAACTGCGCGACAACCTGCCTTCAAACTCTGCCACCATGCAGAGAACAGCGGTCATTCTCAAGACAGGACTGTGTGCCGGTCAGAGCCCTGCGAGGTTGCCGATCAGAATGCCGACTTCGCCCAGCCCTGCGAGGTTGCCGATGGTCTGCATCAGCGCAACGAAGCTGAGCGACACAACAGCGATCGCCACCTTCAGGGCGATGCGGATCGGGGGAGGCCCGGGGAGCGCTACCCCGCTGCGGGTCAGCAGATGACAGAGCGCGACGGCGCTTCCATTGCCCAATCCCCAGATGAAGTAGTTCCACGTAAACGCGTGCCACAGCCCGAACAGCACGAAGGCGATGACAATCGCGATATAGCTGCCCGCCGGGTGGCGGATCAGGACCGAGATCGGGAAGTAGAGGAACTGGTTGATCCAGTCGCCCATCGAGATGTGATAGCGCTTCCAGAACTCGGCGGGGTTCCCGGCCAACAGCGGACGATCGAAGTTCTCGACGACCTTCATGCCGAACAGGCGTGAGCTGGCGATGGCGATGTCGGAGAAGCCTGCGAAGTTGAGATAGGTAAAGAGGAAGCTGGCCCAGATCAGCGCAAAGGCCTCGATTTGGGTATGTCCCGCGAGTGCCTCGGCGGATCGGCCCAGCCAGACATCGCGGATCGGCGCCAGTACATCTCCGCACACGAAGTAGATCAGGAAGAGACCGACGGTTGCACGGCGCAACGCAAAGATGCCGTCGTCAAAGGTTAGGCGTGCTTGAAACGTTTCGGCGGCGAAGGTGCGCAGGCGCTCGACCGGGCCGATTGTGAAGAGCGGAAAGAAGAAAATCAGCAAAGCTGCATCCATAGCCCGCACGGGAAAGCGTCCGCCATAGGCAAGGATCACAAGGCCGAGGGACTTGACCGTCGCGAAGGCCGTACCGAACGCATAGACTGGGTTTTGGTCGGTCCAGAGCCTCAGGCCAACCAACGGGACGAGCGCAAGGGCGACCATCAGCCAGAAGGTGACAACCGACTTCGCGGCGCGGAATATGTGCACGGCCAGAAGCGGGATCATCACCAGCCAGCCGCAGACCAGCACCCCGCCGGGAGCGTAGATGAAGACCATCACCACCGAGGCGATCAGCAGAACCCACTGGCGCAGGCGCGGACGGTCTTCGGGCGCAGACCAGTAGAGCGCCAGCGCGAGCCCCAGCCCCATCACGTAGATGAAGATCTCAGACAGCATGACCGGTCACACCCCGCACCCGAACGCTCAGCCTTGCCCGCAATCCGGCACGTCGACAGCCGGGAGATCATCGAGACCGATCAGGGTGACGTCGTACTCCGGCTCGGCATCAGTCTTTGCCACGGTCTCGGCCAAGGCCGCGGACAGTTTGCTGTCCGGCCCGACATCGGTGATGCGCGGGTCCTCCACAAGGATCAACTGGCCATCGAAATTCTTGAGACGGCCGAGCACCACGTTCCAGTTCTCACGCTCGGGATCGACCCAGCGGGCCTGACCGATCAGCGCGGACACACGTCCATGCGGGGCCAGCATCGGGTCACCGACCGGCGCAAGATCCGTCCACCGGTCGATCCCGGAGAAGACGCTCTCGATGCTGCGTCCAAAGGTGTTGCCCTTGATCCGCGTCTGAAGCCGCAGGAGGTCCTGCTTCTGCGGATCGCCCATCGCCTTGGCGCGGACCATGAAACTGGGCATCGCCTGCGCCAGCACATGACAGACGCGCACTTTCAGACGGCCCTTTGCCATCAGGCTCATGGCGAGGAAGTCCTCGAGGTCCTCGCTGTCATAGGCGTTGATTACGACGCGTTCGACACCGGGCTCTGATGCCAGGCCCTCAGGGATCGATGCGTGAAAGAGCGAGTCCCCCACGATGGCCAACCGGATATCGCGCCGCTTGGCGGGCAGGAACATCGCTTGGACCTGATGCTGCGGATCGCCTGCAAACCGGGCCTGCATCAGCGTCCAGTGCAGCCCGTTCATCCCGATCGCATGCAGGAGCAACGCGCAGATCACGAACACTGCGGCGAAGAGGCCGATGCCGCCCGCGCGCGGCGCCAGCCAGTCGAGCGCAAGCCCGAGCGATGGCACCCGGCGCAGCCGTGCGTCGAGATTTGTGAGCAGCCGCGCGATGCCCGCGGGCATCTTCATGTGCCGGCGTCCTCGGCAAGCGCACGCAAGCGACGTCGATCAACCTTGCCCGACCCGGTGCGCGGGATCTCCGGCAACGTGACGACCTTTGCGGGGAGGTGGTTGGGGGCCAGCTCGGCTCGCAAGGCCTTCAGAAGGTCAGGCTGCGCAAGCGCATCTCCCTCCCATGCGATATACGCAACCGGGACCATCCCTTCGGTGTCGTCTGCCAGACCCGTGACCCAGGCATCGCGCACCGCGTCCAGATCCAGCAGCGCGTCGGCGATCACCTGCGCCGAGACCTTAAGGCCCGAGCGCTTGAACACAGAATCCGACCGGCCCGCGAGGAAGATGAACCCATCGGTGTCGGCGTAGCCCTTGTCGCCGTTCAGGAAGCCATGCTCGGACAGCACCTTGGCGTTTTCGTCTTCGCGCCCGAGATAGCCGGTGAACGCAATGTGTCCGCGCACATGCACGTCGCCGATCTCACCGGGAGGACAGGGGGTCCGGTCCTCGTCCAGCACCACGATTTCGAGGCCGTTGATCGGGAAGCCAACGCTGCCCTTCTTGTCAGCCAGCCGCTCTGGCGGCAGCATGCAGAAACGCCCGCCTAGTTCCGCCATCCCATAGGCAACGTGCAGGCGGAAACCGGGAAACTTCTCCAAAATCTGATCGATCACCTCGGTGCGCAGATGATCGCCGGAGGACATCGCCCAGGTCAGGTGCGGCAGCCGTTCGGCTCCGGCCATGGCGATGTATTGCATGTGAAAGGGCGATCCGCCGAAGGCTGTGATCTCCAGCCCGTTCAGAACGTCCAGCAGATCCTTGATCATCAGCCGTCGCTCGATCCCCCAATAGGACGCGCCGGACATCAGTGTCACGAGGATATGCGAGATCGATGAGATGAACCGATAGGGCGTGGCCGTCAGCAGACGGTCATCCTCGTTGAGACGCAGGCGCTCGCCCGTACCCAGCGCGTTCAACAACAGCGCCCGGTGGCTCAGCGGCACCGGCTTGGGCAATCCGGTGGTGCCGGAGGTGAAGATGATCCCGGCAAGATCCGGCACGTCCGCTGCAAAGGGGATCTCGGACAAGGCCACGGGCGCGGTGTCCGTGGGCGCCTCTGGCCCGGCGGCGATCTCTGTCAGTCCGGCGAAGCTCTCCGGGGTGGCAACGCCCGCGGCCAGAACGTGGGTGGCGCTCGTCAGATCCAAGACCGCCGCGCCATGTGCCGCTTCGATCGTCTCCTCGACGCAAACCGCAACGGCGCCGACCACCCATGCGGCGAAGACATCGACCCAGTACCGGATCCCGCGTCCGCCGACGATGACAACATAGTCGCCCGCGCCGATCCCCTGATCCACAAGGGCGCGCGCTTGATCGCGAACCTCTCTCAGAAGCTGTGCACGGGTAAGCGAGACTGCCTCGTCGCCCATCGCCGGGCGCGTCTGGTCGACAGAAAGTCGCGCCAGAACCAGGCGGGCGATGTTGTCGCGCATCGGGCCTCAGCCCTTCAGGCGGGCGACGCTCGCGTCGATCTGCGCAATCGTGTCGACGTCCTCCAGCGAGACATCGAGCGGTGAGATCTTGATCCCGAACGCGGCCTCCAAAGCCACCAGCAGCTTCATCGAACTCAGGCTATCCAGCAGCCCGCTGGAAAAGATCGGCGCATCCGTCGCCAGGTTTTCGGCGTCCAGCCCGAACTCGGCCTTCAGGATCTGGCGAATTTCTGCCTCATGCGTCACGCAATTCTCCCCTTCCGGGCCTTTGGACATGCGAGGCGGCGGTATATCGCAGCCTGTCGGGGTTTTATTTGCACCGCAGCGCCATCAACTGCAAGCCGAATGGTCCGCGACGGTTTACACCGCACGGCAGGCGAGCGTAAGACCTGCTGCACAACCAAAAGGTCAGGGGGCAGCATGACCTATCAATCGGCAGACGACCGGCGTCAGGCAACGCGCGCGGCTGGACAATCGGTTCTGGAGACGTTTCTGGCGGGCGATGCTTCGGGCGCCGCGCCGCGCGGTTGGATTGACGCGCATGATCCCTCGACCAGCGACGCGCTTTGGCAGATCCCTGACTACTCCACAGCGCAGGTCGATGCGGCGGTGGCCCGGGCGGCGGCGGCAGGCCCCGCGTGGAAGGCCCTGCCCCCGGCCGAGAAAGGCGCGCGTCTTCATGCGTGCGCCGATGCCATCGCCGGTATCGCAGAACCGCTGGCCGAGCTGATTTCGCTCGAGACAGGCAAGGCGCTGGTAACCGAAAGCCGGGCGGAGGCGCAGCTTGCCAATGCGATCTTTCGCTATTTTGCCGGGCTCTGCCATGAAATGAAGGGCCGCTCGATCCAGGCCGGGCAAAAGCTCTTCGGGTTCACGACCCGCCACCCCTGGGGTGTGGTTGCGGGCGTCGTGCCGTGGAACATGCCCCTGATGTTCATGGCCTACAAGGTTGCGGCCCCGCTGGCGGCGGGCAACACCGTGGTCATCAAGCTGCCTGAACAGGCCAGCGTCTCGATCATCTACACCTTCCAGACGATCCGCGATCTTCTGCCCGAGGGTGTGGTGGAACTCGTGTGCGGAGAAGGTGCGACCGCCGGGCAGGACCTTGTCGTCCACCCTCAGGTTGGCAAGGTCAGCTTCACCGGATCGGTTGCCTCGGGCCGCGACGTTTATCAAAGCGCCGCAGGCCTGATCCGGCCGGTGACGCTGGAGTTGGGCGGCAAGGCGCCGATGGTGATCCTGCCCGACTGCTCCATCGACGCGGCCATCGACGGTATCTTCAACTCGATGCGCTTCACGCGGGGCGGGCAAAGCTGCACCTCGGCCAGCCGCATCTATGTCCACGCCAGCCAGATGGACGCCTATCGCGAGAGATTGGCCGCCCGGCTCGACGCCATGGTCATGGGCGATGCGTTGGACGAGGCCACCGAGTGCGGCCCCGTCGTCTCCGCCAAACAGCAGGGGCGCATCAACGCCTATCTCGACCGGGCGTGCGAAGACGGGCTGGAGATCGCCGCCTTTGGCCGGTTCGGCGAGGGCGCTGCCGAGGGCAAAGGATACTTCGTCCGCCCACACCTGATCTTCAATCCACCACACGAGCACCCGGTCTCGCAGGAGGAGATCTTCGGCCCCGTCGCCACGGTGAGCGGCTACACGGATGTCGATCAGGTCGTCGAGCTGTCGAACACGACACCTTTCGGGCTGTCGGCCAGCGTCTGGGGCCGCGACATCGGCCAGTGCCTCGACATCGCCGAACGCTTCCGCGCTGGCATCGTGCAGATCAACCAGAACGCCATCATGCTGCCGGGCTTTTCCTATGGCGGCGTCGGGGTTTCGGGCATCGGCAAGGAAAGCTCGCTCGAAGCCATGCTCGAGACCTATACCTACGAGAAGATGAACATCGTCAACTATGGCACGCCTGTCTGAGGCTGCGTGCATCAAGTGTGCGTTGAAACCCGGGCCAGTTGCATTCGAGCGGCGCACCTGCAATGACCCGGAGAACGGGCGGAGCAACCGCAAGTCTCTCCGGCCTGGACGGAATTAGGGGTGGATCGCTTTCACCTATGAGAACATGAACGTCTTCACTATCGGCATATTGGAATGAGCCGGTTCCGCGTCGCACTGATTGCCGGCCTTGTCGGTTTGGCTGGCCTCGTGTGGGCCGGGGGAACGCCCGAGCGGCGCTATGCCAACACGGCGTGCCAGCACTTCCTGATGCAACAGGACCCCCGTGACATGGGGCTCGTCACCATCGGCGGGTCCCGCATGCTGACGGCCACGGATTCGGATCATCTGAACGAGATCCTAGACCGGACCGGCATCGACCATCTGCCCGCCTTCAACATGGCACACAGCCACTTCACGCTGGCCAAGGAATACGTGGTGATCCGGGATCTGCTTGAGCAGGGCTGGCGGCCACGCTCGATCCTCGTGATGATCGAGCCGCGCAGGGGACGCTACGGGGCGATCCATCCGGAGTTTGCCGAGATCGCGCGGCTGTCGGACATCCCCCTCAGTATCCGGGCGATCTGGCCCGAAGACCCCTGGGCAGCGATTGCCGGGGCCGGTCAGATCCTGCGCCATCACATGCTGGCCTGGCAGCGGATCAAGCTGCCCAAGAACGCAAAGGTCCGCACCAATCTCAGCAACTGCCATCTGGGTGACTACCGCCTGACCGTCGATCATCTGGCCCGGCGCGAAGAGCTGACCGAACGCGTTCGACGCCGCGGACCGCTCCAATGGGACATTTCAGGGTCCGAGGACAGCTTCACGCGTACCTACATCGCAGCGCTGAACGATCTCGCAGAGACCTACGACACTCAGGTTATGTTTCTCCATCTGAACCGGGCGGGAAAATCGTCGCCGCCGCCTGAATTTGCCGACGCGTTTCACGCGGCAACGGGCGCGCGGTTGCTCATCCCTCCCTCCGATCTTATGGCCGAAATGGATCGGATCGGGCGGCGCGATCTCACCCATATCAATGCACATGGGCGCGAGACGTTCCTGCCATGGCTGATCAGCGAGGTTCAGGCGCGCTGTGAGAACCCGGACGGTTGTCTTTGATGCGCGCACGTCTAGTCTGTCGCCAGATCAGCGGAGCACCGGGATGAAGCTTCCGAAGGTTCACAAGCGATCGTTTCTCGCCGGACTGACCGCGGGCGGTGCCGCAGTTGCCGGAGGCTTTGCCATTGTCGAGGCCAACCGGGACAAGTGGGAAGGCTTTACCTTCCGGCCCGCGGGTCTCGAAGATCGCTACTTCAACGCCATGACCGCGTTCGAGCCCGATAACCGACGGATGTGGCTGCACTACAATCTGGTGCCTGCAACCAAGCCTCAGGTGCGCTGGCGTGGCCGTTCGATCTCCAGCCGGACCGACATGCCCCAGGGGCTTTATGTCGTTGAGAACGACGTCGGTGTTCGCGCTCCACTGGCCATCACGGCAGATCCCGGACGGCCCGCCGCATCGACCGCGGTGCTGATCCCGGACTACACGTTCTATGCCTATAACCGCGTCGGAGGCGGATCGCTCTACACCAAGCAGGACTGGGTCGAGATCCGCCGCCCACGGGTCAACAGCTGGCCATCCGGATTTGGCTACGCGCCGCTCGATCTGCTGGCCGAAGCCGGGATCGACTATGATCTGATCCAGCAATCGGACCTCGATGTGCCGGAGCTCGGATATGATCTGATGGCTTATGAGAAGATCGTGCTCTACGGCCATGACGAGTACTGGACGGCCAATATCCGCAGCACCATCGAACGCGCGGTCGCCGCAGGTGCGACCCTCGTGAACCTCTCCGGCAATACCTGCTGGTGGCGGCTGACCCGGGACGAGCAGCTGATCAACCGCAATGTTGCCGGGCACTGGTACAAGGACACCGAGTTCGGGCCGGAGGAACAGCTCCTCGGCGTCAGCTGGCGCTTCGCGGGCTATCCCATAGCCCGCAAGATAAAGCCGGAGAACGCGGAAGGTATCCGCGAGGGGCTGCTGTCCCTGGGGTTCCCGAACGAATATATGGGCGACGACTTCGAGACCATGACTGGCTCGATACGGATCACCGATCCGTCCGCCACGATCCTGTCGGGGACAGGTCTCGAGCGTGGAGACTGGCTGGTCGGGGACTGGCCTGTGCTCGACATCGAAATGGACGGTTTGCCGATGGATCGCGATGGCGGGATCGATCTGGAGAAGACCAAGGGTTTCGAACCCGATGAGCTTGAGATCGGTGCCGAAGGCTGGGGCTACAGTTCCAGTGGCCGTGTCGAAAAGGGCGCAACGCGGTTCGCCTTCATGGTCAAAAGCCGGTTTCGCAAGGGGGGCATGGTCTATAGCCTGCCCAGCATCTCGTGGGTCCGCGCGGCGCAGCAAACAGGCGGTGCGCTGCGCCAGATCACGTTGAACGCGCTCAAGGCCTGAACAGGGGAGGTTCGCGATATGCTCCTGACCAAACGCATCCTTCTCTATGCGCTGATCTCCGTCTCGCTCCTTTATCTGCTGACGCATGCCGAGTTCACGCCGATCCGCGCGGTCTACGAGCAGTACTGATCCCCCTACCACCTGAACTATAATCTCCGCGGGACCGAACACTCCTGCGTTGTTTGATGGTGCCCGTCTGCCGAAAAAACCCGCCAATCTGTGAGGAATGCACTGTTCATTCAGCATCCATCCGTCATGATTGGCCCACCGATCCCGCGCGGGTCCGTGCCGCAATGCACGCCGACCGGGATGCGCAAATGATAAAAGGAGATGTAACAGGAGCGCAGGATGCCCCGCACCGATGCCGATTTTCGCCGTCAACTCGACGGGTACTCTCTGACAACCGCAGAAATTACCTACCGGATGCCCGACGCGTTGAGTGTGCTGCAGACCTTTATCTGGCAGCATTACGACATGGCCCCAAAGTTTCCCGAGCTGCATAAGTTCTTGAAGTTCTGGGAAAAAGAACTCGACGGTCCATTGCATTCGGTTCGGGTTGCACATTCTGGCCTGATCAAACCCGCCGAGGTCCGGTTCGCGGATCATGAGTTAACAATTCATTGAAGACGCAGTAACCAAGCGTCACGCAGGGGTGATTGGCGTGGAACGCGCTGGCTGATTATGTACGGGCCTATGAAAAAGCTGCTTCAAACTGCTGTCTGTGCGTTGGCCCTGACGCTGAGCGCCCCGTCTGCCGGGGCTGGCGACAACGCCATTCTGGTCGAGCTCTTTACCAGCCAGGGCTGCTCGAGCTGTCCGCCGGCTGACGAGACGCTCGCCGCGCTGACCGAGCGTGCGGACGTCTTGCCGCTGTCGATGCATGTCGACTACTGGGATTATCTCGGCTGGCGCGACACCTTTGCCAAGCGCGAGCTGACCGAACGCCAGTTTGCCTATCGCGAACTGATGGGCGCGCGGGTGGTCTATACCCCTCAGATGATCATCCACGGCGTGCGCGATGTGCCGGGGTACCGGGCGGGTCTCGTCGAGGAAGCTATCCGGAGTGCCCAATCCGCCGAGCCCCGCGCGTCGATCGCGCTGAACATGGATAAGGGCATGCTGAGCGCGCAGATCGAGCCTGCGGCCAATACCTCCGCGCCCAGTACGGTCTGGATTGCGTCATTCTCCAAGGAGGAGACGGTCGAGATTCACCGCGGCGAGAATGCGGGTGAGCGCATCACCTACCATAATGTCGTCGAGGATCTGATCCGGGTCGGCGCATGGTCGGGCGATGAGCCACGCTCGATCGAGGTGCCGCAGCCCGAGGACGGAAAAGGCGTTGCCGTCTGGCTTCAGGACGAACGGACGGGTCAGGTCATCGCCGCGAGCTACACGACTTACTGATCCCGGTCGTTCAGGACCCGGGTGCCTGCGTCTCACCGGTTCCGCCATCAGCGTTCGGCAGCGGGCGGGAACGCGTGTTCGACTTCCAGCGCCGATGAAACCAGAACCATTGCTCGGGATGCTGCTCGACCCAGGCGGAGACGCGGTCGTTCACGTCCTGCATCATCGCCTCTGATGTCTCGCCCGTGACCGGTTCTTCGAAGGCCACATCGAATTTCCGGTTGGCGACATCGCGCCTTGCCCGCACGGGGATCAGGGCCGCACCGGTGCGCAGCGCCAGATCCGCCGCTGCGGTGACGGTCTCGGCAGGTTTGCCCATGAAATCCAGAAACGGCGCGCCCGAATTGCGCTGATCGACCAGGATCATCACGACCCCGCCGCGCGCGACATGGGCGACAAGCTTGCGCATCCCCTGACGCCCCTTTTGCAGAACCGGCTCTCCGGTGATCGGAATCAGGTCCATGGTGAAGCGGTCGAGATAGCGGTTGTTGAAGGCACGATAGATGATGCCGCTTTCAAAGCCATGCTGCTTGGCGGCCAACCGCGCAGCCTCCCAGTTGCCGTAATGCGCGCTCACAAGAATCGCGCCCTTGCCCGCCGCCTTTGCCGCATCGAGATGCTCTTGCCCGCGAACGTCGAGGTCCATGCGGCGCACAAACCAGTCGAGCCTCGCGTACTCGACCGCCAGCCGGGTGAACTGGGCGCCGGCCCGGCGGATCATGGTGCGGCGCTCGGCGGGGCTTTGGTGGGGCCAGATCAGTGCAAGATTTGCGTCGGCACGCCGCCGCACCGCGGGCAGCATCAGGCAAAGCCAGCCCCCAATCGGCGCCAACAGGCCGGACAACGTCCAGGTCGGGATCGGCCAGGTCAGCATGCGCGCCGTCCAGGCCAGTGCATAAAGCACCCACTCACCGGCCCGTGTGGTCCAGCGCTCCCGGATCGAGGGATAGCCCTCGCTCATGGGCCTTTCCGCGTCAGCATTCGGAACCGGATCACCAGAAGGAACGTGGCGAGAAAGCAGGCAACGATGATCGCGAGCACAAGGCCGCGTTCGTCCCAGCCCTGTTCATAGACCAGCACCCAACCGAGCGGGACCATCAGGACGACAAAGGCCACGACATAGGCCGCGACAGCGACCCACGCATCGCCAAGCGCGCGTATGGCCTGTCCCATCACCACCTGCAGACTGTCGGGAAGAAAGACGAAGGCCGAGAACAGAAAAACCGTGGCGACCCGCGCGGCGAGATCCGGATCGTTGGTGTAGACCGCCGCAAGGTCATGGCGGAAGATCAGGACCAGCGCGCCAAGCGTGCCCATGATGACGAAGGCAACCAGCAGGCCCGTCCATCCGGCAAAGGCCGCCTCGCGCGCGTCGCCCGCGCCGGTGGCCTGACCGACACGCACGCCGGTTGCCACCGCAAGCCCGAGGCCGACCATGAAGAGGGTCGAGACCAGATTGTGCGAGATTGCATAGGCGTCCAGCGCCGCGATCCCGAGTGTGCCTGCAATCAGCGTCATGGCCGCAAAGCCTACCGTCTCGCACCCGTTGGACAAGCCCGCCGAAAGGCCAAGCTTGCGCATCATGGTCCCGGCACGCCAGCCGCCCGGCCCCCAGGCGGTCTCCCACGCGCCGCGCACACCGGCGGTAACTGCATCGCGCTGGGCTAGAATGTACCAGATCATCAGACCCATGGCGGCAAAACGCGCAATCGTCGAAGCGGTGGCCGCGCCGATCGCTCCCATCTCGGGCCAGCCGAGATGGCCGAAGATCATGATCCAGTTCAGCCCGGCATTCAGGACATTGGCGAAAATCATGGCCATGAGGGCAAACATCGGTCGACGCGTCGATTCGAGATAGAAGGCACAGACGGCAAAGATGGTCTGGGCAATGACCCCGGGAGCGAGCGCGACGGCGACGTCTCCGCCTGCCGCTGCGAGATCCGGGGTTTGACCGAGCCAGCCAAGGATCGTCTCGCCGCGCCATGCGACGGCGGTTCCGATCAGGGCAACGAACATCCCCCAGCACATGGCCCGGCGCCAGGCCCGGCCACACTCCTCCCAATGCCCCGCGCCATAGGCTTGGGAGATGACAGGGACCATGCCGCTGGCCAATCCGATGGTGACGACAATGACGGGAACGAATATTGCGATGCCAAGGTTCGAGATCCCGACCGCGCCCTCGCCGTAGCGGCCCAGCATGGCGATGTCGACGAAAGCCATGATCAGGATGCCCGCGCGCGACAGCATGACCGGCCAGGCCAACCGCAAGAGGTCGACGGCGTGGCGCAGCACTTTTGCGGCGAAACTCTCGCCGAGACTGTCGGGCGTGGGGGTCATCGGGGCTCCGGTCCGGGGTGGACGCCCCTCCTATCCGGCCCCCGGAGCGGGTGCAATCGGTTAGGACGCCAAGGGGAATGGTCCCGGGCCGGTCGACTTTCTGTACATACGCCTGCCATACGCGAGCCATACAGGTGCCATACGCTTGCGGTA
>CAYYZH010000117.1:0-5696 GCA_964475765.1 uncultured Limibaculum sp.
TCGGTTGTCTTCACCGACGCGTTGCCCAAAACCGAGACGGGCAAGATCCAGAGGTTCCGCTTGCGCGATGGCTGAGGATGCTCTCGTTGGGGTCCGCGATCTTTGGGGCGGAGCAGCCCTGCTTTATGGATCAGCCCTGGCGCAGCAGGCGGACCAATCCCCAAAGCGAGGCCAGGGTAGCGGTCACGATCATCGCGGGAACTGCGAAGGGCAAGACATAGTGGAAACTGTCGTCGAGTGGTGCCGACATGCCAAGGGCGGCCAACCCAAGCAAGATCGCGCCGGGTCCGCCGAATACCCGGTGAGAAACCAGAAATGTTACAACAGCAACAACGATCGCCACGTTCACACTCTCCTCAGCAGGAAACGCCTTGTTTGTATGGTTAAGGGGCGTGCGCAACAATTCACCATTTCTGGGGAGGCGACGGGGCGGTATAACCCGGCCGTTTGCCGGGGCGCGAGCGAGACGGCGTGTCTCGAGATGCGGCCATGGCAGTTCCGTCAGAGCGCAAATCGCTTGACGATGCGATCGACCGGAGTGCCATCCCGAAGCGGTACGGCGGGCCGGACATCGTGATCCCTGAACCCCATCTTTGCATAGTATCCAAGCCCCGGAACATTGTCGGCCCGGATCACGGCGTTGAGCTGGGTGAGACCTTGCGCACGGGCTGCAGCGCAGGTGGCGCTGAACAGTGCGCGCCCCACGCCGGGCCGTTTTGGCTCCAGTCGTGCAAAGGTGGCGATGTCCCCGCAATCGGCGGGCAGGCGCTCAAGCCGGTCAAGCCACTGCATTCCCGCGATCTCGCCTGCATCGTCGAGGGCCACGTGACAGCAGATCGCCGACGCGATGATCTCGACCATATCGTCAGACGTAACCGGGGTCTCATGCGCCGTGGTCCCGCCCGCTGCGATGATCGGGTTCAGGACGGCGGCCATGCCCTCGGCGTCATCTGGATTTGCAAGGCGGATCTGGATCTCGGTCATGATATGTGGTCCGGTCAGCAAACTGTGTGCGTGAGACGTCATACCGGAGAGGAGCCTCGATATGCATGATATTGTTCAGCCAAAGGGGTGGAAGCCTGCGAAAGGATACGCCAACGGCGTTCTGGCTGCTGAGGGCCGCACGCTCTATATCGGGGGTCAGATCGGCTGGACAGAAGATCAGACCTTCGAGACCGATGATTTTGTCGAACAGACCGCGCAGGCGCTGCGCAATGTGGTCGCCGTACTGAAAACCGCCGGTGGGCTCACGCAGCATCTTGTCCGCTTGACCTGGTACGTGACGGACAAAAGCGAATACGTGGCCCGGCAACGCGAGATCGGAGCCGTCTACCGCGAGATCTTGGGACGGCATTTTCCCGCGATGTCGCTTCTGGTTGTTGGAGGGTTGGTCGAGGACCGAGCTCTTGTCGAGATCGAGGCCACGGCGGTGATCCCACACGGACGCGGGTATACCGGTACTCAGCGATAAGGATTCTGCGCTGAGATGAAATCGGGGACGTGAGGTGGTGGCAACTCGGTCTCGGGGCTGCCGCGATGGTGGCCCGACCTCAAGAGGGTCCCGGATGCCGGGTCAACGCGCGCTCTCGTGCTCGCGCCATCCCATCCGCAGGAAGATGTAGAGCGGGAGGGCGCAGGACACCCCGATGGAGATCCCGGCCAGAGGCACCGCGATCATCGTCAGCCAGCGTTTCTCCCTGATGCACTCGTACACAACCCAGATGACCAGAGCCGCGTAGCTGACGGTGAGATCGTAGACCAGGCCGGTGCTCGCATCGTTGACATTCCAGGCCTCGACCATCCCGGCAAGGCTCCATCCGAACTCGTTGAACCAGGTGGCAAAGTAGTACCACGGCAGGATCATGCCGATGATCGTGAGCACGAGAAAGACGATGCGAATAGGCGACATGAATGGGCTCCGGCTGGGCACTGGGTTGTCGGAATGTAGTGCGGTTTCGGGAACTGTCCCGCCTGAGCGGTTTGGTCTGAACTTCTAGTGATCCTGTCTGGCTACGTCGCGCCGCTCTGTCCTTGCAACCGGATCTGGGGCGGTTCCGGCCCAATTCGCCTGAAACTGGTCCAGTCCCGAGAGTGTACATACGCCTGCCATACAGGTGCCATACGCCTGCCATACGCCTGCAATACGCGAGCCATACAGGTGCCATACGCCTGCCATACGCTATACCGGTTGCACCGGATCCGGGAGGTGCCCGGTTCAGATCGTGGCCTCCACCAAGGAGCGCCGGGCGGTGTCGAGATGGTCGCGCATCTCGCGCGCGGCGGTGTCGGCATCCCGTGCCCGGATGGCGTTGACGATCGCGCGGTGCTGCCGGTTGTAGCGGTTGATGATGGCCGTGTTCAGGGTCAGCGTGCGCATCCGGTTCCACTGCGCATGGCTGCGCACCTCGTGGCACTTCTGCATCATCCATTTGATCATCGGGTTATGGGCAGCGTCTGCGAGGGCAAGATGGAACTGCTCGTCAATATCTGCAAAGGCCCGCTGATCTGTGCCGTTTTCCATCGCCACGAGATGGGTCTCCGCGAGCGCAAGATCGCGCTCCGTGGCATGTAGGACGGCCAGACGCACCATTTGCGGCTCAATGGCGAACCGGGCATCGACCAGCTCCAGCGGGCGCGTGGTCTCGATGACCGAGCGGCTTTCGGCCATGTTGTTGTAGGTGACATAGGTGCCGGAGCCCGCGCGGCGCTCGACCAGTCCCATTTGCTCCAGCATTTTCAGCGCTTCGCGAACCGTCCCGCGGGCAACCCCATAATCGTCGGCCAGCGCCCGTTCCGGCGGCAGGCGTTCATCCCGCTGATAGCGCGCCGTTGTTATCCGGCGTCTGAGATCGACGGTAATGTCCCGGGAATTCATCGGCGGTCCTTAGACTATCAGCCCTCGCGACTCAGCATAAACCAAATTTGGACCAAAAGTACATATCTGGTTGATCTCCGGTCCGAAGTTGATCAAGGATCGCGGAGGCAGATTCGAGGGGCCCAGCAACGGCCCACCATCAACCAGGAGGGTCACGTGGCGAAATCGGACATCGAAGCTTTTGTCGAGGCCAAAGGGCGCGCAGCTAAGATCAAGGCTGTGCGTAAAAAGATCGACGAATTGGGGATCGAGTATCTCTATCTGCAGTTCGTTTCGGTTACTGGCAAGATCATGGGCAAGGGTATCCCAGCCGATCACTGGGAAAGCGTCGCGATGAAAGGCTTCCAGCTCGTCTATGGCGCAACGGTGAACCTCTTCACAGACCGGTCCGGCAACTACATGGGCTATGGTCCGGAAGCGGCTGAACTGGTTGGTATCCCCGAGCCCGAGACCTTCATGCAGCTGCCTTGGGCGCCGAAGATCGGACGTTTCTACTGCACGCTGTTCCGCAACCGCGAGGAAAAGGAAGACGCTGGTGCATTCCTGACCGCTGACTGCCGCGGCAACTTGCGCCGGATGCATGCCGACTTCCAGAAAAAACACAAACTGCAGCTGCGCATGGGCACCGAGCCCGAAATGATGTGGCTGAAGTTCAACGAAGACGGCGTGCCGGAGGACGGCTTCTCCAAGCCATACTGCTACCACATCGACCAGTTCGAGAGCCTGCGGCCCGTGACCATGAAGGTCATGGAGTATACCCGCAAGATGGGCCTCGACATGGTGCAGGGCGATCATGAAGACGCGCCGGGTCAGCTCGAGCTGAACTGGATGTTCGACGATGTTCTGCGTAACGCCGACCGTCTGACGACCTATCGCCAAATCTGTGCCCAGGTGGCGCGGGAGTTCGGCATCTTTGCGTGCTTCATGACCAAGCCGTTCATGGGTGTTTCGGCTTCGGGCTGTCACCACAACATGTCGCTCTGGAAAGGTGGCAAGGACGAGTTCGTGCCCACCGGCAACGATGAAAAAGCGCTGCCGGGCATGAAGGACAACTACATGTATGTGAAAGGCGGAACGAACACGTTCATGCCCGACACAAAGGATCCGCAGATGCCGGGCAAGCTGGGCCTCAAGGCGATTGGCGGCGTGGTCACCCACCTGCAGGCCCTCACGGCGATCGGCTGCTCGACGGTGAACTCCTATCGTCGGCTTTGGGATACGGGCTTCTGGGCGCCGGTGTTCTCGGATTGGGGTTTCCAGAACCGCACGACAGGGCTGCGCGTCTCGGCGCCGGGCCGGTTCGAATACCGCTCGGTCGACAGCATGGTGAACCCATATCTCATGGGCACCACTTTGCTGGCAGCCATGGATGACGGGCTCGACAACAATCTTGACCCAGGCAAACCGGAAGAGCGCAACATCTACGAAGCGATGGCTGAGGGCAAGAAGGTCAAGAAGCTGCCGATGAGCCTTGGCGAAGCGCTGGATCATCTGCGCAAGAACAAGGTCGTCCAGCGCGGTCTGCCGGGTGAGATGATGCGGCTCTACGACGAGTACAAGTCGGATGAGTGGGCACGCTTCATGTCGACCGTCACTGATTGGGACAAGGAAACGTACATGGAGTGCCTGCCCTGATCTCACTTGAAGGGTGCGTCATGGACGCATCCTACGCGGCCAGGGTGGTCGGCCATTGCTGGGTGAGTCTAGGACGCACCCTTGTTTTGAGAAACCATCTCTCTTGAGGGAGTGAACCACATGTGTGGAATTGCGGGATTGATCCATCGCGGGAAAAGCTCGGGCGTCGGCTCCGAGATGACCTCGATGCTTCAGGCGTTGAAACACCGCGGGCCGGATAGCACCGGTTTTGCTATCTATGGCAATGCAAACGCGGGCGAGTATGTCATGCGTTTCAAGGTCGCCGAAGCCGAGGACATGGACCAGGGCTTCGATATGCCGGAGAAGATCGCGGCGCGGATCGCCGAGGTCGAGAAGCGTCTTGGCGAACATAGCGCGGTCATAAAGGATCGTGACGAGGCGACGCCTTACGCGCAGCGCTGGGTGATCTCTCATGATGGCGATACCGAAGCCATGGCGCGATATGTCGAGGACATTGAGGGCACGGAGATCCTCAGCCTCGGCAACGCGCTCGAGCTGATCAAGGATCTGGGCGATGCAACCGTCGTCTCCGATCAGTACAAGCTCGGTGGCTTTCAGGGCACTCACGGGATCGGCCATACGCGCATGGCGACCGAGTCGGATGTCGATATCCGTTCGGCGCACCCCTACTGGGCATTTCCCTATAACGACGTCTCGGTCGTCCATAACGGGCAGATCACAAACTACTGGATCATGCGCCGCGAGATGGAGCGCCGGGGTCACAGGTTTATGTCGTCCTGCGACAGCGAGCTTCTGGCCGTCTACACCGCCGACAATCTGAACAATGGCGTCGAACTCGAAGAAAGCCTCGAGCGTTCGATCCGCGAGATCGACGGTGTCTTCACCTATCTCGTTGCGACCAAGGACAGCCTCGGGATGGCCAAGGACACCATGGCCGCCAAGCCGCTGGTTCTCTACGAGTCCGACGACATGATTGCGATGGCGTCCGAAGAAGTCGCGATCCGGGCAATCCTGCCCCAGGAAATCGACACCTACGACCCTTACGACGAGGAGGTCCGGGTATGGCAGGCGTGAAGGAAATGGGTTGGGAGCCCGACCTCGACTGGGGCGAAAAGCAGGAGGCGCGCGCCAAAGACCTCGGCATGATGTCCGAGCAGCTCACCGGCCGGTCGATGGAGACGTTCTTCGAACCCGCTGCGGACGA
>CAYYZH010000117.1:5796-12913 GCA_964475765.1 uncultured Limibaculum sp.
GTCGTCATCGAGAAGAACGCAGGCAGCACGTTCGGCGCGGCGATCCGCGGCGGCGATCTCGTCTGTAAAGGCCATGTCGGCTCGCGCACCGGCATCGACATGAAGGGCGGCACGATCATCGTCGGTGGCGACACCGGCGCGCTCTCCGGCTTCATGATGCAGCGGGGCCGCATGATTGTGTGTGGCAATGCGGGCAAGAACCTTGGCGATAGTATGTATGACGGCACGATCTTTGTCGGCGGCGAGATCAAATCGCTTGGCGTCGATGCCGTCGATGCCGAGCTGACCGAACTCGACCAATCCTGGCTCAAGCGCAAGCTGAACCTCTACGGGTTGTTGCCGGAGAAGGGCGTTGCGCACTTCCGCAAGATCGTCGCGGGCAAGCAGCTCTGGAACTACGACAACCTCGAACCTAATGAGAAGAAACTGATCCTCTGACGCGGGTACTTTCGGGCGCCAAGTGCGCCCGCCCTTGCGCTGGTATTTGCTAGGAGACACGATATGGCAGACGGATCGCCGACCCCGAAGAAGACCCTCGACCGTGACCCGAACCGGCTGGGCGAGAGCTTCATCTTTCCGCCCCGCGTCATCGACGACATCCACATCAAGGCCGAGCTGGGCCGCTATCGGATGCGTGGGTTCTCGCTCTTCAAGAAGATCCCGCACTGGGATGATCTGACGTTCCTGCCGGGCACGCTGACCCGGTTCGTGATCGAGGGCTACCGCGAGAAGTGCGACACCGATGTGGTGATCGGCCCGCGCGCGAAGAAACCGATCAAGCTGGACATTCCGGTCTATATCACCGGCATGTCTTTCGGAGCACTGAGCTTCGAGGCGAAGACCGCGCTGGCGCGTGGGGCGACCATGGCGGGGACGGCGACCTGTTCGGGCGAGGGGGGCATGATTCCCGATGAGCGGCGTTATTCGACCAAGTGGTACTACCAGTGCATCCAATCACGCTACGGGTTCAATCCACACCATCTGATGCTGGCGGATGCCTGCGAGTTCTTCATCGGCCAGGGTTGCAAGGTAGGTTTGGGCGGGCACCTAATGGGCCAGAAGGTCACCGATCAGGTGGCCGAAATGCGCTCTCTGCCCGCCGGGATCGATCAACGCTCGCCTGCCCGGCACCCGGACTGGCTGGGACCGGATGATCTCGCGCTCAAGATTCAGGAGATCCGCGAAGCAACGGACTGGCAGATCCCGATCCAGCTCAAGCTGGGCGCGGCGCGCGTCTATGATGACGTACGCATGGCGGTGAAGTGCGACCCCGATGCGATCTATATCGACGGAATGGAAGGTGGAACCGGGGCCGGTCCGCACCTGGCGACCGAGGACACGGGTGTGCCCGGCATGGCGGCAATCCGTCAGGCCCGCAAAGCCATCGACGATCTTGGCAAGCGTGGCGAGATTACGCTGGTCTATGCCGGCGGTATCCGGAATGGTGCTGATGTGGCCAAAGCCATTGCGCTTGGTGCCGACGCGATTGCGATCGGTCACTCCTCGCTGATGGCCTTGAACTGCAACAAGGACATCGATGAGGCGAACTACCCGGAAGAGATGGGTGTCGAAGCCGGTCACTGCTATCATTGCCACACGGGCCGTTGCCCGGTCGGCGTGGCGACGCAGGACCCGGCGTTGCGCAAGCGACTGAACCCCGACGAAGCAGCGGAACGGGTCTATAACTTCCTGCACACACTGACCATCGAGGCGCAGCTTTTCGCACGGGCTTGCGGCAAGACTTCGCTGCATAGTCTCGAGCCGGAGGATCTGGCAGCGCTCACCATGGAAGCTTCGGCCATCGCAGGTGTGCCGCTTGCTGGCACCAATCATACCGTCGGCATCGACGACTACCACCATCTCTGAGGAGGGATCGACATGGCAGGCACGCAATACCGCGGCTCCGAGATCAAGGATGTCGATCAGTTCATCACCGGCGACGGGCTGGACAGTGAGCGCGAAAAGGAAATCGGCCAGCACATCGGCTATCGCTACGATGTGAATCTGGTGCCGGACTACGAGCGCCTCACGCCCTTCCTCAAGCAGTACATGGAGGTTATGGGCTGGGATGATCTGAACTGGCTGGAAGATGTCCATATGGGTTACGAAGAGGGTAACCCCGCCGTCTTCGATCGCAACATCAATGGCTGGGTCCGGGTGCCGGACGAGATCAAGCTGCCGGACAATCAGCAGGACCGTGACATGATTGCCCGCGAGCTGTTGATCAAGTTCCAGATGTCGCCCAATCATCCTCTGGTCCAATTGCGCCAGGCCTACTGCAAGTTCTGAGGAGCCAAGCCCGGAGGAGAATGCCGATGTCTCGCCCGCTGACCGTCGCCTGTTTACAGACCCGCCCCATGCCGGATTTCGAGACGGCAACCGCGGAGGCGCTTACGCTGGCGGAGCAGGCAGTCGGGCAGGGGGCAGAGTTTCTGGCGCTCCCGGAGTATTGCGGCGGGCTGGTCAGCGAAGGCGCTGCGATCAAGGCGCCCGCGGCGGAGGATACGGTCCATCCCGTTGTGACGGCGCTCCGGGAATTCTCCCGCGCCAAAGGCGTCTGGGTGTTGATCGGATCGCTAGCCGTGCCCGGGCCGGACGGCAAGATCATCAACCGGGGTCTGCTGGTCGACGATCAGGGCGAGATCCGCGGCCGCTACGACAAAATCCACATGTTCGACATCCAGCTCTCTGAAAGCGCAGTCTATCAGGAGAGCGCGATGGTTGCGCCTGGGGACTGCGCGGCGTTGCACGAGACGCCTTGGGGCCTGCTCGGGCATACCATTTGCTATGATGTCAGGTTCCCGCATCTCTACCGTGACTTGGCGCAAGCGGGCGCAGAGATGCTGGCCGTCCCCGCGGCCTTCACCAAGGCGACGGGCGAGATGCACTGGCATATTCTGAACCAGGCGCGGGCCATCGAAAACGGCGCCTTTGTGATTGCGCCCTGTGCCCATGGCGCCGTGCCAGGTGGGGGAGAAGCCTACGGCCACTCGCTGATCATCGACCCGATGGGCAAGGTTCTCGCCGATGGCGGCGAAGGGCCAGGTGTTGCGATGGCGATGATTGACCTGGAAGAGGTTGCTGTCGCTCGCGCCAAGATCCCCAGCCTCAGTCATGATCGCCCCTACACCGGCGCAGATCAGCGCCAGATGGCGGCGGAATAGGCGATGCAGGCAGCCACGGTAAAACTGTTGGGCTTGCAATCCGCGCCGCATCCGCTGCGCGACGCGTTTCTGCGCTGGCAGTGCCGGGTGCGCCAGATGATGATGCGCGACGACATGGGCCGTCCCGGCGATGCGATCACCCCGGCGTTGACTCCGGCGGGTGAAACGGAGCCAATGGGCCATATCATAACGGTCCTTTCAAAGACCGCCGAGCATTCCAAGACGCCCGAAATGCAGCACATGGCGAACCGCACGCAGGACCCGGCCTCGCGGCGGGAAAGCGCGCTGAAGTTCTTCTCTGAGTTCTACTATCAGAAGGGCGCGGAGTTTTCGGACACGCTGACTGCGACTTTCCCGGCAGGCAGCGAGGGGGCCGCGAAGATCCGGGCTGCCGAACGTGTCACGCTCTCCTTTGATGCTTTCCGCCAGACATACGATCTGGAGTGCCGGGTCTGGCAGTTGGCAGAGCACAATCCGCTCTGGCAGGCGACTTACTGGCACAATCATCTCTTCAATCCGGCGCTGACGATGGACACCGTAATCCTGGCCTTTGAGCCGGATTGGGATGCCTCCTCCGCCGATCCGAACCCGGTGTAACCAGATGCCTTACGGATACGTCATCGCGCAGATCACGGTTACGGACCCGGAGGCCTATCCCGCCTATGTCACCAAGGTGAAACCGATCCTTGAGAAGTTCGGCGGCGAGTTTCTGGTGCGCGGCGGGCGCAGTGAAAGCTACGAGGGCACGCCGCCCGGAGATCGCAATGTCGTGATCCGTTTTCCCAGCTATGAGCGGGCAATGGAGTGGTATCACTCCGAGGATTATGCCGAGGCCAAGGCGATGCGCATGGCGGCCTCGACAAGTGTGCAAACAATCGTTGAAGGTGTCTGAAACGAGTCAGACAGGGAGAATGGGATGACCAAAAGGGTAGCCGTCATAGGGGCCGGTCCGTCGGGATTGGCACAGCTTCGGGCCTTCGCCACAGCGCGGGACAAGGGCGAGGAGATCCCCGAGATCGTCTGCTTCGAGAAGCAGGACGATTGGGGCGGGCTCTGGAAATACACATGGCGCACCGGCGTCGATGAGTATGGCGAGCCGGTGCACGGCTCGATGTACCGCTATCTTTGGTCGAATGGCCCCAAGGAAGGGCTTGAGTTCGCGGACTACACCTTCGAGGAACATTTCGGCCGCCCTATCGCCAGCTACCCGCCGCGTGAGGTCCTGTTCGACTATATCAAGGGCCGAGTGATGAAGGCGAATGTGCGCGATTACATCCGCTTTTCGACCGTCTGCCGCAGTGTCGAGGAAACAGCTGACGGCAAGTTCGAGGTTACCGTCGAGCACCTGCCGGAGGCCAATACCTATTCGGAGGTCTTCGACCATGTGGTCGTGGCGTCCGGCCATTTCTCGACCCCGAACGTTCCGTTCTATGAAGGGTTCGATACTTTCAATGGTCGGGTGCTGCACGCTCACGATTTCCGCGACGCGATGGAGTTCGCGGGTAAGGATATCCTGATCCTCGGCACGTCCTACTCGGCAGAGGATATCGGCTCGCAATGCTGGAAGTATGGCTGCAAGTCCGTCACGGTTGCGCACCGCACCGCGCCGATGGGCTATGACTGGCCGGACAACTGGCAGGAAGTCCCTGCTCTGGTGAAAGTTGAGAAGAACACCGCGCATTTCAAGGACGGCACAACGAAGGACGTCGATGCGATCATCCTTTGCACGGGCTACAAGCACCACTTCCCGTTCATGCCGAACGATCTGCGTCTCGAGTGTCCGAACGTGCTGGCAACGCCGGATCTCTACAAGGGCGTGGCTTACATCCACAATCCAAAGGTCTTTTATCTCGGCATGCAGGACCAGTGGTACACGTTCAACATGTTCGACGCGCAGGCCTGGTGGGCCCGTGATGTCATGATGGGCCGGATCGCCATCCCCGACAAAGCCGCAATGCAGGCCGATATTGACGCCCGGATCAAAGCCGAGGGTGAGTTGGCCGACGACTACGCCTGCATCGACTATCAGGGCGCCTATACCGAGGAATTGATCAACGAGACGGATTATCCCAGCTTCGACATCAAGGCGTCGAACGCTGCGTTCTATGCGTGGAAGAAGCACAAGAAGAAGGGCATCATGACCTTCCGCGACAACGGATATGTCTCGCCCATGACGGGTACGCAAGCTCCGGCGCACCATACAGTTTGGAAGGACTGTCTGGACGACAGCATGGAAGACTATCTCCGGACTTGAGAATTGCTGTGGCTCCAATCCGGAGCCACAGATCAAACCGCCGAGACAGGCGGGAGACGCAGGCAAATCTGCGAGCACAGACCCGGCGGCAAAGACCGTCGTCAATCAGGGAGACTACACATGATGAAGAAACTCTCAGCGGCGCTGCTGGTCAGCGCAATCGCTGTCCCGGCCTTCGCCGAAGACAGCTCGGACCCGATCATCATTCCGACGCATAACTGGTCGAGCCAGATCGTGATGAGTCACGCCGTTGGCCAGATCTTTGAGTCCATGGGCAACAATGTCGAGTACATCTCTACCGACAGTCAGGCGGTCTACGAGTCCGTTCGTCTCGGCGATGTGACGCTTGAGCTTGAGGTCTGGGAAGGCGCATTTGGCGTCGCCTATGAAGAGGCCAAGGCCAAGGGTGGTCTGGTCGATGCGGGCGCGCATGATGCCGTGACCCGCGAGGACTGGTGGTATCCGATGTACGTCAAGGATCTCTGCCCGGGCCTTCCCGATTGGGAAGCGTTGAACGCGTGCGCGGAAAAGTTCGCGACCGCAGAGACAGGCGGTAAGGGTCGTTACCTTGGCGGACCGGTTGACTGGCTGAAGCATGATCAGGAGCGTGTTGATGCGCTGGGAATGAACTTCCAGATCGTCAACGCGGGCTCGGCGGCGGCGATCTGGGCAGAACTGGCTGCGGCAGAGAAAGCCGGCAAGCCGATCGTCCACTTCAACTGGACCCCGAACTTTGTCGAGGCGCTTTATCCCGGTGAGTTCGTCGAGTTCCCCGAGTATTTCGACGGCTGCAAGGATGACGCGTCCAAGGGCCCGAACCCGGATGCCACCTATGACTGCGGCAACCCGGCGAATGGCTACCTGAAAAAAGTTGCGCATGAGGGCATGGAAGGCAAGTGGCCGGCCGCGTGGAAGGTGCTGAACAATATCAGCTTCACCAACCCGCAGATTGCCGAGATGGCCAAGCTGGTCGATATCGACGAGATGGAGCCGGAAGAAGCCGCAACCGCTTGGCTCGAAGCCAATGAAGCGGTCTGGAAGCCCTGGACCGAGTAGGCACGGGTTGTTCGCCTCAGGCCCAAAAGCGGCCATGCGCGTTACCGCGCAAACCGGGCGCCTGGCGGCGCCCGGATCTGCCGGGACAATCCCGGCAGATGGCCGCATCCGGGCCCGTGGCTTGCGGCGTGCCTGACGACCTTTCTGCGCCCTTTGCGGGCGCAGCTTCGCTTTGACCTGGACATTCCATGACCGACACCGTCATCGATTGCTGCGACCTCTGGAAGGTCTATGGGCCGGACCCTACCGGTATGGTGGGGGCCACGCCTGATCAGATCTCCGGCTCCGGTCATGTGGCCGCGGTGCGCGATGTGACGCTTTCGATCAGTCGCGGCGAAATGCTGGTGATCATGGGGCTGTCGGGGTCGGGCAAATCGACCCTGATCCGTTGCCTGACCCGTTTGGTCGATGCAACTGCGGGCTCGATCAACGTTGAGGGGCAAGATCTGTTGGGGCTCTCTGACAAGGACCTGATTGAGATCCGCCGCTCCAAGATGGGTATGGTGTTCCAGAACTTCGCTCTGCTGCCGCACCGGACGGTGCTGCAGAACGTGGCCTTTCCGCTGGAGATGCGCGGCGCCAGCCGTCATGACCGGCGCGAGCGGGCCATGGAGATGATCAAGCTGGTCGGACTGGACGGGCG
>CAYYZH010000118.1:0-12848 GCA_964475765.1 uncultured Limibaculum sp.
GCGTGCCGTGAATGGCGCAGCGGCTTTTGCTTGGGCAATGCGGGCACCATGTGCCGCCCGGTTTCTCCAGCGCTTTGATTTCGGGCAGGTAGCAACACATCGCGCAGCCTTCGCAGGACCGGCCTTCGACGATGCTGGGTGCTTCGCTCATGAAGGCCCCGACAGATCCAGTTGCCCGGTTTGGCTGTCCAAAAGATGCGTCATCAGCCGTTCGGCCACGGCATCTGGATCGGCCAGCTTGCCGCGATCTTCGCCGGGGTGAAAGCGGGCACGCAGCGCCGTTGGCATGGCGGGCGGTGTGGCACATATGAGCGCAAGGCCCTTCTCCCTTGCCCAGCTCTCGACATAGGCTATTTGCGCTGCCTTGGCCGCCGCATAGGTCGCGTGAAATTTCTGCGCCGTTGCCGCGGGATCCGGGAACATCACAACTCGAGGACTGGCACTTTGCCCCAGGAGCGGGTCGAGCACCCGGATCAGCCTTTGGGTCGTGCGGGCGGTCAACCCAAGCGAGGCGTCCAGATCCTTGGCATCTATATGTTCGACAGGCGTCAGGGGCGGAGCATGGACGGCCGTGTGCACCCAGAGGTCAAGCCGTCCCCAACGCTCATGGATCGCGGCGCCAAGGCGCTCAAGCGCGGGATCGTCGGTGAGATCGAGCGGCACCAGCGTTGTTGACCCGCCTGCGGTCTTGATTTCGGTGTCGAGCTCTTCAAGCCCACCGACCGTACGGGCCACGGCAATCACATGCGCGCCTGCGGCGCCCATCCTGCGCGCCGTTGCATATCCAAGGCCCCGCGATGCGCCGGTGACCAGAGCGATCTGTCCGCTGAGGGGGGCGCTCACGCCTGCACCGGCTCCTTCATCGCGCCGCGGGCATGGGCGTCCGCAGGCTCGATCGGATACTCGCCAGAAAAGCACGCATCGCAGAACTGCGGCTTTGCGCCGTTGCGTCCCGCGGGATGCCCGCAGGCGCGGTAAAGCCCGTCGAGCGAGATGAAGCGCAGGCTGGTCACGCCGAGATAGTCGCGCATCGCGTCCTCGTCCGACATGCGTGCCGCAAGGAGGCGACCGCGTTCAGGCGTGTCCACACCGTAGAAACAAGACCATTTGGTCGGCGGGCTGGCGATGCGGAAATGGACTTCGGCAGCGCCCGCGGCCAACACCATCTCCTTGATTTTCTGGCTGGTCGTTCCTCGCACCACGCTGTCATCAACGAGGACAACACGCTTGCCCTCGACGATGGCGCGGTTGACGTTCAGCTTGAGCCGCACGCCCATGTCGCGGATCTGCTGGGTCGGCTCAATAAAGGTCCGCCCGACATAGGCGTTCCGGATAATCCCCATTGCGTAAGGGATCCCGCTTTCCTGAGAAAAGCCGATCGCCGCCGGGGTGCCGCTGTCTGGCACAGGGCAGACCACATCCGCCTCGACCGGGGCCTCGCGCGCCAGCTCCTCGCCAATCCGGCGCCGCGCCTCATAGACAGAAAGCCCGCCAATGACGCTGTCAGGGCGCGAGAAGTAGACATATTCGAAGACGCAGAACCGCCCGTCGGCATCTTCGAAGGGCCGGGTCGATTCCACGCCGGAGACCGTGATGATCACCATCTCTCCCGGCTCGATCTCGCGCACGAATTCGGCGCCAATGATGTCGAGTGCACAGGTCTCGGACGAAAGGATCCACGCGTCCTTGTATTTGCCCAGCACCAGCGGACGCACGCCCAGCGGATCACGCACACCGATCATCTTGGTCCGTGTCATCGCGATGACCGAGAACGCGCCCTCGACCATGCGCAACGCGTCTTTCATCCGGTCGGGGATCGTTTTCTGGATCGAGCGGGCCATCAGATGCACGATGCATTCGGTGTCCGAGCCCGACTGGAAGATCGATCCGCGCTCCTGCAACTGCCGGCGAAGCGCATCGGCATTGGTGATGTTGCCGTTGTGGGCGATGGCGCAGCCGCCCATGGCGAACTCGGCATAAAGCGGCTGGACATCGCGAATGGCGGTCTGGCCCTTTGAGCCTGCGGTGGAATACCGGGTATGACCGATGCCGGAGCGCCCCGGCAGCATGTCGATCACCGACTTCTTGGTGAAGTTGTCTCGAACCTGACCGATGCGGCGCACCGTGTTGAAGCCGGTTTCCTTGGTGTAGGAGACGACGCCGGCGGCTTCCTGTCCGCGGTGCTGAAGCGCGTGCAGGCCGAGCGCCACATAGGTCGAGGCATCGTCGAGGCCGAAGACCCCGTAGACCCCGCATTCTTCGTGAAGTTTATCGTCGTCGGAGTCAGATCCGGACTCAAAAGGATGCGTAGAAAACGCCTCACCCACCGGGTCGCCCATGTGCTGCTCCACCTCGTTCCCCGAGTCGCGGCGGACTATACGCTGAGCCCGCCTAAGGAGTCATCAATCCTTCACAAAGATTGAAGCCAAAATGCGTCTAGCTGTCGGTTCCGTCCGTGCTGGGCGTCGTCGGTTGCGGTGCATCGCCAGCGCAGGGGGCCATCAGGGCGTCGATGCGCTGACCAAACCACGAGGGCAACTCGTCCGGGCGGTTCTGATCGATCAGGGCCGCGGCCTCGTCGAAGAGCGCCTTGCTCGCTGCGCCTTCGAGCTCGGCGATCGCTTCGCCGCCTGAGAGGCTGGTGTAGATGAGATAGGCGATGCCGATCAGGACGACCCCACGCACCACGCCGAACAAGAAGCCGAAGACACGGTCGATCGGGCCGAGTGCAGAATCCTGAATGGCTGCGGAAAAAAGCGGCATGAAGACCGAGAGGACCAGCAACACCGCAGCGACGATCAACGAGAACGCCGCGATCATCGCGATCACGCAGGAGCTGGCGAGGAACCCACCAACGACCGGCAGCTCTTCCATCAGGGGTTTCAGCATCGGAGCGAAGTAGAATGCCGCGAGTGCTGCGATGATCCAGCCACCGATGGCGAAGATCTCCCGCGTGAACCCGCGCGAATAGGCCAAGAGGGCGGACAGCAAGGTGATGAGCGCGACGCCGCCGTCGACAATGGTGAACTGCATTCTAACTTCCCCGCTCTGCGGCCTGTTGACCTTGAAACACCCGCCCGATCATAGACGGTAAGTCGGCGACTTTCTGCACCGATATGCCTGATTCGCTCGTGTTCTTCATCTGAGACGGCGCAATAGCCTTTGAAAACCCCAGCTTTTCCGCCTCTTTTAGCCGCGCATCGGTCTGGGAGACCGGTCTGATTGAACCGGACAGGCTGATTTCACCGAAAAGTACGGTGTCGGGCGGCAGGGCCTCTCCCGTCAAAGCTGAAACGAGGGCGGCGGCGGCCGCGAGGTCCGCGGCAGGTTCGGTGATTCGGAGACCTCCGGCCACGTTCAGGTAGACATCCTGGCCCGCGAAACTGATCCCGCAGCGCGCCTCCAGCACGGCGAGGATCATCGCAAGGCGTCCCTGATCCCAACCTATGACCGCGCGGCGCGGCGTGCCCAAAGCGGACGGGGCAACCAGCGCCTGAAACTCGACCAGAACCGGGCGCGTGCCCTCGAGCCCCGCGAAAACCACGGCGCCAGATGTCGTCTCCGAGCGGTCGCCGAGAAAGAGCGCGGAGGGGTTTTTCACTTCGGCGAGCCCCGCCCCGGTCATCTCGAAGACGCCGATTTCGTCCGCCGGGCCAAACCGGTTCTTCACCGCACGAAGAATGCGAAACTGGTGCCCGCGCTCACCCTCGAAATAAAGCACGGTGTCGACCATGTGCTCGACGACGCGGGGGCCTGCGATCTGGCCTTCCTTGGTGACATGCCCGACCAGCACCATCGCGATGCCGCGCCGCTTGGCAAAGCTGACAAGCTCATGGGCAGAGGCGCGGACCTGACTGACCGAGCCCGGCGCACTGTCGACATGATCCGCCCACATCGTCTGGATCGAGTCGATCACCACCAGATCCGGCTTTTCCGTGTCCAGTGTCGTCAGGATATCGCGCAGGTTGGTCTCGGCGCCCAACGAAACAGGAGCGTCGGCCAGTCCCAGCCGTTCCGCGCGCAGGCGCACTTGTGCCACCGCTTCTTCGCCGGAGATATAGATCGCCTTTGCGCCGTGGCTGGCAAATGCAGCGGTCGCCTGCAACAGGATCGTCGACTTGCCGATGCCGGGATCGCCGCCGACAAGAATGGCGGAGCCGGGTACGAGCCCGCCGCCGAGTACTCGGTCGAACTCGCCATTGCCGGATGCGGCACGTGGCGGCGGCGCGTCCTCGCCCGAGAGCGGCACAAGGTGGACGGCTCGCCCTTTGGATTTGCCGAGCGATTTGGCTGCCGGTCCCGAACTCGAAAGCCCGGCATCTTCTTCAATGGAGTTCCACGCGCCGCAGTCGCCGCATTGCCCGGACCATTTGCGGTGGGTCGCACCGCAGGCGCGGCAGACATAGGAAAGAGCAGTCTTGGCCATGCCAGAGGCCTAGAGCCTAGGATGGCCAAGTGCAACTCAAGTGCAACTCAAGCGAAGTTCGATGTCTCCGAGGTCACTTCAGCGCAACAACTCTTACGCATCGTCTCCCTTAAGGGTCACCTTTGGCCGGATCGCTTATGTTGCATGTTTTCGGGATAGCGGGTGTTCAACATCTCTGAAGCGGACGTGCTCGTCTTTGCGATCTTGGCTTCACCGGGATTGCCTACCGCGGTTCCTGCGCCTGTGACGTCGTTCAGATCGTTGTCGCTCAATTCGGTTGGTTCTTTCGAATGGGTCATGACGTTCTCCAAGAAATGGTTGCTATGAGAGAAGTCTAGCACCGCTTGGAGGGGCATTCTGTGATGTCTGCTACCCAATTTGGGTTTTCCGGTCTCAGGTCAGCGCGACATAGCCCAGGATCAGAATGGCGGAGAAGATCTGCACCAGCAGCGGGAAGATGCGGAACCAGCGCTCCTCGGCGATCAGACACCATGTTGCGGCCAGAAACAGGGGCACGGCTGCATAGCGCGCATAGTCGACATAGCGCTCCAGAAGCAGCGCCATAACCACAAGGATCATGACCAGCATCGCGCCATGCGCTGCCTGCGCGCGACCTTCCATCAGGAACAGCTGGCTCAGCGAATACATCGCCGACAAAAAGACACCGATGCCCGCAAAGAGGCCCGCAACGATCAGGATTGTACTCATGTGATCTCAGCCTTCGCCGTCAGCCCTCACGTCGGGTTTCAGATGTCGCGCCGTGACCCAACTCACCCAGATCGAGGCCAAAACGCACATCGTGAACAACCATAACCCCCACGCGATGGAGACATGCCCGATGCCGACGCCTTTTACCACCACAACATAAAGCGCGATCAGGAACACATCCGCCATCGACAGCTTGCCGATCGTCTCGATGACGGGCAGGGGCGCAGGGCCAAGCTTGCCGAAATGCGCCGCACTCAAGGCCAGCGTCTTGCCATAGGGGATGATGATCGCAAACAGCGCGACCAAAGCCGCAAGCGCAATGTCGGCCTCCCAGAGATCGCCGATGCCGCCGAGGATCGTGATCTCCCGCCCGTCGAAGAAGAACGGGAACATGCCCGCGCGGGCCAACGGTGCCAGCCATGCGGCGGGGTAGAGGATGAGCAACGCCAGATTGACGCTGCGCGCAATTGAGAACGTGGAAATGTCGACCTCCCCCCAAGTCCGCCGGAATGGGGGTGTCCTTAGCATGTAGAAGGGCTCCGATCACCCCGCGTTGGCGGCGCCTCCTTTCGGAGACGATCCGCCAAGCACAAGGCGTGCGGCTCAGCCCAGCTTTAGGATTCTCGCCCCGTGCTTCTTGATTTCGCTCGAGGAAGGGGCAGCTGAGCTGGGTTTGTGAATGCCCTGATGCACTGTCGAGATCGGTGTCCAGTTCGAGCGTCCCGCTCCTTGAACCCGGTCGAGGTCCGCGTCCGAAATGCGCGCGGTGTGTTCAGCAGGTATTTTGTCATTCGTCATCGAAACCTCCACGTCTTTCGGAAAGCCGAAACAGGGGTGAGATCACACCCTATTTCTCGCCTTCCTCCACCTTCCACGACGTCTCGACGTTCCCGCCTTTGTGGGTGAGGGCACCGTCCGGCTTTTGGACCTGCAGATTGATTTCCAGTTTCTTGAACACCACGCCGTCCGACACGCTCTCCAGCATCTTCGTGCCCGCACCTGCAACATCGTCGAGATCGGTATCATTCAGTTCGGTTGGTTTTTTGGGATCGGTCATTTTTATTTCCTCGTTGTGAAATCGGGCTCAATCGAAACGTGGCCCATGCGAAATTCTTCGGTGGGGCGGTCATCGGCATCGCCAGACGTCGACCAGCTTTTGATGACTGTGCGGTCGAGTGTGTAGGGCAGTCCTCCCGCAGTATCTTCGAGGTCGGCATCGTTCAATTCGGTGGGCTTCTTTTGATCGGCCATGTAGTTCTCCTGTCGTTCAATTCGAGAGAAGAATGCGCGATACGAGCGTCGTGGTCTGTAGCATACGCTACACGTTCGAAAAGTCGTGTTTACTCGTTAAACCAGATCCAAAGTCCGATCAGGACGGGCAGGATCAGAACCACAAGATCGGCCCATATCCGCCCGCGCCGGGTCGTGAAGGCCGAGGTCAGCCAGGCCGGAATGCCGATCAAAAGACCGAGGCCGGCAACGACGAACTCCAGGTCCGGGGAGGTTCGATCTGCTTCAAAGAATATCGCGAGCGCGCCTGCGAGGATGCCAAGAGCGGCCAGCACAGCACCTGCCCAACGCCGTGCCCATCCCGTGTCTGTGATGATGCGCCAAGTCATGAGAACGGTCAGCATCGGCCCGCCGATCAGGACCAGCGCGAAAATCACCCAGAGCCACTCGAACTCCAGATGAATGTAGCCAATCACCTGATTGCCTCGATCGGACCCTCCGGCAGTCCGTTGACGAACTGATGGACGTAAGGATTGTCCGTCGTGTCGATCTCCGCCACCGGGCCTTCCCACTGGATCACGCCTTCGTGGAGCATCGCAACACGGTCGGCGATCTTGCGCACGGAGGTCATGTCGTGGGTGATGGTCATGGCCGTCGCGCCCATCTCGACCACGATCTCGCGGATGAGGTCATTGATGACATCCGCCATGATCGGGTCGAGGCCCGTGGTGGGCTCGTCGAAGAAAATGATCTCGGGTTCCGCCGCAATGGCACGGGCAAGCCCGACGCGCTTTTGCATGCCGCCGGAAAGCTCCGCCGGAAACTGATCCGCGACATCCGGGGTCAGACCCACGCGGCGCAGCTTCTCCACAGCGATCTCGTGCGCCTCATCGCGCGTTTTCTTGCGCGTGCCCTGAAGCAGTCGGAAGGCAACGTTCTGCCAGACCGGCAGGCTGTCGAAAAGCGCGCCCCCCTGAAACAGCATCCCCATTTTGTCCAGTTGCGTCTCGCGCTTGCGACCGCGGGCATAGGTGACATCTTCGCCGTCGACATGGATCTTGCCGGCATCGGGCCGGATGATGCCAAGCACGCATTTCAGCGTGACGGACTTGCCGGTGCCCGAGCCGCCGATGATCACCGTCGATTGCCCGCGTCCGACGCTGAGGTCCACCCCGCGCAGGATGCGCTTGGGCCCGAACGCCTTGGTCACGCCGGTCATCTCGATCATGGCGCTCATGTTCCGAACAGCGCTTCTGTGAGGATGTAGTTCGACGCGAGGATCAATACGGACGCGATCACGACCGAGCTGCGTGTGGCTCCTCCAACACCCTGTGCGCCGCGACCCGAGTGGTAGCCCGCGTAACACCCCATCAGCGCGATGATGAACCCGAAGATCGCGGCCTTGATCAGGCCGGATGTGATGTCGCCCAGCGTCAGGAAGTTGTAGGTCGTGTTGATATAGGTGCCTGCGGAGAAATCGAGCCGGTAGACGCCGACCAGAAACCCGCCGAGGATCCCGATCACATCGCCGATGAACGCAAGGATCGGCATCACGATGACCGCTGCCAGCAGGCGCGGGGCCACCAGATATTTCATTGGATTGGTGCTGAGTGTCGTCAGCGCGTCGATCTGCTCCGTCACCCGCATGGTTGCAAGTTCAGCAGCGATCGAGGTCGAGACCCGGCCGGCCACCATCAGGCCCACCAAAACTGGACCCAATTCGCGCGTCATCGCAATCGCCACGATGTTCGGCACCACGGATTCCGCGTTGAACCGCGCGCCGCCAGAATAGACCTGCAGGGCCAGCGCGCCGCCGGTGAAGAGCGTCGTCAAGCCGACCACCGGCAGCGAGAAGTACCCGATCCGGATCAGTTGCCGACCGAGCTCGGCGGGGTACCAGGGCGGCACGAACATGTGCATCACACCGGATACCGCGAACAGCACCAAAGCGCCGGTCGCTCGGCAAAGGCCGAGCACAGCCGCGCCGATTCCTGCCAGAAAGTCCTGAATGTGGGTGAGGGCTGTCACGCTGTCCGTTCTCTCGTTCCGGTGGCAACGGTATAGGTTCGCGCGGGCGCGGTGCCAAGCCAGCAGATAAGCATGGGGGCCAAGATTTACACGTCCGGGCTGGGCCGCTATGCCTCGGGGCCGGGGGAGGTAAGGGAGCGAGGGGAGAAGAACGGATGGACAATCTCAGTCTGGTCTTCGCGCTGATCGGCGTGCTCGGGGTCGGCAGTCAATGGCTGGCCGTGCGCCTGCACATGCCGGCGATCGTGTTCATGCTGGTCGCAGGCATTCTGGCCGGACCAGTCTTCGGCCTTCTCGATCCCAAGAACGATTTTGGCGAGCTCTTCAAACCCATCGTCGCCGTAGCTGTTGCCCTGATCTTGTTCGAAGGTGGTTTAACGCTGAATTTCAAGGAGTTGCGGGACGCAGCTCCAGCGGTCAAGCGGCTCTGCACCGTTGGTGCGGTGCTGGGCTGGGCCTTCAACACGGCGGCGGCGTACTACATCGCCGGGTTATCGTTCCCGACGGCTGCGATTTTTGGCGGCATCCTTGTGGTGACCGGCCCGACGGTGATCATGCCGCTGCTCCGGCAGGCTCGGCTCTCGCCCCGCACGGCCTCGACGCTCCGCTGGGAGGCCATCGTCAACGATCCCGTTGGGGCGCTTTTCGCCGTGCTGGCCTTTGAGGTCGTGGTTGCGATGCAAAGCAACCACTTGGTCGGTGCAGCGGGCCATCTTGGCATTGGCATCGTCGCAGCCTCGGTCGCGGGCTACGCGGCGGGCAGGGTGCTCACCCGCGCTTTCCGCCGTGGGCTGGTGCCGGAATACATGAAAGCGCCAATCCTCTTTGCCGCGGTCCTCGGCATCTATGCCGCCACGGACTGGGTGCTCCATGAAAGCGGGCTGCTGGCCGTCACCGTCATGGGCATCACCATGGCGAACGCCCGACTGCCCTCGCTCGATGAGCTCAAGCGCTTCAAGGAGCACATCACCATCCTGTTGGTCTCCGGCGTTTTCATCATTCTCGCTGCCACGCTCGAGTTCGAGATGTTGTTGCAACTGGACTGGCGCGCGGCAGCCTTCGTGATCGCAATCATGGTCATTGCACGGCCCTTGGCGGTGATGCCCAGCCTGATCGGCACGGCGCTGACCATGCCCGAGCGCGGGTTTGTCGCGTGGGTCGCACCCCGCGGCGTGGTGGCGGTGGCGGTCTCCGGCTTTTTTGGGGAGCGCCTGATCGACCTCGGATTTGCCGATGGGGCAATGCTCGCGCCTCTGGCATTTGTTCTGGTCGCTGTCACGGTCGTTGTGCACGGATTTTCGATGGGACCGCTTGCCCGTGCGATCGGCCTGACCTCGTCCGAGCCGCCGGGCGTGCTCATCCTTGGCGGTCATCCCTGGACGACGGAGCTTGCGAAAACGCTGCATCAGGCCGAGGTCCCCGTGATGATGATCGACCGCAACTGGCACAAGCTGGGACCTGCCCGGGCGGCGGGCCTGCCGACCTATTTCGGAGAGCTGTTGTCTGAGGCCGCTGAGCACTCTGTCGACCTCGGGCGCTATGGCACGCTCATCGCGGCGACCGACAATGACGACTATAACGCGCTGGTTTGTACCGATGTCGGGCCGGAGCTTGGCCGTAACAAGGTCTTCCAGATCGGTCGCCATGAGCGGTCCGAGGGCGAGCACGACATGCCGGTCACCATCGGCGGGCGGACCCTTCTGAACTCCGGAGCTTCGGTCGACCTGCTCGGTCTTCGTATGGCACGGGGCTGGGCGTTCCGGGTGGATACGGTTTCAGAGGAGCAGAGCTTTGACGACTTCGTCGAGGCTCGTCATGAAAAGGCCGAAACCGTCGCCCTGATCAGAAATGGCCAGGTGAGGTTTGCCTACGAAGCCCATGTTCTCGCGGGGAAATCCGGAGATCTCGTGGTCAGTTTCGCGCCAGAAGCGTCAGAAGCGCCCGGAGCCCCGGCGGAGGCGAATGATCCGTCAGCGAGCCAGATGTAAAGCAAGCAAACAGCAACGTGCGCCAGCGAGGAGGTCCCCGATCAGGTCGGGGACGCGTTGCGCTTAACTCCGGCGCACCGGTTTGACCGGCGGCACCGGCACCAGCGCCAGCCCGATATCTCTGTTCAGGGTGATTTCGGATCTGCCAAACTTGTCCAGCCGCTTGCCGATCAGGAAGTTCCCGTTGACGGTGTAGCTGACTTCAGCCGAGCCGATGCTCTTGAACTTGAGCACTCCGTTCTCGATCCGGCCCGTGCGCTTGAAGACGGTCGCATCGTTGTTTCCGCCGGGCGCATAAGCGTCGATTACATCGACGCGGCCATCGGCATAGACCTTGGTCACGTAAAGATCGTGGCACCAGCTGCCGTTCCATGCACCCTGTTTCCAGACGCCAAGAAACGCGCTGCTTTCCTTTGGCACACCAGCCTCGGGATATTCGATATTGTAGGGATCAAAGAGATCGACCGTATAGCAATCGGCAATCAGATTGTCCGCCAACGACTTCTTTGGCGGCTCCGGTTTCTTCTCGATACAACCGGCAAGAGCGACCAGCGCAGCCAGCGTGACGAATTTCTGCATCGTAAACCTCATATTGAAACAGACTTCTTTGTCCTGCTTCGTGTTCTTATTACGGCAGCGTACAATATTACCGGCGCCATAGCGAGCAGCAGCCGATCAGACCTGTTCACGAAGTGCGCCCGGCTCCCGGCCCCGCGCTCACTCGACCGTGACCGACTTGGCCAGGTTACGGGGCTGATCGACATCTGTGCCAAGGGCGCAGGCCGTATAATAGGCAAGCTGCTGCGCCGGAATGGCATAAAGGATCGGCGTCGCGAAAGGATCGGTCGCGGGCATGACCACGGTCTTCCAGACGCCGTCGCTGGCTTTCGCGGCGCCTTCGCTGTCGGTCAGGAGCACGACCTTGCCGCCGCGCGCCATCACCTCCTGCATGTTCGAGACGGTCTTGTCGAAAAGATCGTCGCGCGGAGCGGTCACCACCACCGGCACGCGGTCATCGACCAGCGCGATGGGGCCGTGCTTCAGCTCGCCCGCCGCGTAGCCTTCGGCATGGATATAGCTGATCTCCTTCAGCTTCAGCGCGCCTTCGAGCGCGATCGGGAACATCGCCCCGCGCCCGAGATAGAGAATGTCGCGGGCGACCGCCATTTCCTGCGCGATCCGGTTCAGCGCTTCGTCCTGTTCCAGAACCGTCGAGATCAGACGGGGCAGTTCGCTGAGGCTTTGGATCAGCTCGGCCTCGCGCGCGGCGTCGAGATGGCCACGGGCGCGGGCGGCATAAATTGCGGTCGCGGCCAGTGTCATGAGCTGGCAGGTGAACGCCTTGGTCGAGGCAACACGGATCTCGCTCCCCGCACGCGTCGGCAGGATCAGATCGAGCTCGCGCGCAATCGAGCTTTCCTCAACATTCACGACGCCAATGGTGTGCGCGACTTTGCCCGAGACATGGCGGAGCGCAGCCAGCGTATCGGCGGTCTCGCCGGACTGGCTGATGAAAAGCGCAACCTCCCGGCCATCCAGCGGCGGCGCGCGATAGCGGAACTCCGAGGCGATATCGACCTCGACGGGCAGACGCGCGACCTTCTCAAACCAGTATTTCGCGACCATCCCTGCATAGGCCGCCGTGCCGCAGGCAACGATGATCAGGCGGGAGACATCCGCCCAGTCCACCGTCTCCATCGGCAGTTTGATCGATTTGCGGTCCTCCGAGACGTAATGCGCCAGCACATAGCTCAGGACCGTCGGCTGTTCGTGAATTTCTTTGGCCATGAAGTGACGGTACTCGCCCTTCTCCGCCATGCCGGATTCGACCGTGACCGCCTTGATCGCGCGTTCGACGGGACGGTTCGACTTGTCGTAAACCTGCGCGCCGGAGCGGCTGAGAACCGCGCGGTCGCCTTCCTCAAGATACGTGATCCGGTTCGTCATGGGCGAGAGCGCAATGGCGTCCGAGCCGATGAACATCTCGTCATCGCCCCAACCGATCGCCAGCGGTGAGCCGTGCCGGGCGACGATCAGGAGATCCGGCTCGTTCTCGAAAAGAAAGGCCAGCGCAAACGCGCCCTCGAGTTTGTCGAGCGTTGCGGTCACCGCCTCCATCGGGCTCTTGCCGCCCGCCATCAGGTGGGCTGTCAGTTGGGCGACGACTTCCGTGTCGGTCTCGGTCTCACATGTAACGCCGGCCTCGGCCAACTCGGCGCGCAGCTCGCGGAAGTTCTCGATGATCCCGTTATGAACGACATGGACCGGTCCCGCCGCATGGGGGTGAGCGTTGCCAACGGTTGGCCCGCCATGGGTCGCCCAGCGCGTGTGCCCGATCCCGGCACTGCCCGGCGCGGGGTCGGCCGCAACCGTCTTGATCAGTTCGGCCAGCTTTCCAACGGCGCGGCGACGCTCGGCCTTGCCATTCACCAGCGTCGTCAGTCCCGCGCTGTCATAGCCGCGGTATT
>CAYYZH010000119.1:0-9129 GCA_964475765.1 uncultured Limibaculum sp.
CGGCGGACTCACACCTTCCCTGCGTTGCTGTGCGGGCCGTTTCAGATCCTGCCAACCGCGCTTTGCCTGCAAGTGCGTCGAGGGCCTTGGACGACGAAGGCCGGCCGCGCATCGGTCATGTCCTCATAGGGCTTGCGAAAAGGCCCGGAGATTTGCCCGCGTTGATCCGGGCCAAGCGTGACAGCGACCGGGCATTGGCAGCACTCGAGGCTGCGGCAGACGAAATATTTGATAGTCTGATGAGAGACGTCCGCGAACGCCGTGCTTGAGCCGCGAGGAGGTCCCGGATCAAGTCCGGGACGGCGCAGGCTGGTGGAGCGTTTGATTGGCGAGGAGGTCCCGGATCAAGGCCGGGACAGCGGCGCGATCTGCTACGGTTACTCTGCCGCGATCTTGTTCAGCTTATCCATTTCCTCGGACACGATGCGCTCGTGATGCTCCTCGGCGGGGCGGGCCTTGGAGAGGTCGATCTCGGCAGCCATCGGCCCCTCGGTACGCAGGCCAGTGAACGCCAGCTTCAGCATTTTCAGCGGATTGCCGAAGGCGATGTTGGCCGCCGTCGGTTCATACCCGCAATGCGCCATGCAGTCGGCGCATTTCTCATAGTTGCCGGTGCCGTACTTGTCCCACTCGGTGGTTTCCATCAGCTCGTCATAAGACTGCGCGTAACCCTCGCCGAGCAGGTAGCAGGGTTTCTGCCAGCCGAAGACATTGCGCGTCGGCATGCCCCATGGTGTGCAGAGCATTTCCTGGTTTCCCAGAAGGAAGTCGAGGAACAGCGGCGAATGGCTGAGGTTCCATTTCGAGCCGCGCTGTTTGCCGATCTTCCAGACCTCGCGGAAAAAGGTCTTGGTCTTCTGGCGATTGAGGAAGTTCTGCTGATCCGGTGCGCGTTCGTAGGAGAAGCCGGGGGAGAGCGAAATGCCGACCCCGAGCGCTGAGGCGTAATCGAGGTAGTCTGCCAACTCATCCGCCGGATACCCATCGAAGATCGTGGCGTTCACATTGACGGCAAAACCCGCATCCTGCGCGGTTTTGATCGCCTTGATCGCCCGCTCAAAGACGCCTTTCTGATCGACGGCGTGATCGTGGTGATCCTTCAGACCATCGAGATGGACGGAGAAGAAGAGATAAGGCGACGGCTCGAAGAGCTTGAGTTTCTTCTCGAGCAAGAGCGCGTTTGTGCAGAGCGAGACGTATTTCTTGCGTTCGACCAGCCCACGCACGATCTCGCCGATCTCCTTGTGGATCAGCGGCTCGCCACCGGGAATCGCGACCATGGGCGCACCGCACTCTTCAGCAGCATCCCAGCATTCCTGCGGGGTCAGGCGCCGGCCAAGGATCAGCTCGGGATAGTCAATCTTCCCGCACCCGGGGCAGGCCAGATTGCACTTGAAAAGCGGCTCGAGCATCAGGACCAGCGGGTAGCGCTTGTTGCCCTTGAGTTTCTGTTTGGCGATGTAAGCCGCCACCGCCATCTGCTGCCTGAATGGCACCCCCATCGGGCTCTCCTGTCGCTCGATCAACCGGCGCCGCTTATGGTGCAGCGCATCACGCTTTACATACGCTCTTGGCGCCCGCGGTCAAGGTTTGGAGGCTGCTCAGTAGGAGTTCTGACGCATATGTGTCAGCACGGCATCCGCGCCGCCATTGTCGATGATTGCAGTGAACTCTTCGCGCTTGAGCACCAGAAAAGACGTACCCGCAACCATGATGTCGATCACACGGGCACCGCGGTCGGGGAAATGACGGAGCCGCCAGTCAACCGGGAGGTTACCACCGCCCACGCGCTGGAAGGTCGAGCCCACCATGACATCGCGGCGCACCTTGCGGGCATCCCCAAGCGCAGGGGCTTGGTTCAAGCCCTTGTCGAACTGTTTGTGGTAGAGAAACGCCATGAACCCGGGTAGCAGCGATTTGAACTCGCGCCGCTGATCGGTGTTGAAGGCATCCTTGCGCTGGTCGATGAGATAGCGCTCCCAGATATCGAAGGCGAACGCCCCCGAGATCACATTGCGCAGGGCCGGGCCGCCACCGCCACTGGCGAGCACATCATGTGCTCCGTTCAGCAGTTTTTCGGTCACCGCTAGGGCATCGTCATGCTGTGCATCCGCACGCGCCAATGCCGGTCCGGCGAACACCGCTGCGGCGAGGGTAAAGTAGATCGCTGCTGTCAAACTTCTCAACGACATCTTTTTCGTGCCTTTTGTTTGCCTGTTGCCCGGTAAAATGGCTTTTTTTCCGGTTTCCGTCGAGGTGCTGGCGAATTTGTGAGCGATTAGTGTCTTTGAAGCCACCTTATGATCGATGGCGTCAGGGCGAGCACCGAGCAGATCGAGGCCAGCATGGCAATGGCAAGCAGGGCGCCCATGCTCGCTGTGCCGCGGTGATCGCTGAGGGCAAGGGTGCCGAACGCGGCCATTGTGGTCAGCGCCGAGATGATGACCGCGCGCGGGGTCGAAGTGCTGAAGACCGCGCCCGGCGCCCGGCGTTCGCGCAGCGCGATGTGAATGCCGCTGTCGATGCCGATCCCGATCAAAAGCGGTAGCACGATCACATTGGCGTAGTTGAACGGCATATCGAGCAGCACACTCGCGCCCGCTGTCATAACCCCGGCAAAGATCAGTGGCACAAGGATCGCCAGCGTCTCGCTGAGACGCCGGGTCGCGAAGATCGCCAGCGCCAGGGTCGCGAGCGCCGCGAAACCCACGGCCATCATGATGGCGCCTGAGACCGTCTCGGCAGCGGCATAGAGCTGGACCGGCCCGCCCGCAACCTCCGGATTGATCTCGGCGGCCGCGGTTACAAACCGCTCGAGCGCCGCGGGAAACCCGACATCCTCCTGCGGCAGCACCTCGACCCGATAGACGCCATTGTCGGAAACATAGCGCTGGCGCAACTCCTGGGGCAGGGTGCCCGCATCGACAAAGTCGGATTCGAGCATCAGGCCCAGCCGCGTGATCAGCATCGGGAAGTAGCGAAAGAGATCCGCCTCCAGCGCGCCATCGGTCTCTTCAGTGCGTATCGACCGGTAGGCACTCAGCGCCTCGCGCAGGCGTCCCGCCGTGTCGTCACCGCCATCGAGGCGTTGCACCAGACGGCTCATGCTGTCCGGCCCGCCCTTCACCTTACTGACCAGTTCGGTCGCGGTGCCTGAGACTGCGTGTGCGATGGACGGGTAGGCGAAGTCCAGCAGGTCCAGCTTGCGTTCCTGATCCTTGGGAATCAGATCGTTGATGCTGAGCGCCTCGCCGATGAATTTCTGCCCCTTGAAACTCTCGGCGATCTCGGAGGCTTCGATGATCGAGCTGGCCAGAACGCTCGCGCGGTAGGGCGTGGTCTCCGGCGTCTCCGCGAGCGATCTGAAGGCACGCACGGATGGCGCATCCTGATCGCGCAGCCCCATGGGATCGGCATCGAAACGCGCCTGACTGGCGGGCAGTACCGCGGCCAATCCCGCTGCAATCACGATCATCGGAAAGGCAGGGCGCAGCCGCGCGCGGGCGCTGGCGACCTGCGGCTCCACACTCGCAGGACAGCCCGCGATCTTGGGCCAGACCCCTAGGGCCGCAGGAATGAAAGTTATGGCCACTGTGAATGCGATCAGAACGCCCGCCGCTCCGATCAGGCCAAGCTGGGTCATCCCGTCGAAGTCGGTCACGGCAAAAGCAATGAAAGCAAGACTGGTGGTCACGGCGCTGAGAGCCAGAGCAAGCCCCGTGCGTTGTCCCGTCAACCCGACCGCTGCATCAGCGGGAGAGCCATGACGGCGCTGCTCGGCGATATGGGCCAGCACATGAATAGCGAAATCAATGCCAAGACCCACCATGAGGACAATGAACGCCACGGAGACAAGGTTCAGCGCACCGACCGCCAGCGCCGCGAACCCGGTCGTGATCACAAGCGAAATCAACAGCGAGCCAAGGGCCAGCCCTGCCTGCCCAATGGACTTCAGCCCGACAGCGAGGATCACTCCGACCAGCACCAGCGATAGGGCCAGCGAGATGCCGATAGAGCCGATCACGCTTTGCAATTCCTGCCCACGCAGGGCGGGCTCACCCGTCACCCCAATCCGCACCGGGCGTTTGATCTCTTCGGGCAGGGCCGCGATGACCTCCTCCAAGGCCTGGAGCGCGGGCTTGGCCGGGCTGAGACGGCTCGGATCGAGGAGGGGTCTGACCGAAATGATCCGCGTCACCCGGTCGAGATCGCTTTCCTGTTCCAGTACGGAACTCCACGCGAACCCGTGTGATTTCTCTGCGGTTCGGGCCTCGAGCACCGTCGCTGTCTCCGCATAAAGCCGATCCAGCGCATCAGCGCTGATCTCCGCCCGTTCGGTCAGTGTGGCCGCCTCATTGAGCGCATCGAAGAACGTCTCAACGGTCTGATCTGCTCTTAGACGCGCCAGAAGGTTGGCGGATTTGACCAGCCGGGTGAAATTGCTATCGACCTCTTCGGTCGAGCGATAGAGAAACCCGTGCGCCATCAGGAACGGCGCGACGGACGGCGCGAACACGCTCTCGATCACATCATCGCGTTCCGAAAGCCGCTCAACCAGTTCGGTCGCGACAGCATCCGCCGCGTCTCCATTGCCCGACCGTACGACAACCGCGATTGAGGATTTGAGATGCGGGAACGCGGCATTGAGAGCCAGCGCGCGTTGCTGCGCGGGCAGGTGGGGCGCGATCATCTTGGACGAGTCTGTATCGACCCCCAGCCGGGTCGCTGCCATTAGCGAGGCCAGCATCACCAGACCCAGCACGACCAGAACCGCGACGGCATGCGCATGGCAGCGCCCCATCACCCATCCGACGGCCCGGTCTGCCGCGGTGATGTCGCTGCCCATGCTGCGTTCAACCATTTTCATCTTTCAGTGACGCTCTTGATCTGGCATAGGCCATGAAGAGCATTAAGTTAGAGACGAGTGGCAATTATCAACCTGCCGGACCCGGCCAGCCGCGCACACCTCTGTGTGCAATTGGGAGCATCTGATGACAACACGGACGTGCGTCAAGTTTCTCGGGATCCTCTTTGCCGCGAGCCTCATGTCCGCATGCGCCTCCACGGGCCCGCGGGACGGGTTTGCCGCGACAGACGATTACGAGCCGTTCAGCCGCGCCGTGCACAAGAACAACATTCGGATCGACCGCTATTTCTTGCGCCCGGTCACGCAGGGTTATGACTATGTCACGCCTACGCTCTTCCAGCACATGATCTCGAACGGACTGAAGCATATCGATCTGACCAACGATTTTGCCAACTACCTGCTTCAGGGTGATGTCGACGGCTCGTTGGAGACATTGGGCCGGTTTACGCTGAATACCGTTCTCGGAATGGGCGGGTTTCTTGATCCGGCAACCGAGTTCGGGCTTCCCAAGGACGACACAGATTTCGGGCTGACGCTGGCGAGCTATGGCGTGGGCGAGGGCACATATCTGGTGCTTCCGCTGGTCGGGCCGACCACGGTGCGCGATTCTGCCGGGTTCCTTGTCGACCGTGCGTTCAGTCCGCTGACCTATCTCGGCCCATTCACGGCGGTGGATGGGGTCGGACCGGTCGTTACCGGGCTTGGCGTGGTCGATGCTCGCAACAGCAATTTCGAAGTGATCGACGATCTGTTTTACGAGACCGAAGACAGTTACGTGACGCTGCGGGCCGCCTATCTCCAACGGCGCCGCGCTCAGGCTGCCGGCGAGGAAGGGGCAGCGGACAATTTGCCCGACATTTTCGACGACGCGGAAACGCAATAGCCGCTGCGCCCTGTTTACTTCGACAGGGTTCATACGACCGAAAAAGGCAGATGATGGTGGAGACTGGCTCCGGCGGCTGGGCTCGAACCAGCGACCTGCGGATTAACAGTCCGATGCTCTACCAACTGAGCTACGCCGGAACATCAATCTTGCCTTGCACAAGCCGGGAGCGTTCACCCCTCTGCTGCGCCGCACGCTCATATCTCATACGATCCGGTAAAAAAAGCGAAAACTGAGCCAAATTCACTGGGGTCGCAGAAGGGGAGCGTTCTGGAGGCGACGGCCGGAATCGAACCGGCGTACACGGATTTGCAATCCGCTGCGTCACCACTCCGCCACGTCGCCCCATCCCTGGCCGGTGAGGTGCCAGAGCGCCCCATCCAATATCCGGCGTTCTGTGAATTTGCAAGCCGCATCCGGCGCGTTAATGAGACATTAGGATTTCTTGCAAGATCATTGTATATGTGGCAGAAATCCCGTTAACGCCTACTTGTTGGGGTCCAGAAATGACCGATTTTCAGGCCGCGCGTCAGACGATGGTCGATTGTCAGGTGCGCCCTGCCGATGTGACGCGCTATGCAATCATCGAAGCGATGCTTGATGTGCCGCGTGAGATGTTCGTGCCAAAGGCTCTGCGCGACATCGCTTATGCCGAATCCGATGTGCCTCTGGCGGACAACCGGGCGCTGCTTGCGCCGCGGACATTCGCCAAGATGCTCGAAGCGCTGGCGATCGGATCTCAGGACCTCGTGCTCGACCTTGCGCCGGGCACAGGATACTCGACTGCGGTCATGGCGCGCTGCGCGGCGGCGGTCGTGGCGATCGAGTCGTCCGAGGCGCATGTCAAGGCGATGACGGAAACGCTCACCACGCTCGAAATTGACAACGCCATTGCGTCGATCGGCGATGTCGCGGCTGGCGATCCCGATCACGGACCGTTCGATGCGATCTTCGTCAACGGTGCGGTCGAAGTGGTGCCGAAAGCGCTGACCAATCAGCTTCGCGATGGTGGGCGTCTGGTCGCGATCTTTGCCGGTGAGGGTGCGTCGCAGGCGCGGGTGCTTGTGAAAGCCGGAGATGCCGTTGCCCAACGCTATGCGTTCGATGCGACGGCACTGCAATTGCCTGAGTTTGCCGCTGAACGCGAGTTCGTGTTCTGAGCGGCGGCGACAGCATCGAGGCTGGCGCCAAATGTTTGGGTCAAGGGGGTTTGGGCCAAGGGATTGGGACCATGAGGGATGACCGGCGCGGCAACGCGGCAGGGAAATGGGGATACGGAATGCTCAATCGTCTGAGAGGGTCGGCGGTTCTGGTTGCGGCGACACTCGGCGCAGGCAGCCTTGGCTATGGCGGAACGGCTGCGGCGGAGTCGCTGTCGGATGCATTGGTCGAGGCCGTCAAGAACGCGCCGGAACTGGCCGCCGGACGCTCGAACGTCAAAGTACTTGGCGAGCAAGCGGTGCAGGCCCGCGGCGCCGGTCGCGTGCAGGTGCAGGGGCTCGCCAATATCGCGCTTCAGTTCAGCCAGCTGTCGCGTCCTGAATTTCCCGTCGTCATGCAACTTGACGTGACCCAACCCCTTTACACCGGCGGTCAGGTCGCCAACGCCACCGAAGCGGCGGAGACGCGGATCACCGCTGAAGAAGCCCGCCTGATTGCGACGGAGCAAACTGTTCTGCTCAACACGATCGTCGCCTATTCGGATGTACGCCGGGACCGGACACTCGTCTCGCTCGGAAAAAACAACGTTCGCGTGTTGCAAGCACAGCTTGGCGCCGCGCGGGAGCGGTTCGATGTTGGCGAGGTGACACGCACGGATGTCGCGCAGGCCGAAGCACGGCTTGCCGCTGCGCGGTCTGCCTTGGCTGCAACCCAGGGACAGCTTCAATCGTCCGAGGAAGCCTTCAAGCGCGTCGTCGGTCGCTATCCCAGCGAGCTTGACCCGCCGCCGCCCTTGCCTGATCTGCCGGTATCTGTTGATGAAGCCATCACCATCGGCATGCGCAACGATCCAGATGTCCGCGCCGCCCGGCTCGAGCGCAAGGCCGCTGGCAGCGATGTGCGCACCGCAATTGGCGCGCTTCTGCCGCAGGTCGAACTGCAGGGCCAGGTCCAGCGCGTCGATACCGTCGGCAATAGCCGCATCGGGGCGAACTCGAACGCATCGCTTGGTCTGCAGGTGGTGATCCCGATCTATTCCGGAGGGGTCAACTACTCCAACGTTCGCGAGGCACAGGCCAATGTCGAGGGCCGGTCGGCTGACATCAACACGGCGCTGCGCAACACCGCGCAGCAAGTCGGTGATGCGTGGTCCGATCTCAATGTCGCGAAAGCATCGATCCGGGCCGGTAAGCTTGAGGTGCGCGCCGCACGGATCGCCTTTGAAGGTGTGCAGGAAGAGGCCAAGGTTGGCGCCCGCACGACACTGGATGTGCTCGACGCCGAACAGGAACTTCTGGATGCGCGCGGCTCTCTCGTGACCTCGCGCCGCGATGAATACGTGGCAGCCTACAGTGTGCTGTTCTCGATCGGCAAACTGACCGTGAACCATCTCGGTCTCAATCTTGGCGGGGTGGCCTCCGTCGAAAGCTACTATGACGCCGTGAAAGACCGGAATTTCGGGTATGATCAGTCTGACGACACGGTTTGGACCCTGTCGTATCGGCCTTGATCTTTGAGTGCTGCGGAGTCATCAGGAGCGGAGTGAATTCCGTCTGAGTGACAACATGGGGTTGAGTGACGATGAGCGACCAGGACGATCGCAAGTCAATGGACGATGTGCTGGCGTCGATCCGGCGCATCGTACGAGCTGAAAAAGAGCCGGACGCAGAGGACACCGCAGGCGCCGCCTCTTCGCCCGCCGAGTCCGCGCCCGAAGAGGCGCCCGAGGCTGTTCAGCCCGCACCGGTCCAGAGTTCTCCACCTCCGCCAGCACCAGAAGCGCCAGTTGAGACACCGCCGGAAGCCACAGCTGCTCCGACCCCTGCCACTGAAGAAGGTGAACCCCTCGCGCTGACCCCCGATATGCGCAGGGATGATGCTGATCCGGGAGAGCTTCCACCGGTCGAGACCGGCCCGTCGGACAATGCGGCTGCTGCGCTTGCGGGATCGGCTGCTGCAATGGTGGCAACAGCGACTGACGCAGAGGAGCCTGCGCCCATGGGGATAGACCGCTCGGACATTCGCGAGATGGTCCTGGATGTGCTGCGCGAAGAACTCGCGGCAGGCGGAAGCGGCGCAGAGGCGATCAAGGGCATCATTCGCGATGAGCTGATGGCCGGTGAGATCGGTCAGAATATCTCACAAAACGTCATGACACTGATCCAGTCCGAGGTCAGCAAAGCCCTCGGCAAATAACCCGTCCCAAGGGTGCGTGTTA
>CAYYZH010000119.1:9229-11410 GCA_964475765.1 uncultured Limibaculum sp.
CTATTTCCCGCATTTGAGGGCGGTTTCGCTTGGCCCGGACCCTGACTTACATCATGCATCGCGCCTTACGCAGCGCGCCGTGTGCTTGCAATATTGGGTGCGCCCGTGACCGACCCAAATGGAACGGAATGGCCGACATTTCACTGTGTCGTGGCCGATTAGAGATCGAATTGGACGTGACATGAGGTTCGCCGTACTCGCAGACATTCATGGCAACGCGCATGCGCTCGAGGCGGTTCTTGCGGACATGCAAGCGCTTGGCGTCACGGAGGCTGTCAATCTCGGCGACCATCTCAGCGGTCCTCTCGATGCCCGCGCCACCGCGGACCGCCTGATGTCCTGCGGGTTTCCGTCGATCCGCGGCAATCATGACCGCTGGCTTCTCGAGCTTGATCCCGCGGAGATGGGACCCTCGGACAAAGTGGCTTACGAGGCTCTGGACCAGACGCACCTGGACTGGCTTGCCGCAATGCCCGCAACGCGGACGGTGTTCGCGGATGTCTTTCTCTGCCATGGCACACCGTCGAGTGACGAGACCTACTGGCTTGAGCGCGTCACCACGACAGGCATGGTCCGGCAGGCCACCAAAGATGAGATCGAACGTGAAGCGACAGGGATCGACGCCGCAGTCATTCTTTGCGCCCACACTCACATTCCGCGGCTGGTGCGGCTGGGCGATGGTCGCCTCGTCCTCAACCCCGGCAGTGTCGGTTGCCCCGCTTATGACGATGACACGCCAGTCTATCATCTCATACAGACGGGCACACCGAATGCGTCCTATGCCATCGTGGAAGGTACCGGGCGGAACCGCTCGATCACCTTTCGATCGGTGCCCTACGAGACCGCCGGGATGGCGGCCATGGCACGGTCACATGGGCGCGATGAATGGGCCTCGGCGGTGACAACAGGATGGCTCGAGACCTGATGCGCTCTCAGATCTTCTCGCCCTTCTTCAGGAGATCATCAATCAACGCACGGTTCAGCGCATTGCTGTCCCCGCCACCGAAACTCAGCAGCCCGGAATTGTAGGTGCTGCCATAGGTCGTCGCCAGGTTCACCGCCTGTCCGACCCCTTGCAGGAACTCGTCCTTGTCGAGCCGCGACAACGGATGAATGAACGCCGCCCACAAACGTCCCTTCGCCACCGCATAGCGCGCATCCAGCGCCGTGTCGAAATTCGCCTGCATCATCCGGCGCATCTCCGCGTCTGAAATCCCATCCGCCGACCGGATCGGCACCATCGCCCGCATCCGGTCCGCGCCCGGGTCGGTCACGATGATCACCGGCACCTCGCTCACCGTCATCGTCATCGACGTGCCAGCCACCTGCGCATCCGGATCCACAGTCACCACGATCTCAACCAGCCGATCCAGCGACATCGGCTCGTGCGCGCGCCCGGGCAGCGCCGCCGCAAAAACCACAACGAAGGCAATCAGAAAACGGGTCATGGCAATCTCCTCTGTCCCCTCACCCTAGTCATCGCACGCCTCGGCCGCCAACACACCATTCGGTGAGGCAAAAGCACGCTTTCACGGGGGCGCCGCCCGCGCTATGACCTGCGCACCACCGATACCGGGACGAGACCGATGGACAAGACCTTCGACGCCAAGGCGGCCGAGCCGCGCATCTACGCTGATTGGGAAGCCAAGGGCTGCTTCAAGGCGGGCGCCAACGCGTCCCGCCCGGAGACCTTCTGCATCGCCATCCCGCCGCCCAACGTGACCGGATCGCTCCACATGGGCCACGCGCTCAACAACACGCTGCAGGACGTGCTGATCCGCTGGCACCGCATGCGCGGCTTCGACACGCTTTGGCAACCGGGCACCGACCACGCTGGGATCGCCACGCAAATGGTCGTCGAGCGCGAGCTGGCCGAAGAGGGCAACATCCGCCGCACCGATATGGGCCGAGAGGCGTTCGTCGAACGCGTCTGGGAGCAGAAGCGCAAATCCGAGGGCACAATCCTCGGCCAGCTGAAACGCCTCGGCGCATCCTGCGACTGGTCGCGCACGCGCTTCACGATGGACGATGGGCTCAGCGCCGCCGTCCTCAAGGTCTTCGTCGATCTCTACAACAAAGGCCTGATCTATCGCGGCAAACGCCTCGTCAACTGGGACCCGAAGTTCGAGACCGCGATCTCCGACCTAGAGGTCGAAAACATCGAGACCGACGGCCACATGT
>CAYYZH010000119.1:11420-12233 GCA_964475765.1 uncultured Limibaculum sp.
GGACGGCAACGTCACGCTGCGCGAGACCCGCGACTACATCTCGATTGCGACGACACGGCCCGAGACCATGCTCGGCGACGGTGCGGTCGCGGTCCACCCCTCGGACGCGCGCTACGCCCCCATCGTCGGCAAACTCTGCGAAATCCCGGTCGGGCCGAAAGAACACCGCCGCCTGATCCCGATCATCACCGACGACTACCCCGACCCCGACTTCGGGAGCGGAGCCGTCAAGATCACCGGCGCGCATGACTTCAACGATTACGGGGTGGCGAAACGCGGCAACATCCCGTGCTACCGCCTAATGGCCATGGACGCCTCGATGCGCTCTGACGGCGCGCCCTATGCCGAAGAAGCCGCCAAGGCCCAGAGCATCGTCGAAGGTGCCGAGATGTCCGAGGCCGAGATCGACGCGATCAATCTGGTGCCGGATGAGTATCGCGGCCTCGACCGTTATGAATGCCGCAAGAAAGTCGTCGCCGACATTACGGCGGAGGGTCTCGCGGTCATGGTGCCCGCCGATCATCCCGACGTCGCGTGGATGGCGAAGGGCGGCAAAGAGGTCCAGGATCAGGTCCGGGACCGTGTCAGCGGCGCGTTGAGCGCTTCCGCATCAGATGGCACGGTTCCGGGCGAAGACCCGGAACCTCCTCTCGTACCCATGATCGAGTCGAAAAAGATCATGCAGCCCTTCGGTGATCGCTCGAAGGTGGTCATCGAGCCGATGCTGACCGACCAGTGGTTTGTGGACGCCGAAAAAATCGTCGGCCCCGCCATCGAGGCTGTCGCCATCGGTGCCGCCCATGAGCGTGTCGG
>CAYYZH010000119.1:12243-12688 GCA_964475765.1 uncultured Limibaculum sp.
TGATCGAAGCGAAGAAGATTATGCAGCCCTTTGGCGATCGCTCGAAAGTCGTCATCGAGCCCATGCTCACAGATCAATGGTTCGTTGATGCAGAAAAGCTCGCGGGTCCGGCTCTCGAGGCCGTCAAGGACGGGCGCACAAAGTTCGTCCCCGACAACTGGGCCAAGACCTATTTCAACTGGATGGAGAACATCGAGCCGTGGTGCATCTCCCGCCAACTCTGGTGGGGCCACCAGATCCCGGTCTGGTATGGGCCAAACCCGTCCGGCAAAGCACTATTTCAAGAATACACCGAAATTCGAAGAGCTATTGAAGAACGAAAGAAATCGGGTGGCACCGGGACCAATGCTGAGAAAAACAGGATTTTCGCACTCATTCATGAGGTGCTTGCGCTCGAACCGTTGGTGATCTGCGCCCCGAGTGAAGAAGCCGCGATCCAGTCGGC
>CAYYZH010000120.1:0-3626 GCA_964475765.1 uncultured Limibaculum sp.
CGCGTCTGCGCCCGCCCCAATCGTCGATCTGCAATTGCCCGGCGGCGTGGACCGGTGTCCGGGTCTCGGCGGCTGCGCTCAGCATCCCGGCGATGCCGTTATCTGCGGCGCGAAAGGCGATGGCCTCGAGCTGTGGCCCATTACTGCTCGCGAATCTCACCTGTGCGTGCCCGGTGCCGACCATGCGCACATGGGCCGGGACCGCATCGGCAACAACCAGACGCGGGGCGGGGTTGGACGGCCCGTAAGGTCCCGCACTTTCGAGTTCGGCGATCAGGTCCGGGGTGGCACCGGAGGGTGCGATCGCTCCCATCAGCGCGAGATCGGCGGGTCCGGCATCGCCTGCACCCTGAGCGGCCAGCAGATCGCCAAGGGCTGTCATTGCCCCCTCGATTCGGTCCGGTGCGACGGAGAGGCCCGCCGCCATCCGGTGACCGCCGCCTTTCTCGAGCAAACCCTGGCGGACCAGCGCTGCGATGGCATGGCCAAGATCGACACCGCTGACGGAACGGCCGGAGCCTTTGCCCTCGGCTCCATCGATCCCGATGCAGATGGCGGGGCGGTTGAAGCGATCCTTGAGGCGGCTGGCGACGATACCGACAACGCCCGCGTGCCAGCCCTCGCCTGCGGCCCAGATCAGCGGGCCGTCCGAGCCGCGTTCCTCGATCTGCTGGATCGCGGCGTCCAGCACCACGGTCTCGATCTCGCGCCGTTCGCGGTTGAGGTGATCCAGCTTTTCCGCCAATGCCGCGGCCTGATGCGGGTCGGCGGTGGTGAGCAGCTCCGCGCCCATGCCAGCCGCCCCGATGCGCCCACCCGCATTGATGCGTGGGCCGAGGGCAAAGCCAAGATCGGAGGAGGTCGGCGGCGCGCTCAACCCGGAGACATCGGCAAGCGCCGTCAGACCGACGCGCTGACGCTGCGCCAGCACCGCCAGACCTTGCCGCACAAACGCCCGGTTCAGCCCCAGCATCGGCGCGACATCGGCAACCGTGGCCAGAGCCACCAGATCCAGCATCGCCATCAGGTCCGGCGTCTGCGTCCCCTGTTGGCGGAGCAGGCGGTTGGCCGCGACCAGCAGCAGAAAGACCACGCCGCCTGCACAGAGGTGTCCAAGGCCGGAGCCGTCATCGTGCCGGTTGGGATTGACGACAATGGCGTCCGGTAACGCTTCGCCCGGCAGGTGATGGTCGATCACCATGACGTCCGCGCCAGCTTTGCGCGCGGCTGCCAGCGGGTCGTGACTGAGCGTGCCGCAATCGACGGTGATGATCAGATCATGAGTGCGCGCAAGATCCTCCATCGCGGGCACGTTCGGGCCATAGCCCTCATCGATGCGGTCGGGGATGTAGATCGTGGCCTTGATCCCGAAGGTCGCAAGCCAGCCTGACATCAACGCCACCGAGGCCGCACCATCAACGTCGTAGTCTCCGAAGATCGCGACGCGCTGGCGCGCTGTGGCGGCGGCCATCAGCCGTTCAGCCGCCCGGTCCATGTCGGCCAGCGTCGAAGGGTCGGGCATCAGATCGCGCAAGGTGGGCTGAAGATACGCCTCGGCGCCGTCTGGCCCGACACCGGCGCGCGCGATCATGCGCGCGGCGATCTCACTGATCCCGGTGGCCTGCGCAACGGCCATCCCGGCGCGATCCACTTCGGCGCCCGGCCCGGTCCAGCGCCGCCCGGTGATCGAGCGCTCGATCCCCAGAAAGGCTGGCTCCGGATTCACCGGCCTAGTGGTTCTGGGTGCGATAGATGAGGCGCCTGACCGAGCCCGTGCGCGAGCGCATCAGAATGGTTTCGGTCTCGAGATATTTGCCGATGCGCCGCGCGCCGCGCAGGATCGACCCGTCGGTCACCCCGGTCGCGGCAAAGATCACGTCGTCCTTGCACATCTCGTCGCGGTTGTACTTGGCGTCGAGATCCACGATCCCGGCCTTGTGGGCGCGGCCAACTTCATCATCGTTGCGGAACAAGAGCCGCCCCTGGATCTGTCCGCCCATGCATTTCAGCGCGGCTGCGGCCAGCACGCCTTCGGGCGCGCCGCCAGATCCCATATACATGTCGATCCCGGTCTGATCCGGCTCGGCGCAGTGCATGACGCCGGCGACATCGCCATCGGTGATCAGGCGGATCCCGGCGCCGGTGGCGCGGACCTCGTCGATCATCTCCTTATGGCGCGGACGCTCGAGGATGCAGACATTGATCTCAGCCGGCGCAACACCCTTGGCCTTGGCGAAGGTCGCGATCCGTTCGGTCGGGCTCATGTCGAGATCGACCAGGCCGGGCTCGTATCCCGGTCCGATGGCCAGCTTGTCCATGTAGACGTCAGGCGCGTGCAGCATCGAATGGCGCGGGCCCATGGCGATCACAGCCAACGCGTTCGGCATGGCCTTAGCGGTGAGTGTCGTGCCCTCGAGCGGGTCGAGCGCGATGTCGACCTCGACGCCGTTGCCGGATCCGACTTCCTCGCCGATATAGAGCATGGGCGCTTCGTCACGCTCGCCTTCGCCGATGACGACTGTGCCCGCGATATCCAGCATGTTGAGCTGTGTGCGCATGGCATCGACCGCCACCTGATCCGCGGCCTTCTGGTCGCCGCGTCCGATCAGCTTGGCCGCAGCAATGGCTGCTGCTTCGGAGACCCGGGCGAGGCCGAGGCTGAGCATCCTGTCTTCGAAGGTATCGTGAATTTCACTCGGCAATGCTCTGTCCTCCTTGACCGCGCGGGCGCGGCGATTTCTGTCCGGCTGGTCTATGCCGCCTTTGCAATTCGCACAAGATCATGGCGAAGGCTTGGCATCAGGCGGGTCGCGACCGCAGGAACCCGACTTTCTCGTAGGTTTCCGCGAGGATCGGGTTGGCGATGGCCGCCGCGCGTTCCGCTCCACCGCCCAGAACCCGGTCGATTTCGGCCGGATCCGATTCGAGGCGACGCATCTCGTCCGCGATCTTCGACATCTTCTCCACGGCCAGATCCGCCAGCGCGGGCTTGAACGCGCCAAACCCCTGTCCGCCGAACTCGGCAATCACATCCTCGGCGGTCTTGTCTGCAAGGGCGGCATAGATGCCCACCAGATTGCGCGCCTCGGACCGGTCCTTGAGCCCTTCCAGCGTTTCCGGCAGGGGTTCGGGATCGGTCCGCGCCTTGCGGATCTTCGAGGCGATGGTGTCCGCATCGTCGGTCAGGTTGATCCGGCTCATGTCGGAGGGGTCGGATTTGGACATCTTCTTCGTGCCATCGCGCAGGCTCATCACCCGCGGCGCAGGGCCACCGATCACCGGCTCGGTGATGGGGAAGAAGTCTTCGCAGCCGAAGTCATTGTTGAACTTGGTCGCGATGTCGCGGCACAGCTCGAGATGCTGCTTCTGGTCTTCACCCACGGGAACATGGGTCGCGCGATAGATCAGGATGTCCGCGGCCATCAGCGAGGGATACATATAAAGCCCGCCGGACGCGTTCTCGCGGTTCTTGCCCGCCTTGTCCTTGAACTGGGTCATCCGGTTCAACCAGCCCAGCCTGACGACGCAGTTGAAGATCCACGCCAACTCGGCATGGGCGGGCACCTGGCTTTGGTTGAACAGGATCGAGCGGGCCGGGTCGAGGCCGCAGGCCATATAGGCTGCCG
>CAYYZH010000120.1:3636-12650 GCA_964475765.1 uncultured Limibaculum sp.
GCGCCAGCCATATCCTCGGGCACCAGCGTATCGGTGATCGCATGCAGATCGACCATGCAATAGATCGTCTCCATGCCGCTCTCCTGCAACTCCACGAACCGCTTCACGGCGCCGAGGTAGTTGCCCAGCGTCAGGCTTCCCGTGGGCTGAACACCCGAAAAGACGCGCGGCGTGTGCGCCATCCCTCTTCCCTTTCCTTAGATCAGGCGCGCGTTCTAGGAAGCACGTTGGCCAGGGTCAAGCGCACTTGTGCCTCTGCGGCGTGTTGGGGTCGTGTCGGAGCGGTCAGCCGAGATCGGCCTTCGCCGTCTCGCCGACACCGCCGTGTTTGAGATAGTTGCGGAGCTGGCGGTCATGGCGGCTCATGGCCGAGCGTTTTGCGCTTTCGGTAAACGGAGGCCAGCGCGCCGGATTGCCGTGCACCCGGTCGCCCATAACCGTGACGCGTTCGATCACCCGCTCGCCAACGAAATCGTTGACCACATAGTGCTGGGTAAAGCGGTTGTCCCACATGCCGATCGTGCCTGCCGTCCAGTTGTAGCGCACGGTATAGGCCGGTTGCTTCACATGGTTGGTCAGGTAGTCCAGCAGCAAGTCACTCTCCTGCGCGTTCATCTCCACGATCCGCCGGGTGAAATGCTCCGAGACATAAAGCGCCTTCTTCCCGGTTTCGGGATCGACGCGGATCACCGGATGGATGGTCATCTTCTCCGGACGGTTGTGGGGCAGGGCGTCATGGAGCGCGGTCAGCCCTTCCAGCATATCCTGCAGCGGCGGAGACAAGCCTTCGAAGGCGGCACAGAGGTTCGACCACATCGTGTCTCCGCCAACATCGGGACACGTCCGCATGTTCAGGATCGACATCAGCGAGGGACTTTCCATAAAGGTCAGATCGGTGTGCCATTCGTCGGCGATCCCACCTTCGGATGCGGCCAGCCGAAAGATCTCGGGATGCTCGACCGCGTTGCGATCCTTGAGGTTCGGATGGCCCTCCAGATGCCCGAAATGCCTGCCAAAGGCGACATGCGCAGTCGCGTCCAAGTTCTGGCCGGGGAAGAACAGCACCATATGTTCGTGCAGCAGGCGCTTGATCTCGGCGGCGGCGTCTGACGAGACATCCGACAGATCAGGGCCATGGACCTCTGCGCCGAGGGCGGCAGATAAACGGACGATCTTCCAGCTTTCCCAGCTCATGCACATCTCCCCTGGTTGAGTATGCTCGTATCGGTCGAGCTTAAGGGGATGGTGCCGGGGCACTGCGTCCTGATCAAGCTATGTCCGGTCATTATCCGGATACGGATTTACCCGGCGACACCGGTTTCCATCTGACCGAAGTCTTTGTGAAGACGGCTGCGCACTGCACTTGGCAAAGGGGCTCTCCCGAGCCCGTATGGTCCTTGGCATCCTTCTCGCGCGCCTCGACGATCACTGGCATCGGCATGCTGTTGCCCATCAGTCGCGACCACGTCATCGGGCCGACAATGCCGTCGACTTGCAGTCCGTGAAAGGTCTGGAACTCCTCGACGCGCGCCTTTGTGGCTTTCCCGAAGATCCCGTCTTCGACCAGCAATGGCAGGCTGAATGAGCTCCCCATGTAAAGTCCGGTGCCGGAGTAATCGCCGACAGCGAGTGCATTCAGGGTCTGCTGGATGTCATAGACGTGGGAGCCTCGGTGACCTCGCTTGATGTAAATGAGCACAGCGCGGTAGGCCGGGTCCGGTCTGCGCGCCGTCTCGTTTACGTTGCCGCGAGGACGGCTATGCCGCCCCTTTGGTTGCGGTCGGCGGCGCCAGTACGTCGTGGTTTTCCGCAAGACGGGCACGGTGCATCCGGATCCGCTGGCTCAGCTTGGGATCTGCGTTCTTCATGGATTCGATTGCCGCCATGCGCATATTCCAGGGCAGGGCGCAGGCAACATCCTCGAGGAAATCCATGGGCAAACCGGTCTCCCGGTGCACTTCGCGCATTTTGTCTATGAGGTCGTCGTCTGCGAGCGGAGAAGTCGGGCCGGGCGCCTCGGGCGTATCGATTGTGGACTTCGACATGCACTCCTCCTCTCCATCACGATCCTGAGCAGCGTCCGGTGATCACTGCTTGGTAAAGGAGGTATCAACCCGGTTTCCGGGGTCAATCGAGGAGGCGACGTGTTCCCTATAGGGAACAGATTTCCAGAGATTCTCCGCCCCGCATACGCTCGCGGACGCGAATAAGGCGAACACTGCCACAGTGCTTAACCCGAGGCGGGATTGGTAAACCATACTTGTTAAGTTGACCAAACCTGTTGAGTTGATCGCTGGGAAAGACGGTGTTCCACCCGTCCAGCGCCCTCCTGATACGTGCTGTGCGGGCAACAGAGCGCCGCGCGCAATTCGTTCAGCGACCGGTCAATCCGTTGGCGTCCATCCAGACCTCGATATCGCGCTGCATCTTCTCCGGCTCGTCGAGATTGATGAAGTGACCGCGGTCGGGATAGGTGACGATTGTGCAGTCGGGGTGGCCCGCGCCGAGCATGTCGAGGAATGGGCCGCGCTCCCCCGGCTTCAGCCAGCGCCGCGAACGACCATCATCGCGGATCGTCGATTGCAGCACCAGCATCGGTTTCTCCGCGGCAACCCGCAGCCGGTCGGCAAAGTGCGTTCCGTCCCAGATCATGAGGTTTCGGTAGATTGCGCGCAGCTGTCCCTCCGGCATCGCAGCAATCCGCGCGCTAAATGTTGCCTGCTCGGCAAGATGCGTGTTCGGCAGGAACATCTCGTCGAAGAAGCCCTGGGCCCACGTTTTGATCTCGGCAATACCGTCGAGACCCGCCAGCGCCGGATCAAGATCACCCGGAACGGAATGGCTGCCGTCGATCAGAACCAGCCCAGCAACGCGGTCAGGCACCTGTGCGGCGGTCTCAAGCGCCACCCGCACGCCCATGCTGTGCCCGCAAAGAATGGCCCCCGAGATATCGCGCGCCTCAAAAAGCTGCGCGATATCTTCGGCCTGCCCTGTAATTGTCAGATCGTCCGGATCGAGCGTATCACCGTCGTGCCCGCGTAAGGTCGGCGCCAGCACCCGGTGCGAGGCCGAGAACGCATCGATATGCCACCGCCAGTCCTCGCTGTGACAGCAAAGGCCGTGGATCAGGACAAGCGGCGGCGTGCCCTTTCCCTCGTCAATAATTGTTCGGGTCATCGTCAGGCGGGCTCCAACGGGGTGTCGTCGCGCTTTGGCAGCGGGGGGCTGTAAACGATCATCAATTGCAACGGCTCCGGTCCCTTGGAGACCACATGGTGATCGACCAGCGGCGGCAGCTTGACCACCGTGCCCGGACCGCAGGCGACCGGAGCCTCCTCGCCCAGCGTCACTTCGGCCATGCCGCCGAGGACATACATCGCCTGATGCTCGACCTCGTGGTGGTGCTTGTCTGCGACACCGCCGGGCTCGATCACGCCGAGGATCATCTCGAAATTCGGACAGAAGCTCTTGTCGAACAGCCGCACATTGACCGTGCCGCCATGGCCCGGCGGCGCATAGGTCGGCAAATCATCCAGGTGGCAGATCAGATCTTTCGAAAGGTTAGTGCTCACGCCTCGCTCCCCGTATTGGTCCATCGGGTCTCACCGTCGGATACTGCGGGGCGGGGATGCAACCGTTTTTGCGGGCGGCGCCAGCCGCGCCGAGACGCCTTCAGATCAGGTTGATGTCCCCGTGCAGGCGACTGCGCAGTTGCCGCCAGCGGCTGTAGAACTCGTCCGCGCCGACATGGGTCAGGCGCACATGGCGATTGCCGTTGAAGCCGGTCCGGGCGTGCAGCACGCGGGCATTGTCGAAGACCAGCGCCTCACCGTCCTGCAATACATGATGCATGTGATAGCGGGCGTCATAGGACAGCTCGAAGAGCTTACCCAGCGCAGCATAGACCGGCTCGATCAGATCGGGCGCTAGGTCGATCGGCCCCATCGTGCGCTCGTTCAGTCGGAACTGGGTGATGTTGCCGTGGTAGTCGAGCGTGATCACCGGTGCCTCGGCGCGCAGCCCGACATCGGCGATGAAACGGCGATGCGGGATGGGCACGCGGCTCAGCAGGTCATAGGCTTCGGGATCAAGCGCCTCGAAATCCTCGGCCAGCTTGAACCCATCGGTCATCACCGAGGCGCCGCCGCCGCACTCACTGGCCTTCAGCGAGTGGAAGATCATGATGCCCGGCGGCGGCTCGCGGAAATTCTCGTCCGTATGCGGGCGCAGCGGCACCGGTGCATTGGCAATCACCTTGGGGTTCGGTGTCGAGATGATCTCGAACACGCGACCGTAATGGGTCTCGCGCACATGCCCGATCAGGGCGGCCAGATCCTCGGTTGCGGCGCGCGTTGCCGGGACATTGCGCACGAGGCAGATGCCGTGCGTTCGGACCGCATCGTAAAGCGCCAGCATCCGGTGCTCATCGGACTGCATCTCGACATAGTCGACTTCCGGGACGTTCCCGGTGATCGACGCATCCCAGGTCTCGGGCTGATGACGCCGTGCGGCCCGCTCGGTCTCGGAATAGCAATGCGCCCGCAGCCACGCCGGATCAAAGCGTGTGACATGCCCATCGGCGTCCCATGTGATCTGCACCATGTCGCCGACCAGCACGGCCGAATTCGCCAGCGAGCCGGGCAGGGCGCCAAGTTCAAAGAACCGGTGCCCGCCGCTGTGATCGCCGCAGATCTCGCAACTGCAATTGTCTCTCAGCCAGATCGTATGAAAGGTTGACACATGGCCATCACCCCACCCGATCTCGACCGTGCGCGCATCGCTCCTGATCGTGGAAACTGCGGTCTGAGGCGTCTCGACATTGCGGGCAACATGGGCGGCCTGCATGATGGGCTCCTTTCCCGTAAGGTGTAATGCCTACCATAAACGCCCGCGTCGCTCGGTCTGTCCAGTCCGCGACGTCTTTGGACGCGGACAGGCACTTGCTTGTTGGCGGTTCAGTTCACCTGAATGTAGTAGGTGAACTGTCTGGAGTTGAAGCCGGGCGAGCCCAGCTCGATCGTCAGCCCGTCGGTACCGCGAAACCCCTCCCGCGGCTGGTAGGTCACAACCTTCGAGACGATCGGGCGCCCTGCACATTCGCCGATATCCCCGGCCAGTCTGCGGCCCGGTCCGAAATCGCCGATGACCGACATCTGTTCGGTAATCGTCACGGTGCCGTTCGGCGGCGGATCGAGCAGCGCTACATTGGTGACCCGCGCCGAACAGGCATCGGTCCAGTAGTGAGGTTTGGTCAGGATCACCGAGGTCTCACCCAATGTCGAGATCCGCCGGATCTCGGCTTCCGGGAAACTCGGGGAGGTATTGGACAGCGCACCACCCGCTGCGGGGTCGGTTGCCAGGAATGTCTCGCGCAGGAGCGAGCTTGAGGTCCACGGGCGCTGCCGTCCGTCGGTGTCCTCATAGACGCGCGCACGCACCCGGGTCAGCATCGTGTTGATCTCGACATTCGGCTCGAGCATCTGAAGGGCCAATGCGGTCGTGAACGGACTGTTCGTGCCGACGCCGTCATAGGCCACCGCGCCGGGTTCGGTGGCATATCCGACCAGAACCCCGCCGCGCGCCTTGATCTCAGCAAGCCCCTGTCCAAGGCCCAGTGCCGACCGTCCCGGCCCCAGCGACCGGGCAAGCTCGTCTTCGAATGGATTGTTGCGACAGGCGTCCAGCAGGATGATCGACGTGCGTGCGCCCCTGTTCATCTGGCGCATGATCAGGTTCAGTGACACCGTGTCGAAGCTGATATCCGCCTCGGATGTCAGGGACACGTCGATCGGCAGGACGAAGTTCTCTCCAAACGCCTGAATGCCGTGCCCGGCATAGAAGAACAGCGCGACATCCGCCCCGATCAGCGAGGACGAGAACTCCTTCAGCGCGCCGCGCATCCCGTCATAGTCGAGATCCGTGCCCTCGATCACGTCGAAATCCAGACGGCGGAGCGCCTCGGCAATGACATTGGCATCGTTGACCGGGTTTTGCAGCTTGGCGGCGTGGGTATAGTTGGCGTTCCCGATCACCAGAGCCACACGATGTTCGTCGGCATGTGTGGGTGCAAAGCCCAGGCAAAAGACGGCCATCGCGGCAAAGGCAAGTCTCAGCATCAAATCACTCCGGTCATGCGGGCCAATCCGGGTGGCCAATCCAATAGAAATCTATCGCGCAATTTTGCCCCAGATGCGGGGCAACGTCGATCAGAAGTTTTACGCTGCCGTCGGGGCCGTCGGTGGAGATGGGCCTTCCACGGGCGGCGTTCGCGTTGGGGTGCGTGTGACACAAGGCTGGGGGCGCGCCGGACCCCATAGTTGTGGGTTGACGCAGCAGAGCCGTTGGCGTAGCAGACCGCTTCTCGGAAATTGTGGTTCCGCGGGCGGCTCGGATGCGAGCGCCGAAGGGGCGGGACGGGTATCGGACGAGGATCAGGCGATGTCCAGACGGTGCGAATTGACAGGTAAGGGCGTTCTGACCGGCAACCGGGTCAGCCATGCCAACAACAAGACGAAGCGGCGCTACCTGCCGAACCTGCAGCAGGTGACGCTGCAGAGCGAAGCGCTGGGCCGCTCGTTCAAGTTCCGCATTGCCGCCGCGGCGCTGCGCACGGTGGATCATCGCGGCGGTCTGGATGCGTTTCTGACCAAGGCACGCGATGAGGACCTCTCGCCGCATGCGCTGAAGGTCAAGAAGGACGTGATGGCGGCAGCCAGCGCCTGACGCATCCGATCTTTGCCGGTGGAATTGGAAGGGCGCATCGGGCGCCCTTTTTTGTTGGGCCTGGCCGAGTACGTCCGGGTTGCCTTCGTCAGGCGCCCAGGATCTCGTCGACCCAGGCGGGGACGCTTTGCGTGGCAGGCCCCGCGATCTGATCGTGAAACAGCCCTGACGTGTCGGTCACGTCGAGATTGATCTCCAGCGTTTGCGCCCCCTGCGCGCGGGCCTCCTGCACGAACCCCGCTGCGGGGTAGACCTGCCCCGATGTGCCGATGGCCACGAAAAGATTGCAGACCGCGAGCGCCGCATAGATCCGCTCCATGTGATAGGGCATCTCGCCGAACCAGACGATGTCCGGGCGCACGGTGCCGGTGGTCCCGCAGGCCGGGCAAGTGTCCGAGACGCCCATGTCCGACAGCCACGGCCATTGGTGCCCACAGGAAGCGCACAGGGCGGACAGCAGCTCGCCATGCATGTGGATCAGACCGGTTGAGCCGCCGAGTTCATGGAGGTTGTCGACATTCTGCGTGACCAGCGTGATCTCGCCCGCGAACTCGCGCTGCAGGCGCGCCAGGGCCCGGTGCGCATCATTCGCTTCTGCTTCGCGGCAACCCTGCCTGCGCGCATTATAGAACGCCTGCACCTTGTCGGGATTGCGGGCATAGCCCTCGGGCGTCGCAACCTCCTCGAGATTGACCTGTGTCCAGAGCCCATCCTTGTCGCGAAACGTGCCGAGCCCGCTTTCCGCCGAAATCCCCGCGCCGGTCAGAATGACGATGTGATCCATATCGTGAGCCCTCGATCCCGCCCAAACCGTCGGCATGGGCGCCCTGCGCAAATTTATCGGCAGTGTAGCATCCGGTACAGAACCCGGCGGCCCGCCCGCCTAAGGTTGGGGACATTGATTGAAAACAACGGAGACAGGAAGATGATGAACGAAAAGAATTCCACCGAGACCATTGTAGCCACCGCCGCGGATGCTCCTGAAACAGTGTCCGATGAGGCGCTCGAAACCGTCGATGGCGGCTACCGCTATGAGCTGAAGAACGTGATCGTCTCGAGCTATAGCATGCATGGCAACCCCGGGGACAAGCTGGGCAACTTCGAGATCCAGGATCTGATGACCACGAAGGGCTAATTGCCCTCGCCGACCCTAACCGGCGGCTCATCAAACGCGCGTTCGCGGGCCATTGACCACAATTGGCCCGCGGCGGATACTTCGGGCATGACGACCCGTATTCTTTGTGTCTGCCTTGGTAACATTTGCCGCTCACCCATGGCCGAAGGCGCGCTGCGCACCAAAGCGGTGGCTGCGGGGCTAGATGTCGAGATCGACAGCGCCGGCCTCGGCGCATGGCACACTGGCAATCCGCCCCATCCCCCGGCGCTGAAAGCGGCTTTGACGCGCGGTTATGACAATTCCGGCCAGCGCGCCCGGCAGATCGATGCCGGTGACTTCTACAGCTTCGATCTTATCGTCGGGATGGACCGGGACAACATGACCGGCCTGCGTCGCCTCGCACCCAAAGATGCCTCCGCCCGGGTCGAGCTTTTCCATCCAGAGGGCGCAGATATCCCCGACCCCTACTATGTCGGGCCGGAAGGTTTCGAGACCGCGCTCGATATGGTCGAAGAGGCTGCAGACGCTCTGATCGTCCGCCTGCGTGCGCGCTGACACCGTCCAATTGCTGCCCACAGCTTTGCAGTTGCGGTATCATGGCGTGGACGAGCCGGAGGGGGCAGGGCGGGTACGGCCCGAAATTTCACCCTCAGGCTTGCGATTTCGAGACGGGATTTGATCATAGGAGAATTCAGATATGAGCAAGGACAAGATTTCCGACGCACCGGCGGATCTGAGTGATGAAGCGCTCGATCAGGTCGAGGGTGGCGCGTTGCGCCCCGTGGCAACCGGTGATCTCGATCTGGACGTGGCCGGTATGACCGCGACCTATGCGAGCGGTGTCGACGACATCCTCGACACGACTGGCGCACCCACCGCGCAAACCGGGTCGATCCTCGTGAGAAAAAGTCCCGACATCATCGACCCTGCCGGCTAAGCAAGCGCCGGGGCCTGCGCTGGCTGGACTGATCATCGGCGCACCCCGTGGTCGCGGTGACAGCGGGCATTCGGTTCGACTGCGTGGCCCGCTTGGCAGTTTGGGCCATGCACAGATTTGCGGTGGTGTTGCGCTGGCGCAGATGCACAGCGCGCCTGCTGCTTGACGCCAGCCCAACGGGGCCGCATATGGTCCGGCCATGACCACAGATCTCAGCCATATCCGTAACTTCTCGAT
>CAYYZH010000121.1:0-12523 GCA_964475765.1 uncultured Limibaculum sp.
CATGGAGAGGTAACCGACGCGGAGATCGACATCTTCGACCGCGAGGCCGTGTTCATTGACCGTGTGCTTGATCCGCTGCGTGCCCGTGTTCCCGGTCTTCGGGTTGTGATGGAGCATGTCACGACCCGGAACGGCGTCGACTATGTACGCTCTGCCGACACCGGCCTCGCAGCAACGCTGACCACGCATCACCTGATCATCAATCGCAACGACCTTTTGGCTGGCGGGATCCGCCCTCACTATTACTGTCTGCCGATTGCCAAGCGCGAGGAACACCGTCTGGCGCTCAGGGCCGCCGCGACGTCTGGAGATCCCCGGTTCTTTTCCGGAACCGACAGCGCGCCCCATTCCGACCCAACCAAGGAAAGCGCGTGCGGCTGCGCGGGCTGCTTCACCGCACCGAACTCCATCGCGTGCCTTGCCCATGTGTTTGAGGACGAAGGGGCGCTCGAACAGCTCGAAGGCTTCACGTCTCTATATGGTGCGCAGTTTTATGGTCTCGAACCTGCCGAAGATCGCATCACGCTCGTGCGCGGCGAGGAGCCCACGACATACCCCGAAAAAGTCGAAACCGGAGCAGGGCCAGTTACAGTGTTCGATCCCGGATTTCCGCTGTTCTGGCGCATTGAGGAGAGCGCATGACCCAGATCACTTTTCCCGACCGCGCGGTGATGGGACGCCAGGTTGCGCGCATGCTGCTGGAGATCGAGGCGGTGCACTTCCGGCCCGACCCTCCCTATATGCTGACGTCAGGGCTCGCCAGCCCCGTATATATAGACTGCCGCAAGTTGATCAGTTACCCGCGCATTCGTGCGACATGCATGGACTTTGCCTGCTCGGTGCTGGTGCAGGATGCGGGATATGAGCGGTTTGATGCTGTGGCGGGCGGCGAGACGGCGGGCATTCCGTTTGCCGCCTGGATCGCCGAACGCCTGTCCCTTCCGATGCAGTATGTGCGCAAGAAGCCGAAAGGGTTCGGCAGGGATGCCCGCATCGAGGGGGACATCAAAGAGGGCCAGCGCGTGCTGCTGGTCGAAGATCTGACGACCGATGGCGGCTCGAAGGTGAACTTCGTTGAGGCGATCCGCGAGGCTGGGGCCGAATGCGCCCACACCATCGTGGTCTTCTATTATGACATCTTCCCGGAAGTGCACGACCGGCTGGGTGAGCATGGCATCGTGCTCCATCATCTTGCGACCTGGCGAGATGTTCTGGCGGAGGCACGTGCCGGATCTTATTTCGATACCGCAGACATGGATGCGGTCGAGGCGTTTCTCGATGCACCGCTGAAGTGGTCGGCTGCCCATGGCGGCAAGGCTGAGATTTCTATCTGATCCACCGCGCATCAGATATGCCCGAAAACTGAGATCTGTCTCGGGTCTGACCGGTTTTCTGTGATTGTGCCAAGAGGAGGTCCCGGATCAAGTCCGGGACGCCGTTCAGTGGCCCCCAAACTCTCCGACTTGCGGCGTGAGCTCTCAATTCCCATATCTTCATGAGCGGTGCTGCCTGGCGGGCCGCTCTCATCGAGGTCGCTTGGGACGAGGACACTCACCGGATGTCACGCATATCTTTCACGTCGCACCCATTTTTGCTGGGGTTTGAGCAGCTGGACCAACTGGTCGAGCGCACGGCCAAATCCGGTGGCGATGCCTACCCGCCCTATAACATCGAACAGCACGGTGAAGAAGCCTACCGCATTACGCTTGCGGTGGCCGGTTTCGCCGAGAGCGATCTTTCGATCACGCTTGAGGATGGTCATCTGATTGTGCGGGGCAAGCAGGACGAAGAGGGGGCCGAGCGCCTGTTCCTGCATCGCGGCATCGCAGCACGTCAATTTCAGCGCAGCTTTGTTCTCGCAGATCGGGTCGAGGTGAAGGAGGCCAGTTTGGACAACGGTCTGCTGCATATCGATCTCGAGCTGCGCAAGCCGGAAATCAGTGTTCAGACGATCAAAATCGGATCAGGCAGCTGAATCCATTTGCCATCCGGACCAATCCGGTTGGCTCGACTGCGCGTATACAGAAGAAAGGAGTTGGCTATGAGCGACATCCCGAAATTCGACCAGAACCCCGAACAAGCCATCGTCTATGTCCGCGAGGCAGATCGGGACGATTTGCCGGAGCACCTGAAGTCGGCGCCGGGAAAGCTGTTTGCCGTGCATGACAATGACGGGAAGTGCCTTGCCGTAACGCCGGACCGTGACGTCGCCTTTGCGCTGGCCAAACGGAACGATCTGGTGCCCGTCAGCGTGCACTAAGCCGTCGACTTGACGCCTTTAGGCGGCGCGCGTCGCCGTCAACTCCGTCAAAAGAGCATAGAGCACATCGGCATTGTCAGACCCGCGCAGCTTTTCGCAGGTCGCTGGGTTGCGCATCAAGCGAGAGACCTTGGCCAAAGCGCGCAAATGATCCGCCCCAGCCTCATCAGGCGCCAGCAATACGAACATCAGATCGACGCCGTGTCCGTCGGCGGCCTCGAAATCGACCGGTTTCGAGAGTTGTGCGAACAGCCCGACAATGGATTTGACCTCTGGCAGGCGGGCGTGGGGAATCGCAACCCCCGCCCCCATGGCGGTCGAGCCGAGCTTTTCCCGCTCGAGCAGACCATCGATCACGGACGCACAGTCCAGACCATAGACCTCGGCCGCCTTGTGGCCGATTTCCTGTAAAGCCTGCTTTTTGCCGCTTGCCTTGATGCCAGCCAAAACGGCATTCGGCGCGACGAGATCCGCGATTTCCATCAATCCACCCGCTTGTGTGAACTCAAGCCCCAGAAACATTTGCCGGATCAACCCATCCGACATTGCCATCTTCACGCTGGAATACGACATTGATGCGGCCGTGCGCATCGTTCTTGAAGATCAGGAACGGTTTACCTGCAATTTCCATCTGCATTACGGCTTCCCCAACGCTGAGTGACTGAACGGCGTCAGACATTTCGGCGACAATGACCGGCTGCAAAGTCTCTGGTTCGTCCGTTTCCGTCTCGATTTCCGGTGCCTCCAGCACGTAGGAAGTCGCGGCGACGGTCTCTACCGGTGCCTTACGGTGCTGATGATGATCGCGCAACCGTCTTTTATAGCGCCGGATCTGCTTTTCTATGCGCTCCGCACCCTGATCGAAGGCTGCGTAGACATCATTGGCCGTCGCCGAAGATTGAGCTGTCAGGCCAGTGGGAAGGTGAACATGCGCGTCACAGCGAAACGTGTGCCGATCCTTGGAAAACGTCACAATGGCATCGACAGAGCGGTCAAAATACTTCTCAACCGCCGCTGTGAGCTGGCGTTCGACATGTTCCGACAGCGCCTCTCCGACGCTAATCTGCTTGCCTTTGACCTGAATGTGCATGGACACTCCTTGAGCGGGCCATTCCCGGCCTCTCGCTGCGCACCCCGGCGAAACTGCTCGGTTGCCGGTCCTGATGCGGAGCGGCTTCCTATGGCCGCAACGGCAGTCTGTCAACAGACGAAACCCACCTTCCGGGCCAGCGTTGTTCTAGTGCGGATTTTCTTTCCCGAACGCTAACCCGGAAGGGATTATGTGGCCACGTAACTTGCGGGGTCAACTGTTCTGCGCAGCGCAAATCAGGCGTCGAGGCGCATGGCGTATTGGCGCCGACGCTCAACCGAAGATAGAATCTTGAGGTTTTTTCTGTACTTCGCGACGGTTCTGCGTGCGATGTCTATGCCCTCGGATTGCAGCATTTCCACAATCGCATCATCGGACAAAACCGCATCGGGGGCTTCCGCGTCGACCATAGCCTTGATCTTGTGGCGCACTGATTCTGCGGCCAAATCTCCATCTCCGCCGCCGACCGCGTTGGTAAAAAAGAACTTCAGCTCGAAAATCCCGCGCTCGGTAGCGATGTACTTGTTGGACGTAACCCGGCTGGCGGTCGATTCGTGCATCCCCACGGCCTCGGAGACCATCTTGAGGTTCATGGGTTTGAGGCCCGAGATGCCCTCCTCGAAGAATCGTTCCTGCTGGCGCACGATCTCGGTTGCGATGGTCAGGATGGTGCGCGCCCGTTGATCGAGGCTCTTGATCAGCCAGGACGCGGTACTCCGGCATTCCGTCAGGTAGGATTTGGTTTCATCACAATCGGTCCGGCCCAGTTCGGTTGCGTAAGTCCGGTCCATGATCACGCTCGGCAGCGAATCGGGGTTCAGCTCAAGATGCCAACCGCCCCAGGACGCGCGGCGCATCAGAATGTCGGGCACCAGAGTCTCGGCATCGGTATCGGAATACTCCGCGCAGGGGCGTGGGTTGAGCGTTCTGATCTCACTCAAAAGCTCGCTCAGTTCCTCGCGATCGACCCCGCAGGCGGCCTGCAAGCGCTTGATGTCACCTTTTTCAAGCAGGTGGAGATTGGCGAGAAGTGCTGCGAAATCATCGGTCAGGTCGTCGCGCTCGTCGAGCTGTAGCGCCAGACATTCGCCGAGATGACGCGCTCCGACCCCCGTGGGATCACAGCTTTGCAGCAGCGCGATCCCGTCTTCGAGCTGCTCCGCCTCGACGCCCAGGCGCGCGCAGAGCTCGTCCTCTGGTGTGCGCAGATACCCGTGGTCATCCAGTTCATCCACCAGATGCCGGGCGATCAGGGCCTCGACCTCGTTGGCCCAGTGCTGGCCAAGCTGATCGAGCAGGTGCTCGCGCAGGCTGGGCTGTTCGACCAGTCGTTCCTCGAAATCGGGGAGATCCCCGTAGGGATCCGCACCACCTTTCGAGGTGCCGGTGCTCGCACCATTGCCGAACGGAGAAGGTCCGTCCCCCGGGGTACTTTCGTCCAGATTTTCGCGCCCCGAATCGAACACCTCCGCTGTCAGGCTGTGATCGCCATCCGACGTCACGCGTTCATCCGCAGCGCCTAGCTGCACGTCGCTGTCGCGGTCGGGCGTGGCTCCATTGACCTCTGCTGCAGGGGTTGCGACTGGTTGATCCTCGCCCGCCATCTCTAACAGGGGGTTCTTCTCAACTTCGGTAGAAATAAAGTCGGAAAGTTCGAGATTGGACATCTGCAGCAGCTTGATCGCCTGTTGCAGCTGGGGTGTCATCACCAGCTGCTGGCTTTGCCGCAGGTCAAGTCTTAGTCCGACAGACATCCGTTCCCCGTCTCACACGCCCCGGGGTCAGTGTCTCTCGATCAGGTTACTAAATTCGGAACCCGTCGCCCAGATAGACCCGTCGGACGTTTACATCCTCGACCACTTCGCCGGGAGTGCCATCCATTAACATGCAACCATCATGCAAGATGTATGCCCGATCGATAATCTCGAGCGTTTCCCGCACATTGTGATCCGTAATCAACACTCCGATGCTGCGGTCCTTGAGGTGGCTGACCAGCTCGCGAATCTCTCCGACCGCGATGGGATCGACCCCTGCGAAGGGTTCATCCAACAGAACATAGGACGGATCTGTGGCCAAACAGCGGGCAATTTCGACCCTTCTGCGTTCTCCTCCTGACAAAGCCGAGGCAGGGGTCTGGCGCAAATGGGTGATCGAGAACTCGCCGAGCAGTGCATCGAGCCGCCGCGCACGCTCCAGCCTATCGGGCTCGACCAGCTCCAGAACGGCCTTGATGTTCTCCTCGACGGTCATGCCGCGAAAGATCGAGGCTTCCTGTGGAAGATATCCCAGACCCAATCGCGCCCGGCGGTACATCGGAAGGTCGCTGACATCCAGCCCGTCGACCTCGATCGTACCGGCATCGGACTGGATCAACCCGATGATCATATAGAAGCATGTGGTCTTGCCCGCCCCGTTCGGGCCGAGCAGACCCACCGCCTCGCCGCGCGTGAGCTGCATCGAGACGTCACGCACCACGGGGCGGCGCTTGTAGCTTTTGCCGAGCTTGGTCACGACCAGGCCGCCGCCGCCATCGACGGCTGTCAACGTTGGACGCGCGGATGTCGGGGCGGTGGACATGGGCTCAGTTGCTGCTTTCGTCGGCGCAGGCTTCGCGCGTCGGTTTCTTGTCGGCGAGCTTGTCACCGCTGCCGGGCTTGAAGATGGATTTGACGTTGCCCTCGACCTTGCCTTGGCCCGAGGTCAGGTTGACCGTCGCGCGGTCGCCGGTGATGACGTTGACACTGCGGGTCAGCACGACCGAGCCGCGCATGTTCACCAATGCGGCATCGACATCGTACTCGGCCCAGTCGCCCTGCGCGGTTTCCGAGCAACTCGAGAGAAATACGCTGCCGGTCGCGGTCATCTTCTTGATCGCGCCCGCCTCGCCCTGATTGTCGGAATTCTCGTCATAGAGCACCACGACCTCGTCCGCGGTCAGGCGCAACTGGCCCTGACCTGCGATCACGTCGCCGGTGAAAATCACCATCTGTTCGGCTTGCCGTACCTCGAGACTTTCGGACGTGATCTCGATCGGTGCATTGCGGTCGTGCTTGAAACCGCCGGGGACATTGCTGTTCTGCGCCGTGGCGGGAAGGCTTATGCCAGCAACGCAAAGCGCAAGAAGCCAGTGAAATCTATTCGCCACCCCAACATCTCCAAATCAGCAGCACGACGCGGCCTTATAACGCAAGCCTTGTCGCGCATCCAGCGCGCTCTCGGCCCTCGCTTTTTCGGTGCAAGCCTTCGTCGAACGTCGGTCGCGGTTTATTCCGTCTCGCCGTTCGATGGCAGATAGATCACGCGCACATTGCCATCGAACCACAGCGTTACGGGCTTTTCCCCGTCCGCGGCTTGCGCGGCCCGCACATGGTCGGCCTCGATCGAGCCGCGCGGGCCCTCCGCCATCAGCCGCCCCGGCGCCAGCGCGGTCTTGGCCGCCATGTCCAGATCGACCTGATCCGTAACCATCCGGTAGCCGTCCGAACTTTCGACCACGACCCCGCCGGTCAGGCTGAGTTTCTCGTCCTTGCGGAACATCTGGCCTTCTGGCGAGGTCACCTTGATCCGACGTTCATCCGCCAGCGTGATCTCGCCTATGGGCTGGTTCAAGTCGATCCGGTTCGGCACCGCGCCATCGGGCAGGGCGGTGGCTGCGGTCAGCACGTAGGGCTCGCCGCCCTCGGTCACACCGGCAAAGCGCGGGTTCTCCAGCTCAAGCCCTGCGGCCAGCGCCGCGGCATCCTTTGTGGTGGTCAGATCGACGATGCCGCCCCGTTCCCGACCGCTGAGGAAAATCAGCCCGATCAGCAGGACGGCACAGATCGGCAGGGCGATCTTCATCATCCGGACCAGACGCGAATACCAGCGGACATCCGCCGTGCGGCGTGCCTGGTCATTCATCTGTGCCGGGTCACCCAGAGCCATCGGTCAGGACCCGTCGACGCCGGCGCGCAGACAGTCATGCAGGTGCAGGATGCCGAGCGGTTTGCCGCTCCCGTCCTCGTCCATGACGAACAAGGTCGTAATCCGTGGCTTGCGGGCGTTCATCAGAGCCAGCGCCTCTTGTGCCAGCGCGTCGGGTGCAATGGTGCGCGGATCCGGCGTTGCCACATCGCGCGCCTGACGCTCGAGCAGACCTTCCATGTTTCGGCGCAAATCGCCGTCGGTGATGATCCCGGTCAGGCGGCCCGATGCGTCGACCGTTCCGGCAACGCCGAAGCCTTTCTCACTCATCACCAGCAACGCATCCGACATTGGCGCATCCTCGGCGATCAGCGGGACCTCCTCGCCGGTGCTCATCAATGAGCCGACCTGAACGAGTTGCGCGCCCAGTTTTCCACCGGGGTGGAACACGCCATAGTCATTCCGGGTAAAGCGGCGCTGCTCCATAAGGGCGACGGCCAGCGCATCCCCCAACGCGATCGTCATCGTGGTCGAGGTCGTCGGCGCCATGCCCACCGAGCACGCTTCCTGTGCGGGCGGCAGAACCAGCGCGATGTCGGCGGCGCGCAGCAGGGTCGAGTCAGGTTTGCTGGCAACTCCGATCATCGGGATCTCGAAGCGTTTGCAGTGGGCGACGATATCGGCGAGCTCCTTGGTCTCGCCAGAGTTCGACAACACCAATGCCACGTCATCGCGGGTGATCATGCCAAGATCGCCGTGGCTCGCCTCTGCCGGGTGAACGAAGAACGCGGGCGAGCCGGTCGAGGCCAGGGTGGCCGCGATCTTGTGACCGACATGGCCGGACTTGCCCATGCCGGAGACGATGATCCGGCCCTTGGCCGATAGCATCAGCGCAACCGCGTCGGCAAAGCTCTGGTCGAGCGCCACGGCAAAGGACCCGAGGGCCGCAGCTTCTGTACGCAACACACGGCGACCGGTCTCGATCACATCGTTCTGATCGTCCGAGACCGCTTCCACCGCTGCGTTGTTCCTTGCGTCAGTGCGCAAAAATGTCCTCCTCGGGCCAGCCTTCCAGATCCAGCATCGCACGTTCCGGCAAAAACCGGAAACAGGCCGCCGCCAGCTTGTCCCGACCCTCGCGGGCCAGACGCGTGTCCAGCACCTCACGCAGTCGGTGCAGATAAAGAACGTCCGAGGCTGCATATTCCAGCTGTCCTTCGGTCAGCTCGGGCGCGCCCCAGTCGCTGGATTGTTGATGTTTCGAAATGTCGACGCCGATCAGATCCTGACAAAGGTTCCTGAGCCCGTGCCGGTCGGTGAAGGTCCGCACCAGCTTGGACGCAATCTTGGTGCAGTAGACCGGCCGCGCCACCGGCCCGAAGGCATGGGCCAGAACCGCAATGTCGAAACGCCCGAAATGGAACAGCTTCTCGACTTTCCGGTCCTTCAGCATCCGCGTCAGGTTCGGCGCCTTCTTCTGACCTTGCGCGATCTGCACCAGATGCGCGGTGCCATCGCCCGACGACAACTGCACAAGACAAAGCCGGTCGCGATGCGGGTTCAGCCCCATGGTTTCGGTATCAATGGCAACGACAGGGCCAAGGTCCAGACCATCCGGCAAGTCGTTCTGGTGCAGGGTTACGCTCATCCAACGCCTCCGAAAATCTCAGCGCCGGATGCGGTGGTGCCCAGGAGAAGACTCGAACTTCCACTCCCTTGCGGGAACTGGCACCTGAAGCCAGCGCGTCTACCAATTCCGCCACCTGGGCAGGTCGCGTGAAGGCGCGATGTAGCGACGCGGGGCGGGGCTGTCAACTCGACATTCACCTCTCGGCCGCTAGCCTCTGTTGCGAGTCTTGCTCCTGCGTCCGCCGGGGCGTATGTCAGGCGCACGCAAGCACCGCAGACGTTAGGAGAACCCGATGTCCGAGCGCAGCCAATTGGTGACCATCATCGGCGGGTCCGGCTTTGTCGGCCGCTATATCGCACAGCGCATGGCCCGCCGGGGCTGGCGCGTACGCGTGGCGTGCCGCCGTCCGAATGAGGCGATGTTCGTCAAACCCTATGGCGTTGTCGGACAGGTGGAGCCGGTGCAGTGCAATATCCGCGACGAGGCCTCGATGCGCCGGGTGATCTCGGGCGCGGACGCGGTGGTCAACTGCGTCGGGATCCTGTTTCAGGCCGGGCGCAACACGTTCGATGCCTGTCAGGCTGAGGGCGCCGCCCGCACCGCCGAGATCGCCGCTGAAGAGGGCGTGAGCCGCTTCGTCCACATCTCCGCCATCGGTGCGGACGCGGACAGCGACGCCGAGTACGCCCGCACGAAGGCCGAAGGAGAGGCCGCGGTTCTGGCGGCCATGCCAAACGCCGTGATCCTGCGTCCGTCGATTGTCTTTGGAACCGAAGATCAGTTCTTCAACCAGTTTGCCGGTCTTTCCAAGATCACACCGGTGATCCCGCTGGTTGGCGCAGATACAAAATTCCAGCCGGTCTGGGTCGAGGACGTGGCCGAGGCTGCAGCGCGCGCAGCGGTGGGCGAGGCGTCTCCGGGCGTCTACGAGCTTGGCGGGCCACGCGTCGCGACTTTCCGCGAATGTATCCAGACCATGCTGGGTGTCATCCGCCGCAAACGTCTGATCGCCAACGTGCCGTTCTTCTTCGCCAACATCAAAGCTTGGTTTCTGGAGAAGGCTGCCTTGGTCGGACTTACGCCGCTGCTTACCCGCGATCAGGTCAAACTGCTCAAACGTGACAACGTGGTGGCCGAGGGCGCGCAGGGATTTGCGGAACTGGGTATCACGCCAACCGCGATGGAGGGCGTTCTGGAGACGTATCTCTACGCTTATCGGCCCTACGGCCAGTACACAGCGCTTACCAATCCCGAGACCGAGGGTCCGACGCCGGGCTGATCGGCCCGGCGCTCTCAGACCGAACGCGCAGGGTATCGATTAAAGCTGTCTCGGACTTAACCCGGGACCTTTTCCAGCGATGGTAAAAGGCTAGGCAACCCAAACCGCCAGAATGCTCGACGGCACGCGCGGTATCAACCGCGTCTGCGCCGCCGTCTGCCGCCCGCGGCTGCCGCTGCATCGACGCCTTTCGCGAGATCGGAGACGTCGCCAAGCTGGGCGATTACAGCCTCGATGTCCGGCGCAGAGCGGCGTGAGTGCCCGTCCAGCGCGGCGCGCATCGAGGCCACATGTTCGGGCGTTGTCCCACAACACCCTCCTATAATCCGGGCGCCTGCGTCCACGGCCAGTCGGGCGTAGTCCGCCATCAACTCAGGCGTGCCGCTGTACTGGATCTCTCCGTTCACGAACTCGGGCACGCCGCAATTGCCCTTTGCGACAACCACAGTGCCTTCCGGTGCAGCTTCGACGATCGACATCACCGTCGCCACGAGTTCTGATGCGCCGACACCGCAGTTTGCGCCGATCCCGGCCAGCGGGGCAGGCAGCCCTGAAGCGATGCCCGGCCAGTCCTTGGGCGAGATGCCCATCATGGTCCGACCGGAGGTGTCAAAGCTGAGCGTCGCGACCACAGGAAGCCCCGTGCTGGCCGCGCCTTCGACCGCAGCGGAGGCTTCTTCCTGTGCTGAGAGTGTCTCGATCCACAGGAGATCGGCGCCCCCCTCGGCAAGGCCCTCGGCCTGTTCGGTGAAGACGGTAACCGCCTCTTCGCGGGTCAGTTCGCCGACCGGCTCCATGATATCGCCTGTCGGCCCCATCGAGCCCGCCACGAACACAGGACGCCCGGCGGCATCCGCCTCGGCGCGCGCATGCTGGGCAGCCAGAACGTTCAACTCGCGCGCCTGATCCTGCTGATTGTGCAGCATCAAACGGCGCCGGTTGGCCCCAAACGTGTTGGTCAGCACGATGTCCGAACCGGCCTCGATGAACGAGCGGTGCAGATTGCGCACCCGGTCGGGATGGATCTTGTTCCAGTCCTCGGGCGGATCGCCCGACTGCAAACCCATCGCAAACATGTTCGTGCCGGTCGCGCCGTCAGCCAACAGCCAGCCCCGTTCGGCAAGCACCGATACAAAATCAACAGACATGAGATCCCTCAGCTTCAGGTCGGCGCAGGCCGGTCCCCTGACCGAGTGCCCGACCGCTCGCAACTGCAGCATGACCTAGCCCAAGCAACCCGGTGTGAAAAGCGCCGGGCACGCCAAACCCGCAAGAATTCTCGGACGTGATGCAAACTAGCCAATGGCGCTCCGATGGACGTGTAGGTTCAAAAAACACTCATCGGCAAACTCTCTGCCGCCATGGCTCGGAGCAAGGTTATGGCCTCGAACAAATCTCCAAGTCGTCCCAAAGCACGGGGAAAGTCATGCGGGAACAGCGGCTTGGCTGATTTCCTCAACTCATGTGACGTTTGTCACTGATTGATCCCGGTGATCGCCCGATGCTTGACCTACCGGAAAGCGCGGGTCCCGCCACCGGGACCGGGCTGTTGAAATCGACATTTTGGTCAGAGTTTGCGATATTGAGCCATGCTCGATTGGGGATTTTGGGAAGGAGCGTGAATATGAGACAGATTTGGAAGCCGACACTGGGATTTTTGCTGGTGACATCGGCTGTGGGGGGGTGTGTCGATGTAACCGGCCAGGCGCGCACGCAGACAGCAGTGACGCAACAGGCCGCGCTTCAGGCATCGCCCGGCGATGATCCGCTGGCGACCTCGCAACTGGTGCAGATGGAGGTCTACCTCAAGCAGCTCGGCTATCCCGTTGGCGATGTCGATGGGGTGGTGGGGCCGTCGACCCGTGCCGCCATTGGCGCGTTCCAGCAGAGCCGTGGTCTGGCCCCGAACGGGTACTACACCACATCGTTGCTTGCAGCGCTCGACAATGCCGTGACTGATCGTCTGGCGACCGGGCGCACGACCACACGTCCGGCGACGACAACCCGGCGTAAGCCGACCCAGACCGCTCGGGTGCAGACCCGGCCTAAAACGACGACCCGCCCGGCACAGCAGGCAGTGGCGCAACCGGCCAAACCTGTGAAGCCGACGACATCTTCCACGACGACCCAGACGGCTGCGGCCAAACCGGCAGCACCCGCAACTCCGACGCCGCAACCCGCGGTCGCCAAATCCAACTCCGGTCTGCTGGACAGGCTGCTGACTCAGAACGATGCCGGTGCCAGCGGTAGCGGTGACGGTGGTGATGGCGGCGGCGACGGTGGCGGTGGTGGCGGCGGCGGCGGTGGTGGCGGTGGCGGCGGTGGAGGCGGCGGCGGTGGCGGCGGCGGTGGAGGCGGCGG
>CAYYZH010000122.1:0-12390 GCA_964475765.1 uncultured Limibaculum sp.
AGCGCAAAGGGCAGGTTTGGCTCAGTAGGGTCGGTAGGATTTTTCCTCGACCAGATGCGAGCCCATGGCCAGATTGATCTCGCGCTTGACGGCTGCACGACGGTCATTGGTCTTGTAGACGGCACGGGCCAGTTCGATGAATCGGGGGCCGAAATCGCCAGCCCGTTCGCAGTCGCGGATGGCGTCCTCGACCTCCCAAAGCTCGGTGTTGACCGCCTTGAGGTCGGCCGTCAGGCGCGTCAGATCCGCCGAGACGGGCAGGGCGCTGTCCCGACTTTTCCCAAGTGTTTCCAATTCGATAGCGACATTCGCCAACTTGTCCGCCTCGGTGATCCGCTCGGCCTTGATCTCGAGAATGGTAATCTTGTCGATCAACTCGCCGGGGGCGACCTCGATGGTGACGGTTCCTCTCATGATTTGCCCCCGATATGGCCTCTGAGCGCTGTCTCGACACGGGCGAAGACGCCGTCCCAGTCTCCCGGTTTTTCCTGACGAAACAATCGCATAGAGGGATACCATGGTGTGGTGTCTCCAGCGCCGTACAGCCAAAACCCTTCATAGGTCAGCATGTTCCAAACCGGCTTTCCCAACGATGCGGCGACATGCACGACCGCGGTATCCGTGGTGATCATCAGGTCCATCTCATCGATCACGGCGGCAGTGTCGGCAAAGTCCCGGTCGTCGCCACAGGTATCGACGATCAGCCCCGCCATGCCCGAGCTCAGGAAATCGGCATGGGCATCGCCCTTGTAGAGGCTGAAGAGCTGCACGCCCGGCACTTGGGCCAGGCCGAGGAACTGCTCCGGCGTGGTCGAGCGGCGGTGATTGGCCCGGTAGGTCAGACTGCCGGTCCAGACGATCCCGATCTTGAACCGGGCGTCATAGGGCGCAACGCGCCGGCGCGCCCGGGTACGGCTGTCCTCGGGGATCGACAGCTTTGGCGGAGGCGGTGGACTGCTTGGATCCAACCCCACCAGATGCGGCAAGCTCATGTTGGGTGAATAAAAATCGTAATGATCTGAGTGCTTTACCGCGGTTTTCATTTGATGGACCGCTTCGAGTTCAGCGAACAAACGACCAAGAGCCGGCTTCACACAGAGGGTAATTTTTGCTCCCAACGCTCTCAACCCCGGCAGAAATCGCGCCATGACGATTGCGTCGCCAAAGCCCTGTTCCGGCAGGACGAGAATGGACTTACCCTCCAGCGGCTCGCCCATCCAGCGCGGCCAAGGCACGTCCTTCGGGAGCGAAACTTCGTCCCCGGAATACCGTGCCTCGAAATCGCGAAACCCTTCCTTGTAGTTGCCCAGCATCAGGTGAGCGAGGGCGCGTTGAAGCTGACAGCTCTCGTCTGGCCCCCGCCGTGCTTCGGCCGCGTCGACCAACTCAATGGCCTCTCTGTTGCGCCAACAGCCGCGCAAAGCCACCGCAAGATCGCGGATCCGTGCGGGATTGTCCGGATCCTCGGCCAGCAAATCGCCGCGCAGCGCCGCAGCTTCTTCTGCCTCACCAAAATCATGAAGCGCGTTGGCAAGGTTGGCCCTCGCGTTTTTCAGGCCCGGCTTGATCTGCAAAGCCTTGCGATGCGCCGCGATGGCCGGCGCATACTTCGATTGTTTGCGGAGCAAAGCGCCGAAATTCGTCCACGCTGTTGCGCTGTCCGGATTGCGCGCAAGAACCAGCCGATAGAGCCGTTCCGCCTCCTCCAGGTCGCCTGCGCGATGCAGATCTACGGCCCGGTCGAAGGCTTCCTTCAGGGTCTTGGGTGCGGGCGCATCATCCGTTTCCGGCGCGTCGGACATGGCGATCCCTTCCTCGGCACGTTCCGCTTTCGTCTGCCAGCCATCCTAACCACAGACGCAGCCGAGGGATTGAAAAAATTGCATGCCAGCCCGGGTTCAATCGATAGGCAGGCGCTCCGATTCCCTGTATCAGCGGGGAGATACCGGAGAGAACACTTTGGCCAATCCCGCCCAGATCCCAGACCCTGACGACGATCGCGAGGACGAGTACGAGCTCGATCGCGAAACGGTCGCGGCGATTTGCGAGTCGGCAATGGCCGGCGACCGTGTGGCGGTGCTGTCGCTGATCGAGGACATGCACGTCGCTGATATCGCCGACTTGCTGGAGCAGATCGACACCGACAACCGCCGGGCGCTGATTGAGCTGGCTTGGGCAGATATCGACGCCGAAGTTCTTGTCGAACTCGAAGAGCGTGTGCGCGACGATGTGCTCGCCATCCTCGAGCCCGCGCGGGTCGCCGAAGCGGTCAAGGATCTCGAGACCGACGATGTTGTCTATGTCGTTGAGGATCTCGAGGAGGAACAGCAGCGCGAGATCCTTGATGCGCTCGAGCCCGCCGATCGGCAGGCGGTTGCGGAGTCGCTGACCTATCCCGAGGACAGTGCCGGGCGTCTGATGCAGCGCGAAATGGTCAAGGCGCCGCCCTTCTGGACCGTTGGCCAGACGATCGACTACATGCGCGCCTCCGAGGATCTGCCGGAGCAGTTCTATGATGTGATCATCGTCGATGCGACGGCCAAGCCGGTGGGCACCATTCCGCTCTCGCGTATCATGGGCTCGCGCCGCCCTGTGACGCTCGGCTCGCTGATGGACAATGACTTCAAAACCATCGATGTGACCGAGCCGCAGGAGGACGTAGCCTATGCGTTCAACCAGTATCATCTGGTCTCGGCGCCGGTGGTGGACGCGGACGGGCGGTTGATCGGGGTCATCACCATCGATGACGCCATGGAGGTGCTGGAGGACGAGGCCGAGCAGGACATGAAGCGGCTTGCCGGGGTCGGGGATGAGGAGATCTCGGATCAGGTCTGGGCGATTGCCAAACGCCGGTTTCCGTGGCTCGCGGTGAACCTTGTGACCTCGATTTTCGCCTCGCTGGTGATCGGGATGTTCGATCAAGCGATCAGCCAGTTGGTTGCGCTGGCCATCCTGATGCCGATCGTTGCGTCCATGGGCGGCAATGGCGGGACGCAAAGCCTGACCGTGGCGGTGCGGGCCATCGCAACCCGCGATCTGACGCCCACCAACGCGCTGCGTGTCGTGTATCGTGAGGCCCTGGTTGGCCTTGCCAATGGTATCGTCTTTGCCATCGTCATGGGCGTGATTGCCTATTTCTGGTTCTCCGAACCCATGCTGGGCGTTGTGATCGGGCTCGCCATGATCATCAACATGCTGGCGGCAGGGCTGGCCGGCATCCTGATTCCCATCGGACTGGACAAGGCGGGCGCGGACCCGGCACTCGCGTCCGGTGCATTCGTGACCACGGTCACCGACGTCGTCGGCTTCTTTGCGTTTCTTGGGCTGGCGGCCGCCATCCTGTTGTGATTTCAACCGATCCCGGGCAGCGCAGAGCTTGATTTTGCGTGCCCAAGCCCTTCCATTGCGACGGGACATGAGAGCGAGACCAGTATGACATCCCTTCCGACTTCCATCGACGAGACCCAAGCACTGCTGAGCAACACTGGCTATGTCTGCAGCCGTGCGCTTGGCACGGTCGTGTTCCTGTCGCTGAAGCTGGGGCGCCCGCTGTTCCTCGAAGGTGAGGCGGGGGTCGGCAAGACCGAGATCGCCAAGGCGCTGTCACAAGCACTGGGGCGGCGCCTGATCCGCCTGCAATGCTATGAAGGGCTGGATGCGGCGTCGGCGGTCTATGAGTGGAACTACCCAGCTCAGATGATCGAGATACGTTTGGCGGAAGCTGCCGGCAACACCGGGCGCGAGGCGCTGAGCGCGGAGCTTTTTTCAGAGCGCTTCCTCACGCGGCGGCCTCTTCTGGAGGCGATGGAGCCCCAGGAGGGCGGCGCGCCCATCCTGCTCATCGACGAGTTGGACCGGGCGGATGAGCCGTTCGAGGCATTTCTGCTGGAAGCCCTCAGCGACTTCCAGGTGACGATCCCCGAACTTGGGACGATCAAGGCGCCGGAGCCGCCAATCGTGATCCTCACCTCGAACCGCACGCGCGAGATTCACGACGCGCTGAAGCGGCGCTGTCTCTATCACTGGGTCGACTACCCCGATGCGGCGCGGGAGTTGGAGATCCTTGCCTCCCGAGCGCCGGAGGTCACGCAGCAGCTCTCAGAGGAAGTCGTGGCCTTTGTTCAGCATCTGCGCAACGAGGATCTCTTCAAGAAACCGGGCGTCGCGGAGACATTGGACTGGGCGAAGTGTCTGGTCTCGCTCGACGTACTCGAGCTGAATCCGGAGGTTATCACCGACACGCTGGGTGCCTTGTTGAAGTATCAGGACGACATCGCGCGTTTCGAAGGCTCCGAGGCGCGGCAGATCCTCGACGAGGTACGCGCAGGGCTGGCAGGCGCCGCCTGATGCAGCTTCCTGACGTGCCCGAGCCCCAGGGCAAGCTTGCCCAGAATGTCGTGCACTTTGCGCGGGCGCTCAGGGCGGCGGGTCTTCCCGTCGGTACTGGGCGTACACTGGAGGCAGTGCGGGCCGTTTCGATCGGTGGGTTCGAGCAGCGTGAGGATTTCTATCACACGCTGGCCGCGTGCTTCACGTCGCGGCCCGATCATCGCCCGGTCTTCGATCAGTGCTTCTACATGTTCTGGCGCGATCCCCAGATCATGGAGCGGATGATGGGCATGCTTATGCCGGAGATCCAAGCGCCCGCACACGAACGCGAAAAGAAAGCAGGGGAGCAACGCGCAGCAGAGGGGCTTTCGGACGGACATCGCAATCGCCCCGAACCCGAAGCGGATCAGCCTCCTGATGAGATCGAGGTCGATGCCCGGTTGACCTTCTCCGATCAGGAAAAGCTGCACGCCCGCGACTTCGAACAGATGTCCGCGGCCGAGATCGCCGAGGCCAAGCGGGCCATTGCCCGGCTGTCCCTGCCGGTGCGCCCGCTGCTGTCCCGGCGGACGGCGCCTGCGCCGCTTGGCAATCTGCCGGACTGGCGGCGCACCCTGCGCACCTCCATGCGGAACGGTGGGGTGCCCGTGCTGGCCCGGCGCAAGAGGCAGATCCGCTGGCCCAATCTGGTCGCGCTTTGCGATATCTCGGGCTCGATGGCCGCCTACTCGCGGATGCTGCTGCACTTTCTGCACGCCGCCGCGAACTCCAAGGGGGCGGGTTGGAGTAAAGTCCATGTCTTCACATTCGGGACGCGCCTCACCAACGTCACCCGGCATTTGCGCCATCGGGATGTCGACGAAGCCTTGATGCAGGCTGGACACGAAGCGCAGGACTGGGATGGCGGCACGCGGATCGGCGCGTGCCTTGAGAACTTCAACAAGACCTGGTCGCGCCGGGTGCTGGGGCAGGGTGCAGTGGTTCTCCTGATCACAGATGGACTGGACCGCGATGATCCCGATCGTCTGGCACGGCAGGCCGAGCGCCTGCACCTGTCGGCGCGGCGCGTGATCTGGCTGAACCCGCTCCTGCGATGGGACGGATTCGAGGCAAAGGCGCGCGGCGTGCGGGCTCTGCTGCCCCATGTCGACACGTTCTGCGCGGCACACAACATTGACAGTCTGACAGAGCTTTCGGGTCTTTTGTCCGATCCCGATCATGCCGGAGAAAAAGCCCGACTGCTCGCGGCTTGAGAGACAACGAAAAATTCACCTCCCGGGTGTAACAAAACTCACAGATTCACGGAGGATCTATGTGGCACGGTCCTTGCATCAGTTGAGTTGTGCCGTCCCGCTGTCGTGGGTGTGATGCAGACGGCCAGATGTGATTAAGGGTCCTGAGTTCTGGTCAGTGGTTGAGTGCAGTGCTGTTTGCAGAGTTGTTTGGCGTTTTCGCGTAAAGTTCTCGGCGGCGTGGACCCCGCCGCCGATCTAACCCTCCAAGATCGGCTTTATCGGTTGCAGTGACGGCGTCAGGCCTTAGGTTGAAGGCTGGCCCGGACATTTGCCGTTTAGCGTACAGATCGTGCCCCCGGCCGCCCAATTGACGGAGCCGTTGATGCGCCCAGAGCACGAAGAAATCCTCGAAAAAGCAATAGCTTGGCATGGAGCAGGTCGTGGTGCCGCGATCGCAACGGTGATCGAGACCTGGGGCTCTGCACCGCGTCCCGTGGGCTCTCAATTGGCGATCTCTGGCGAAGCAGAGCTTGTCGGATCGGTCTCCGGCGGATGTGTTGAAGGGGCCGTTGTGGCCGAAGCGCTTGAGGCATTGGGCGACGGGAAGTGCCGAATTCTAGAATATGGCATAAGCGATGACGATGCATTCGCCGTAGGGTTGGCCTGTGGCGGCACGATCCGCGTTATGGTGGAGCCAATTGCCGTTGGGGAAGGCCCCGACATTCCGATTTTATCAGAGATTACAAAGGCTCGCGCAACACGGTTGAACATAGCTCTTGAGACCAATACTGAAACTTGGGAGCGAAAAATTCTTCGAGAACAAGACGATAGAGAGCTCTTCCTCAGCGGTCGATCAGGATTTCGCAAAACGCAAAGAAACACGTTCGTGACTCTTTGCAATATGCAATTGCAAATTGCAATCGTCGGAGGTGTGCATATTGCACAACCGCTTTGCCAAATTGTTGCCACAATGGGAATGGACGCCGCCATAATTGACCCGCGCGAGGCTTTTGCAAATTGCGAGAGATTTCCCAACGTCAGAATCTTTAACGAATGGCCGGATGCAGCCCTTGAAGCCCTGGCGCCTGATCGGAACACCGCAGTTGTCACGCTGACCCATGACCCGAAGCTGGATGATCCGGCCCTGGCCGTCGCCTTGCGGTCGGAGGCGTTCTATATCGGCGCCCTCGGTTCAACGCGCACCCATGCAAAGCGGGTCGAGCGACTGACTGAGCAAGGGTTCGCACCAGAGGACATTGCACGAATTGATGGGCCGGTGGGCCTTGATATCGGTGCGAAATCTCCTGCCGAGATCGCAGTGTCCATCGCGGCCGAGCTCACAGAACGTCTGCGCCGTCCTGAGACGCGTCGCGGAGTTGCACTGCGGCCCGGGGAAGCGGCGTGAAGTTTGGCCCCTTGCCGATTGATGAAGCGCTGGGCGCGGTGCTGGCGCACTCGCTCAGACTGGGCACGACGAGACTGAAGAAGGGCAAGCGCCTTGAGCCTCGGGACATAGATGCCCTGCGCGCGTCCGGCATCAATATGGTTGTCGTTGCGCGTATCGATGCGGGCGAAGTTGCGGAAGATCAGGCCGCAGAGCGGTTGGCGACGGCGCTGGCGCCTGATCCGGCAGCACAACATCTATCGCGTTCAGCACCCTTCACGGGACGCGCGAACCTTTACGCCGAGTGCGCCGGTGTGCTGGAGGTCGACGAGAGACGTGTGGCGGCGCTGAACGCACTCGATGACGCTGTGACGCTGGCGACATTGCCGGCCCATACGCGGGTCGATGCGCGCCAGATGATCGCTACGGTCAAGATCATCCCCTATGCCGCGCCAGGCAAGGCGGTGGAGGCCGCCGAGGCGCTGATGGCCGGGGCGCCGGTTCTGCGCGTACATCCGGTCCAGACGTCCTCGTGCCACCTCATCCTGACCCGTGTGCCGGGCATGAAGGAGAGCGTCCTGAGAAAGGGAGCCGATGCTGTGCTGGCGCGTCTCACGGCCCTGGGGATCAACGGAGTGACGACCTCGACGGTTGCACATGAGACGGACGCGCTCGCTGATGAGATCGGCCGCTCAAGCGCTCAGATGCTTTTGATCCTCACCGGATCCGCGACGTCTGATCGCGCGGACGTTGGCCCCGCGGGGTTGATTGCGGCCGGCGGGCATCTCGAACGCTTTGGCATGCCGGTCGATCCGGGAAATCTGTTGTTTCTCGGCAGCGTCGAAGACCGTCAGGTAATTGGTCTTCCGGGATGCGCCCGCTCCCCGCGACTGAACGGTGCGGATTGGATCATCGAACGGGTGGCTTGCGGGATGGAAGTGCGCTCGCAAGATATCGCAATGATGGGCGTGGGCGGTCTGTTGAAGGAGATCTCCTCACGTCCCGAACCCCGCGGGGGTGGTGCTCAGGCGCCCAAACGGCCACGGATTGCGGCTGTGCTATTGGCGGCAGGAGCCTCGACCCGTATGGGTGCGCGCGACAAGTTGTTGGAAGATGTCGACGGAACGCCGCTCTTGCGCCATGTGGCGGAGCGGCTTGCCGCGTCAGCCATTGACGAGGTGATCTGTGTGCTCCGCCCGAATGCCGCGGAGCGCGCTGCAACGCTCGACGGTCTTGATGTGCGTCTTTTGGAGAACCCTCGTGCAGCGGAAGGGATGAGCACCTCTGTCGGCAGCGGAGTTGCGGCACTGGGCCGCGACGTCGACGGCGTACTGATCGTACTGGCGGATATGCCGGACGTGATGCCCGGTGACATTGACCGGCTGCTCTCGGCATTCGACCCAAGTGAAGACCGCGCCATTGTGCGCGCAACTACGATGCTGGGCGTGCCAGGACACCCGATCCTCTTTGGTCGGCGGTTCTTTGAGGCGTTGACGCAACTCGATGGCGACAAGGGCGCGCGCGACCTGCTTCGGGAGTATCGCGATTTCGCGGTCGAAGTTCCAATCGGCGGTAACGCCGCGATCACGGATCTGGACACGCCGGAGGATTGGGCTGCCTGGGGGGCAGGGCGAGCAAAGTCGGCCTGAGCCTCTTCGTCAGCGCGACACCAGCAACAGGGTGCGGTTCTGCCCGCGTTTGGTCAGTTTGAGCGTCTCACGCCCGATCGTGCTGACCCGCCAGCCATCGAGAACATCGCCGCGACCAACTTTCCGGAAGTCGCCGTTGGGCAGGCGAACAAGGGCCTGACGTCCGCTTCGGGCGTCTATCACTCCGATCAGGCTGGTCTTGCTGAGTGACAGGCCGCGTTCGCGCGCCGCTACCCGTACGGACTGGGGCGCTTTGTCCCGCGCTCGAGTTCGCGGGCGCTCAAAACTCGGCGTCAAGTTGCGCAGACTGAGCGGCCGGGTCACTGGTTTTGGCGCGGTAACAGCGGCAAGCGCTGTCGGCTCATCCGTTTCGACAGGCTTAGTCGTTATGTCGGCTTGCGCATCTTCGGGCGCAGGGGTCGGCGGAGCGGGCTCGGCAGATGCTGTCTGCGATGTTTCGGCAACAGCCGCCTCCTCGGTCGCAAGCTTTGGCCGGGCGACAGGTGTCTCCACCGCCGCTTTCAGGGTTTGGCTCTCTGGTGGCGCAAGCCCTGCCGGACGCGGCAGCGGCGCATCGGCCATCTCTTTCGGTGCACGGTCTGTTGGAGCAAACTCGTCATCTTCGGTTTCAACTGTTTGGTCCGGGGCGATGGCTGCGGTTTGCCCTTGTGCATCCGCGTCGGCGGACGTCGGGTCCGCATTCTGTGGGGATAAAACACTGTCAGCGGAGGGCAAATCACCAGCTGTCGGATTAACCGCGGCGGTGATCACCTCGTCTTGAGTTTCGCCACCATTCGGTTGCGCAGCACCAAATCCCGGCTCGATCCCGGTATCCTGAAGCGCCGCAATCGAGGCCCTTTCGTTCTCGGGGACATCTCGGTTCAGTCGGGCCGGACGGCTCCACTGCGGTTCCGCGGAGGTGGGCCCGACCTGGAGCAAAGCCGTCAGATCGGGCGCAGAGATTTCAGGGATCGGCGGCGAGAGCCGGGGCTCTGCATACGCCGACATCTCCGTATCGAGTGAAGGTGGTGCGCCGGGTATGCTGACACCGCGCAGGCCAAGCGTTTGGGCAAAGCTGACGCGGGTCGCGCCAAGCGGCGCTGTCGATCCAAATCCGTCAGATCGGGTCGCAATCGCTGGCGGTGCAATCGACGCCGTCGAATTCACCGTGGTTGGCGGTGCCAAAACCGGCGCGGACATGTGATAGACGCCAATGCCGGCAAGGCCCACAGCGGCGAGGGCAGCCAGCGCAATGGCCGAGTGGGCTGCCGCGCGCCCAGCCTTTTTTGTCAGCGAGTCGGCGCCGTGGAAGATCGGCTCGCTGTCGACAAACTTGTCCGCATGGGCACGGGTCGAGACAGCGCCAGGCTGGAACCCCCACTTCGCACTATAGTCCATCGCCTCATGAACGGTCTGCGACATCACAGCAAGAACCGTGCGCGGTTTGCCCGCCGTCACCGGGCCAAGCGCAATCATCAACTCATCGGAGCGGTAGGACCCTTCCTGTTCGAGCTGCCGTAGCGCCTCGGCCTTTGCGGGACCTGCAGACTGCTCGACCAGCGTCATTTCGCGCAGCAGCACCTGTTCGGGCGGGAGCCAGAGACGGACGGGCGAGCGATCACGGTCCCGCACCAGTGCCTCGACACGCAGAGCATCGATCTGTTTTTTGAAGTCGGGCACACCCAGAACCGCTTCGCCAACGGGCGTCCAAGGCTGGTCTTCCCGGCGTTCGAAAAGCACGACAGACTCAGTGGTGAGGTCGAGCGCCAGCTCGATCGGCGCCCGCCGACCTTTGAACAGCTTGTCGATGAGCATGGGTTTGCTCACATCGGCTCCGTGTGTTGCGTCGTTCTCGATTCGGCCCCGAATACCGCGGTTCGGCCGCTAAATCAGATGCATTATTTGCATTTTGTGAGCCACATTGCCAGCAATCCGCGCGACTTTGATCGGCTGGGTTCAAGTCCGCGGCGAGAATTCCCGCCAGGAACCTTAGTCAGATGGGCTTGACCGCTGGCGTTCTCTCGGGCTTCGTCTGGCCATGCTGCCGATCGTGCACCACCCCGATTACCAGATCGCGCTCAAGCCCGGACACCGGTTTCCGATGTCGAAATATGGCTATCTCAGAGACGCTTTGATCGCGCGAAACCTGTTGAAATCCGGGCAATACCTTGCGCCCAAACCGGCAGCCAGCGGTCAGCTTTCGCTGGCCCATGATCCGGCCTATGTCGAGCGCGTGATGTCCCTGACCCTGCGAGACGCTGAGATCCGGCGCATCGGTCTGCCCCGTTCAGAGGCGGTGGTGCGGCGTACCCGTTTGTCTGCGGCGGGAACGACCCTGGCGGCGTGGATTGCGTTGGAGACCGGGCTTGCTTGCAACTCCGCGGGCGGCTCGCACCATGCCGGACCCGACTACGGCGCCGGTTTTTGTGTCTTCAACGATGTCGCCGTGGCGATCTCAAATCTCATGGCACAAGGCGTGCCGGGGCGGATGCTCATCATTGACGCCGATGTGCATCAGGGCGACGGCACCGCTCAGATCTTTGCAAAAGACGACCGCGTCTTCACGCTCTCCATCCACAGTGCCCACAATTTTCCCGCCCAGAAGGCCCAATCGGATATCGATATTGCACTTCCCGATGGGATGGGCGATCCGGACTACCTCGCAGCCTTGAACAGCGGGCTTGAGCAGGCGTTCGCAGCGGTTAGCCCCACGCTGGTGTTCTACAATGCCGGTGTCGATGTGCACTGGGAAGACCGGTTGGGGCGTCTCGCCCTGACCGATGACGGGATAAGGGCCCGAGATGCGGCAGTGATTTCAGCGGTACGTGGTCGCGGCATACCGTTGGTGGGCGTTCTGGGGGGTGGGTATTCGGATGATATGGAGGCGCTTGCCGATCGGCATGCGATCCTGTTCGAGGAAGCGGCGCGCCGCCTTTAGACCGCTTCGGCCTGTCGTGCCACGGCGCGCTTCAAACTGAGCGACCAGAACACCGTGCCGACCGCAACGGCTCCGATGAGGAGCGTCGCAATCGCATTGATCTCCGGCGTCACACCAAGCCGCACGGAGGAAAAGATCTTCATCGGCAGAGTAGTCGAGCCAGGACCTGAGGCAAAGCTGGCGATCACGAGATCATCGAGCGACAGTGTGAAGCTCAGCAGCCAACCCGCGACAACGCCCGGCATGATCAGGGGCAGGGTGACACGCCAGAAGACGGTTGATGGGCGGGCGCCAAGGTCCTGCGCTGCTTCCTCCATCGACTGATCAAATCCCGCCAGCCGGGCCTGCACGACCACCGCGACATAACACATGGAAAATGTTGCGTGCGCGATGATGATTGTTGCCAATCCGCGATCCATCGAGATCGCGATGAAGGTGAGCATCAAAGATAGCCCGGTGATCACCTCGGGCATCACAAGCGGCGCGAGCACCATGCCGGAGAACAGTGTCCGGCCAAGAAACCGTGGGACACGTGCCAGTGAAAATCCGGCCATCACTCCAAGAACCGTGGCGATGGTGGACGCAGCGGCGGCGGCTTGCACCGACACCCATGCCGCATCCATCAACCCGTCATTCGACCAAAGCGCGACATACCATTTGGTCGAGAAGCCGCCCCAGACGGTGACCAGCTTGGAAGCATTGAAGCTGTAGATGATCAGGATCACGATTGGCAGATAAAGGAACGCGAACCCTATCCACATCGCGATCTGAACGAGGTTGATCCGGCCCATCATCCCGCGCCCTCGCGTTTGGCCATCTGCTGGAAGATCACGATGGGCACAACGAGGATCAGGA
>CAYYZH010000123.1:0-5755 GCA_964475765.1 uncultured Limibaculum sp.
GAACGATCCGCCATCCGCCTGGGATCTCCGTCCCATGAGCGTATGCCGCGAAGGGCGGATGGATGAACTCCGGGTGAAGCGCTTTCATGGTTTTCTCTCGGTCACATCGCGGAAACACCTTGCCTTGCCCGATTGCGGCGGCAAAAGTTGAAGAAATCTCTGGCACAGATTCGATTCAGGGCCACGTGTTTTCGTCATCCGATGTCGGATGGCGAGGCGTGTCGTTGGAACATTTTGCCGGAGGGAACATGGCGAGCGCTGGGTTCTGGGCCGATCTCAAGGCCGCGCAGTTCAGGGAACTTCCTGACGACACCATAGCCGTTTTGCCGATTGGCGCGATCGAACAGCATGGCCCGCACTTGCCGGTATCGGTCGATGTCGATTTGATCGAAGCCGTGTCCAAAGGCATGCTGCCGAACCTGTCGCCCGAACAGAGTGTCTATGTCCTGCCGACGCTTTCGGTCACGAAAAGCAATGAGCACCATCGGCACCCCGGAACACTGGCGTTGTCGGCGGAGACGTTGCTGGCGGTTTTGTCCGATATCGGTGGGTCGGTGGCGCGATCCGGTGTGCAACGTCTCGTGCTGTTCAACGGCCATGGTGGTAACTCCGCGCTGTTGGACGTCGCCGCGCGGGACTTGCGGGTGGCCCATGATCTCATCGTTGCGACATGTAGCTGGTTCGCATTCGCCGACACATCAGCCTTCGATGAAAAAGCACTGGCAACTGATCTGCATGCCGGTGACCTCGAGACGTCGGCCATGCTGTCTGTGCGCCCGGACCATGTCGACATGTCCAAAGCTGCGAACTTCCGAACGGCGATGTCGGACTGGGAACAACAGTTCCAGTTCATCGGATTGGCAGGCCAGGCCGCAAGACCGGCATGGATCATCGACGATCTCTGCGCTGACGGTGCCTGTGGTGATGCTTCGGCGGCGACTGTTGAGAAAGGTCAGATGCTGATCGACAGTGCGGCAAAGACCTTCGCAGCGTTCCTCGCCGAGTTTGCGCGTTTCGATCATCGCTCAAGCCCGGAGCGGTAAGGCGATGACGTCGCACAATTTGCTAGGGGTGCTTGTCCCGATGTCGACGATCGCAAGGACCGGGGAGATGAAGGGCTCACCCGCGGGCGACTGCCTGCATGGTGATCTCATCGTACAGCAGGGAAGTGTTGTCGGGATGAAGCCGCCCAGCATCAGCGCTTGCCGAATGGTCGTGCCGCGGCTTGCTGAAACGCATGTTCATCTGGACAAGTGCCACACGATCGAGCGGCTTGACCGGGTGGGCGGCGATCTCGCCGATGCGATAAATCTGCAATGGGCCGACAAGAAGAACTGGAGCGAAGCCGATGTTCGCGCCCGAGCCACGCGCGGACTAGAGGAGCTGCGACGCGCTGGCTGCGGAGCGGTTCGCTCCCATGTCGACTGGGGCCGGGGATCGGATCGTTCCGCCAAGCCAACAGCATGGTCGGTGCTGACGGAGATCGCCAGAGAGGCCGAAGACATGGTCGTTCAACTGGCGGCACTCACCGGAATTGCCGAGATCGCCAACCCCGATATTGCTGAACGGATCGCCCGAGATGTTGCGCGCGATGGCGGGGTGCTTGGCGGGTTTGTGTTGGAGCACCCCGAGCGAAGGGAAGGGGTCAAGGCTGCATTCGCGATGGCAGAGAAGTTCGGTCTTGCTCTGGATTTCCATGTCGATGAGGGGCTCGAACCTGCGCTTGATGGCGTCGAGATGATCGCAGACATGGCCTTGCAACAGGGTCACGAAGGGCCCGTCCTGCTGGGACACGCCTGCGCATTGATGAACGCGACCGGGGCGCGTCTGGCGTCGATTGCAGACAAGCTTGCACGTGCAGGCATATCGGTTGCCGCGTTGCCGACGACCAACCTCTATCTGCAGGATCGCGGCGGGGGTACGCCAGATCGCAGGGGTCTGACGCGCATCCGAGAGCTTCGTGCAGCCGGGGTGAATGTCGTTGTTGGAACGGACAATGTGCGCGATGCCTTTTGCCCGGTCGGACGGCATGACCCACGACATGCGCTTGAGCTGGCGATACTTGCAGCGCACCTTGATCCGCCATTGGGGGATCACCTGCCCATGATCACCACGGATGCGCGGGTCGCGTTGGGGTTGGAGCCGATAACGGTCGACGGGGCCAAGGCTGCCGACCTGCTGGTCTTCGCGGCGACGTCCACCTCCGAAGTGCTCTCGACCGCGCCCGCACCCCGTCTGCTGTCTGAATTGATGTCTGAGGAACTGGCATGACACACACGCCACAAGGTGCCGGGATAGATTGGGGGGAGTTCGCCAGAAGGCTGGATCCCATCGAGATCATAGACGATCCCGTGCTCGTGAAGAAACGCTCGCGGGACTTCTTCTGGTACAGTCCGATCCTCAACGAAAAACTGAAGCGGTGCTTTGGCGATCTGGTAGCACGACCCAAAGACCGCAGCGAGCTCGCGCGTTGTTTGTCGCTCGCGTTCGAGATGAATGCACCGGTGGTTCTGCGTGGCGGGGGTACCGGCAACTACGGTCAGGCCGTGCCTCTTCACGGCGGACTGATCATCGAGACGACTGCGATGACCCGCATCCTCGAGATCGGCGAGGGGTTTGTCCGTGTCGAGGCGGGTGCATTGATGGCCGATATCAATCGCGCCTTGATCGATCGGGGCTGGGAGATGGCAATGTTCCCGTCCACTCAGGACATCGCGACCATTGGCGGTTTCATTGCGGGTGGCTCCGCCGGGATCGGATCCATCGCCAACGGCCTGCTGCGGGAGGACGCAAACATCAGGCAGATCCGGGCGCTTTCGGTCGAGGCCGACCCGCGCGAACATGTCTTCGACGCAGAAGATGCACTGCAGATCCACCATGCATGGGGCCTGAATGGCGCAATCACCGAGGTCACTCTGCGCACCGTTCCGACACGAGACTGGATCGGCTGCATGGCGACATTCGATAGCTATTCCGCGTGCTTTAAGGCCGGCTACGCGCTTGCTTCGTCGACGACGATCGAACGTAAACTGGTATCGACTGTTGATGCACGGATCGTCGCGTACTTTCCGCGTCTCGTTGGCCATATCCGCTCTGACAAGCACCTGTTGGTCGCCCTGCTGCCAGCCGAAGATCTGCAAGAGTTTCGACAGTTGATCGAGAGCCAAGGCGGGGACGTCGATTTAGCGATGACAAATACAGAGCGTGAGGCACTGGGCCTGCCCCATGTCTTCGAGTTTGCCTACAACCACACAACCTTGCAGGTGCTGAAATCTGATCGAAAGGCGACCTATCAACAGATCGGCGTGCCAGACGCATCGGACGCCGAAGCGCAGGTCCGTCTGGCCGCCGATCTGGGTGATGATGTCTGGCAGCATCACGAATTCGCGCGACTTGGCGGTGAGGTGGTTGCCTTCGACCTGCCGATCGTTTGGTTTTCTTCGGAAGAGCGGTTGCACGAGATAAACGCGACGTACGAGCGGCACGGCCATAGCGTTGCCGACGCGCACACGTTCCACGTCGAGGGTGGCGGCCTCAAGAACGCAGACTATAGGCATCTCGCATGGAAGAAACGGATGGATCCGAACGGATTGCTGAACCCCGGCAAATCGCGGGTTTGGGATGACGTGAAAGACCTTCCGCCGGAAGACATCGAGGCGCTGGCAACAAAAGCCATCGAAAAGGATCCGCACGATGATTGAGACACGACCGCTCACAGCGAACTTCGGGGTCGACGTCTCCGGCGTGGTGCTTTCTGAGTTAACCCAAGCGCATCTCTACCCGGAGGTCCGTGCCCTTTTCGAAGAACACTCGGCCCTTTTGTTCCGGAACCAGAAAATCACCGACGCACAGCATGTCGAGCTGGCCAAGTTGTTTGGCCCGATCGAAGACAGGCAAGCTGATGAACGCAAACCTGAGGAGACCTTCACGGTACCGCGCGTTTCGAACGTAACCGAGGACGGGACGGTCCAGGACGCGACCGATCTGAAAACACTGGATCTGAAGGCGAACTTTCTCTGGCACAGCGACAGTACGTTCCTTCCGGTCCCGGCGTTGACGAACATCCTGATTGCCCGGGTGGTGACCCACGAAGGCGGTGCGACCGAATTGGCCTCGACGCGGGCGGCGTGGGCCGAGATGCCGGAAGCCCTGAAGGCCCGCATACGTGGCCGGGGCATCTGGCATCGCTACAGCCATTCTCGTGCAAAAATCTCGCCGGAACTTGCAACGCTTGCCAAGTTCAACAAGTGGTCGGATCAGCACTGGCAATCGGTCTGGACGAACCCGGCAAACGGTCGCGAGGCGCTCTACATTGCCAGCCATGCCTTCCGCGTTGATGGCTATGACGACACCGAGAGCGAAGCGTTGCTAGAGGAATTGACCGAGTTCGCGACGCGGCCGGAGTTCCTCTATCGCCACCAGTGGCAGGTCGGTGATGTGCTGATCTGGGATCAGCGCGCTGTGATGCATCGCGGCACGCCTTGGCCCTATGATCAGCCACGAACGCTCTCCAGTATCTGTGTGTCGGTGTCCGAGGCGGACGGGCTCGATAAAATGCGGATCATGGCAAAGTAAGGGGCTGGCTTTGGACACAGCAGTTCTGATCGCACAGGCCGTGTCGATGGGTTTCATTGCGGCGTGGCTGACCACGGGAGCACTGGAGAACCTCCTGCATCCGGCGATCAACGAAACTTACACCGCCGAGGTGTTGGACATGCGCCGGCTGCGTGACGACTATCCCGAAGCATACTCTATCGTAGCCTATCGCCGGGTCACGAGCCCGAGGATCCGATCGGCCCTGTTCAAGCTGATCGTTGTCTGGGAACTGCTGGCCACTCTTGCCTTGTGGGCAGGGGTCATCGTGCTTGCCTTGGCAGCAGCCGGCCAGGTCCAACCTGACGTCGCCCGGACCCTTGGGCTTCTGGGTGGGCTGATGTTCACGTCGATCTGGGCCGCATTCCTCATTGCGGGAAACTGGTGGTGCTATTGGTTTGGACACGAAGGCGCCCAGGTCACCCATTTTCACATGACCATATGGGGTCTTTTGAACGTTATGTTCGTGGCTGCTGTTTGATCTGTTGCCTGTCGATCAGATGATACGCCCTCAATGCCTTTTTTGGGCGTGGTCGGCAGCACCCGGATGCGACGGCTCAGCTATGCCCCGGCGTTGACCGATCGGTGCGCTATTCGTGTAGACTTCTGGTGATCACCTAGCCAGCTCTGTTCACTTGTCGATATGGAACAAATCATGCGCAGCGACATCCTGATTATCGGCGGCGGTATTGTCGGATCTGCGATCGCTTACTTTCTTTCGAAGTCCGGCAGGGCCGGAACCATCGCCGTCGTCGAGCCCGACCCAACCTACGAGTTCGCCGCAACGCCTTATGCAAATGGCGGTATTCGTCAGTTGTTCAGTCTGCCCGAGAACATATTGATGGCGCAGTACGGGTTGCAGTTCTTTCAAGACTTCGCGGAGAACATGTCTGTCGATGGTCTTGATGCGGACATCGGCTTTTCCCGCCGTGGCTACCTCTTTCTGTCTGACGCCGGTGATCACGCGACCATGGAGCAGAACCACCATCTTCAGTCCAAGATGGGAGCCCGTGTGCATCTGCTCGACAAAAATGCCCTTGGGGATCGGTTCCCGTCCATCAATTCCAACGGGGTCGCTCTCGCCGTCCATTCGCCGGACGATGCCTGGATCAATCCCCACGCGGCATTGATGGGATTTCGGGCCAAAGCGACGTCGCTGGGC
>CAYYZH010000123.1:5855-12383 GCA_964475765.1 uncultured Limibaculum sp.
CAGGGGTACGCGGGAGGGCTTCCAGACTGGGAACAACCGGCAGGCTTTGGGCTGCAACCTCATCCGACCCGTTTCGAAGACATCGTATGGCCTGCCATCGCGCACCGGGTGCCAGCGCTTGAGACGCTTCGGCTCGAGCGTTCGTGGATCGGCCACTATGCGCGCAACACTCTGGACCTGAACGCAGTGATCGGTCGGTGGCGCGATGGCAACGTGTACCTTGCTTGCGGATACTCCGGGCATGGCATCATGCAGGCACCTGCGACGGGCCTCGCACTGAGTGAGAAAATCCTGGATGGGCGATATGAGACCCTCGACCTCACGAGATTAGGTGTTGACCGGATCGAGGCAAACGCTCCCTATCGCGAGAAGGGTATCGTCTAGGCGAGTTGCCGGTTCCAGCGTTTGCGAGGGTGTTCCGAATGGCGCCGTCACTGCTCTTAGTCATACCCAATCTGGAAGGGGCCAAGTGAATGCTCAGTGTTCTTAACGAGTTTTCCAAGCTGACAGATGTTTGCGTTTGCCGGGGCACAGCGGTGCCGCCTTGTGAAGGGTTCGAGCCTGAGCATCCCGAGTTCGCGCGTTTTCAGATGCTCCCCTGGGACCAAACGAAACTCCTCGAGCAGCAGGACCGGTTCCACGAACTGCTTGAACGCTACGGAGTACGACTGCACCTGCTGCGGCACTCTGACGATCACCCCTGGCAGATGTACACGCGGGACATTGGTTTTGTCATTGGCAGCAAGCTGTACTTCTCGGCGCTCCGTGAGCTTCCCGACCGGGTGGGCGAGATCGATGCTGTACGTGAGTGCCTGGCAGATTTGGACGATCAGGATGTGATTGAGATCAAATCGGGCCGAATAGAAGGCGGCGATGTGCTGGTCGATGAAGATGTGGTCTATGTCGGATTGGGCACCCGGACGGCGCCGGAAGCGGCTGCGGAACTTGCCCAATATGCCGAGGTGCGGACCCTGTATCTTGGTCCGAACGTTATGCACCTCGACACCCGGATGACCATCCTTCCCGAGCGAAATCTCTTGATCTGCCCGAGTGCTTTTCAGCCCGAGGATCTCGACATGCTGCGCCGCCGTTTCTCTGTGATCGAGGTCACCGATGCCGAGGCGCTGGCGATGGGGACGAACGTGTTCGTCATCGACCCCGAGACCGTGGTCGTGCACGCGGAATTCGGGCGAATCTCGCGAGCGATTGAAGACCGCGGCCTCAAGGTCGAGCCGTTGAATTTCTCCGAGCCAAACGCGCTGCTGGGCTCATTCCGCTGTGCCACCATGCCATTGGCTCGTGCGTGAGTTAGACAGCCCGGTCCATTCTCCTGCATCCACGGACGGATTAGCCCGGCGAATGCGCTGGACCGCTTCCAACCCACCAAGTGTGGCATATCAGGGCCATGTACTGTTAGGCTCCGGAACACAAAGAGCGCCCCAGACAAATATGGGGTGCCGCACAACAGGAGAGTTGGATGTCAAAAGATATGATGACCGGTCGGTCTCTGCACCCGATGGCAGAGGAGTTCGTGAGTGCTCTGAAGAAGGGCAAGATGAGCCGGCGAGAATACATCGCCTCGATGATGGCGGTGGGCGTGACGGCTACCGGCGCCTTTTCGCTGGGAGGTCTGACGGCGACAGCGGCCAAGGCAGATGGGCACGCCAAGAAAGGCGGCACACTTCGCATCGCGACACCCGTGCGCGCGGCGGGCCTCAAGGACCCGCGCACCTTCGACTGGGATGCGCACGTCTCGCGCCAATCCTGCGAGTATCTCGTACGGTGGGAGAAGGATGCCAGCTTCACGCCCTGGCTGCTGGAGAGCTGGGAAGTCAGTGACGATGCCAAGGAGTACACGTTGAATGTGCGCCAGGGCATCAAGTGGTCGAACGGCGACGACTTCACCTCGGAGGATGTGGTCTTCAACATCTCGCGTTGGTGCGAGAAGGATGTCGAAGGCAACTCGATGGCCGCGCGCATGGGCGGGCTGGTCGATCCCGAAACGAACAAGGCCTATGAGGGTGCGATCACCGCTGACGGGCCGCACACGGTCAAGATCAAGATGCCGAACCCGGACATCACGCTGATCGCGGGTTTCACTGACTATCCCGCGCTGATCGTGCACCGCAGTTTCGATCCCGAAGGCGATCTGATGTCGCAATTCAATATCGGCACCGGCGCGTTCCAGATTACCGAGTGGGAGCCCAATGTCCGGGCCCGCGTAGAGCGGCGCGAGGGTTACTGGCGCGGCGATGCCCTGCTGGATGCGGTTGAGTTCCTCGACTACGGCGTCGAGCCAAACGCCATGATCAGCGCATTTGAATCGGACGAGGTCGATGCGAACGAGCAAAGTCAGGGCGATCAGCTCGATCAGCTGAATGCGCTTGGTCTGGTTCAGTCGGAGATCGCGACCGGCGCCACGATCGTCTGTCGCTTCAACAATGACGCAGCACCCTTCGATGACCAACGTGTCCGCCGGGCGCTACAACTGGCCGTGGACAACACGGTGGTCCTTCAGCTTGGCGTCGACGGGAACGGGGTGCCTGCCGAGAACCACCATGTCGGCCCGATGCATATCGAGTACCACGAGCTCGCGCCCTTCAAGCGCGATGTCGAGCAGGCGCAAGCGCTGCTGGCCGAGGCCGGGCACACGGATACCGAGTTCGAACTCATCTCGATCGACGATGACTGGCGGCGCAACACGACGGACGTGATCGCGGCCCAGATGCGTGATGCCGGGATCAAGGTGAAACGCACGGTCATCCCCGGGGATACGTTCTGGAATGACTGGACCAAGTATCCGGCCTCGACCACCAACTGGAACCCGCGCCCGCTGGGTGTGCAGGTGCTGGCACTGGCTTACAAGTCCGGCGAGGCGTGGAACGAGTCGGCCTTCAACAACGCCGATTTCGACGCGGCGCTCAGCAAAGCGCTGTCCACACCCAATCCGGATGCACGGCGCGAAATCATGAAGGATGTCCAGCAGATCCTCCAGGAATCCGGCACGTTGATCCAGCCCTACTGGCGTTCGGTCTTCCGGCACATGAATGACAAGGTGAAGAACTTCGACCAGCATCAGGCGCTTGAGTTCCACCTCGAGGAGGTCTGGCTCGACAGCTAGACCCTGCCAAACGCACCGGCTCCGATAGAGGGCCGGTGCGCACTTGCCTCAGGCTCGTTGCGCGTTATCGAACCAGTCTTTCAGTGCTGTTGCGACGATCTGGACCGGTGTGTCATTCGATGTCGCGCGCCGCGAAATTACGTTCCATTGGATGTCGATCCCGCCCTCCCAAAGGCGCGTGGCGTGGAGCGTGCCCGCATCAAGATGCGGCGTCAGCGCCCAGCGACTGAGGATCGCGACCCCGAGGCCGGCTTTCACCAACTCGCAGATCGCCTCAACCGAACCGATCTTTACCTCGCGGGCAGCGCTGGTGTCTGCATCCCTCCAAAAGCGGTCCCATTCAAAGCCTGGCTCGCGCACCATGGAATAGGTCAGGTTGGTCTCCGTCGCGAAGTCTTTGGGTGCAACGAAATCCCTGTCTGCAAAGGGGTGCGTGGGCGGCGTGAAAACAGCCAGCTCATCTTCGAAGACTGGATGACATTCGAACCCCGCAGGTGTCGCCCCACCCGGGGTCAGAACGAGATCGATGCGATCCGCCGCAAGTGCTTCGAGCGGGTTCAGCACCGCATCGGCCTCGATATCGACCTCAATGCTAGGGTGGTTTTCGCGGAACCAACTCAGGAACGCTGGCAGCCAGTGGTAGCTGTTGTAGATGCCGACAGTGAGGCGCACGACGTGTCGGATGCCGCCTGCGGTGGCCACCGCCAACTGCTCAGCGCGCGCGAAATCGGGCAGAAGCCGTTCGGCCATGTCGGTCAGAATCTCCGCAGCTGCCGTCGGACGAAGGGTGCGCCCCTGTTTCTGGTAGAGCACCACATCGAGACGCCGTTCCGCTTCACGGATCCGGTGGCTGAGTGCAGATGGAGTGACACGCAGGGCCTGTGCCGCCTCGCCGAGCGTGCGTTCCCGCTTGAGCGCACGCACCATTTCGAGGTGATGAACATCCAGACGTATAGTCATGATAAATGAAAGTTACTCATGGATTCGCTGAATAATACGAGATTGTTTCAACATTAGAGAAGCGTCAGAGTGCGCGCAAGGACGGATCATCCCCAACACAGGAGGCCTGACATGCCGATCGCATTCTACTACCCTGAGCACTGGACCGCAGTTCTGGCCGCACCGCCCCTCGGGCCGCTTGATAGGCTTCGGGCGCTTTTGCGGAGGAGATAGTCATGAATGTCGAGCGTTCGATCCACGTCATGCAGGAGATCCTGGACTTGGACCGCTATCCGCTCGACCAACCCGGATCGGCAGCGTGGGGAGATCTGGTCTCGCGCTGCCAAACCGATCTCGCGACAGAGGGAATGTTCAACCTCGACGGGCTCGTCAGACCCGGTGCCATCGCGCGCGCAATGGACGAGATCCGACCTGTTATGGAAACGCTCTCCTTCGTCCATCGCCGTCGACACAATGTCTATTTTCAACCCGAGGTGCCAGGCTTGGCCCCTGACCATCCCGCGCTCCGGCAGGTCGAAACCGCCAATCACACCGTTTGTTACGATCAGATCCCGCAGAGCATCCCAGCCTGGATCTATGAGTGGCCACAGTTCGCCGTCTTCCTCGCGGCTGTAATGCGCAAAGCGGCGCTCTTCACGATGCGCGACCCGCTTGCGCGTTTAAACGTCATGAGCTACCGCGAGGGCGAGGCCCTGAACTGGCATTTCGACCGGTCCGAATTCACCACGACCTTGCTCCTGCAGAACCCGTCGGCGGGCGGCGCTTTTCAATACTGTCCGGATCTACGCAGTGACAGCGACCCCAATCATGATGGGGTTGCGGCTGTACTCAAAGGGGATGAGACCCACGTGCGCACGCTCTCGGTCGAGCCGGGCACGTTAAATGTGTTCAAGGGCAAGAACACGCTTCACCGCGTGACTGCCATCACGGGTGAGAAACCACGCTACATCGCCGTCTTTTCATTTTTTGACCGGCCAGGGGTTTGTTTCTCCAAGGAAGAGCAGATCGGGTTTTACGGTCGGGCGGTCTGATCCTGCATTTGTGAGGCCCGAGCTATGCTGACTTCGAAGTACCCCGAACTTTTCGCAGCTTTACGCAAAGCTGAAGGTGCGGGTTATGATGAAGGCTGGTCGATGCCGCGGGAGTATTACACCGACCCGGATCTTCTGGCCGAGGAGCGTGCCCATCTCTTTGGAACGGAATGGATCTGCATTGGCAGAACCGAAGAAGTACCAGATCCAGGTAGCTTCATGGCACTGCGACTTTGCGACGAGCCTTTGGTGGTTGTGCGCGGCGAGGATAGCAGGATCCGGGCGTTCTCGAACGTTTGCCGCCATCGCGGGGCATTGATCACGGAAGGCCGGGGACGACACTCGCGACTGGTCTGCCCGTACCACCACTGGTCCTATGATCTTGAGGGCAAACTCGCAGCTGCACCAGAAATGGAGCGCCATGCACTGTTTGATCCCGCCACTTGCCGACTGCCAGAGTATGCGGTCGAGACCTGGCACGGGTTTCTGTTTGTAAACCTTTCGGAGCATCCAGCCCCGTTGGCGCCTCGGTTGAAAGGGCTCGATGGCTTGATCCGGAACTACCACATGGAGGAGATGCGGCTTCGTTATGTGGCTGATGAGATCTGGGAGACCAACTGGAAGTGCCTGATCGAAAACTTCATGGAGGGCTACCATCTTACGCCGTTGCATCGCACGACGCTCCACCCGGTCAACCCGACGCGATTGTGCAGTCACTTTCCACCGGGGGAGGCCTATTTCGGCTACAACGCAGGATACTCGCCGGAACTCGAGCGCTCGACCCGTGGGCATCCGGATTTGAGCGAGGCCGAAGTCGGCAATTGTGTCATGTTCGCCATACCACCAGGGTTGGTCTCGGGCTGCGGTGGGGACTACTCGTCATTCGTTTGTGTGCAGCCCGAAGCTGTGGATCAAGTGCGCGCGAAACTTGGACTGATCTTCTTTGGTGACCATTGGACAGAAACCGAGATCGCCCATGCGGTGAAGCTCTTCAACGAGACGATGGACGAGGATAAGGCGGTGCTAAGCAACCTCCTGACGGGGATGAGATCTCGCCGGTATGAGAGCGGCCCTCTGGCACCTGCCGCGCTCGAAGGCCCTGTGTTGGACTTTTACCGATTCTATAGCCGCCGAATGCGCAACCGTGCTCAGTAAGAATTGATAGTGATGGATCGACCCTGCGGAAATTACTCGGGCTAAGCCGCCAATTCGAAAGTCTGCTCGGGTGTTTTCATCCCCAAGACCGGTGCGATCACCTTGTGTTGTAGAATTGAATCCAGTCTGTGATGGCACGGCTTGCATGTTGCAGAGTTTCGAAGCGTTGCCGATGCACACACTGCTTCCTGACCTGAGACCTGAATTCCCTCCAGTCGTTGGGAGAATCCGTCGATTGATTGCGCTGCGACCAAAGTTGCC
>CAYYZH010000124.1:0-1447 GCA_964475765.1 uncultured Limibaculum sp.
GCACCGCAGATGGCGCCGTGCTCTGGAGCGACCGCTATGACAATACGCATGAGGATTGGTGGGGGCGGCAAAGTCATCTGGCCGGGCGCATCGCGACCTCGTGCAGCCATAACCTCGCCCGCGCGCGTCTGGCCGAGATCGCCCGCCTCTCCGCCGACACCTCCGCCGTCGACGCCTGGATCCTCGGACAGCGCCACTTCGCCCGGTTCACCGCGCAGGACTGGGCCGAGGCGGAAACCCTGTTCCGTCAGGCGATAGCCCGCGACCCTGATTTCTCGATGGCCTATTCCAGCCTCTCGCAACTCAGGAACACCGTGCATCTGGTCGAGCCCGGCCATCACCGCCAGCCCGAGACCCATGCCGAGAGCAAGGCGCTGGCCAACCGCGCCATCGAACTCGACCCCGCCGACAGCCGCGCGCATCTGCACCGGGCCTGGGCCAGTTGCCTCCTTGGCGAATACACGCAGGCCTCCGCCCTCTTCGGGATCGCCCGGCAATGGAACCCGAACGATGCATGGACCCGGATTTCCTGCGCACTGGGAGCCGCCTTCGGGAATGAACCCGACCTCGCCCACTCCCTCGCCGACCAGAACATCGCCGAGGGATGGACAACGACCGCCCCGCACTGGGGCTATCACCTGACCATCCGCTTCGTGCTTGGCGATTATGCCGGATGCCTCGACGCCGCCGAAAACGCCAGCGGCGCAATCCCGAACATCCCGGCATGGACCGCCGCCGCGCTCTGGCATCTCGGCCAGCCGGACTATGCCGCCCGCGCGTGGTCGTCCTTCGAGAACGCCGTCACCCCCGGTTGGGCCGGCCCGGCCCCCGCCACCCGCCAGCGCGTCGCTGACTGGTTCCTCTCGTGCTTTCCGATCCGCTCAGAAACCGTGCGCGGCAACCTCGCCAAAGGCATCCACGGCGCGGCAGGGCTCTAGCCGCACTGCGCCGTCACATAGGACCCCATATACGGATCCAGAAACGCATCAAACGCGTTCTTGCCCAGCGTCACGGGATAACTCGCGGGATGCGCCGGATTGGGCTGGCTCGTCTTGCCGTTCATATCGAGATCGCCGGGGTTCATATCGACATAGAGCGAGCCGACATTGACCACCACCGGTTGCCCCGACTGCGCCAGCGCGGCCTGATGCGCCAGCACCTCCGGCTCGGGCAGCAGGATCGAGAACCGCTCGGGCGTGCGCTTGACCAGTTCCAGTTCCTTGACCCCGTCGCGGATCTCGAACTCCTCCGGCCCCAGCTCGGCCAGCAGCATCTTGCGCAGCGCCTCGATGTCGACCACGACCGTGCGGCCGTCACCGGACCCGCCCGGCGGAGACAACTCCCCCGTCGACCATTGCCGGACCAGCCGCCCCAAAACCTGCGCCGCCTTGTGCGTCTTCAACGTAAACGGATTGTCCATATCAGCCCCTCCTGAAAATCAAATGAG
>CAYYZH010000124.1:1547-2814 GCA_964475765.1 uncultured Limibaculum sp.
GGTCAACCGCGCCTCACGCAGATTGGCGCGGCTGGGGAGAAGACCGTAGTCTCTTTCGTCGAGAAACTTGGACACCCGCATGATTTCGGTGTTCACGGCCCAAGTGCCTTCAGCGGACAGGAACGCGATGGCTGCCGCGAACAGAGTACCAAGACCCAACCTGCCAAACCGCCAGCGGGCCGTCACTCCCCGACCACCTCCCTGCATGCGGGCACGCATAGCGAGGTATCCGCTCACGCCGATCAGCACCGCGATCACAAGACAGCCTCCAGCGATCCCGGTCATCAAGAAATCGTGCCGGGGCATGGAGCGGATCCACAAGAGGAACAGCACCGCAATCCCGCCAACCCATGCCAGAGCTATGCTGACAATTCCGGTCAACCGTCCCATCGCGCGGGTGCCAGTACAGCCATCGCTCAGCGCCCTCTCGCGATGACGCAGGGCCGCATAGGAAATGAGCCAAGGGAACACCACATCTGCCAGCGGCTCCGCCCCGACACGCGCCGGGGCCTTGGCTAGAGCATCCCATAGCGTCACCAAGTAGAGGTGCAGGTAGGCATAAATCGCCAGCACCAAAACCGGTGCTGCGTAGAAAAAGTTCTGCACCGGCACCGGCACGTTCAAAAGCGGCAGCGTCGTGGTCGCGTCCCGCGTGAAGAAATCGACATCACGATGCGCCAGCAGGGTGACGAGAACGAAAGCCAACAGGAACAGCAGGCCGAACCATGTCGTGCGCGCGTTCTGGCTGATCCGCTCGATCTGATCCAGCGAGGCTTGCGCCGGATTGGCTGCCTCGCGCTCCGGCGGAGCGGGGCTGCGTTTGACCGCCTTACGCTGGATCGGACGGGGCATCAAATCGGCCTGTCGCTTCTCAAAATCTTAACGATATCTGAAGGCTAGCACGGGGGTTTGAGCCCGCCAAGGGGGGGGCAATGGACGGTGGTGGGGTGGACTTTCTGTACATACGCTTGCCATACAGGTGCGGTATTAGGTAGCAAAAGCACCAAGCCGAATATACGCCTACCGCGCTGAATCCGCTAGGGTTTCGGCATGAAGTGCCACCGGCCCTATACCCCCAAGATGATGAACGCGGCGCTGCTGAACTTGCGGGCCGAGATGATCCGCGACCAGTCGGACGGGTTGGACCATGTTGAGGCGCTGCTACGAATCCGTGGAGTCGAGGTTAGCCCCGTGCCGCGCAAGATACCCAAGCACTTCCGGCGGGGTGAGTTGCGCACGGCTATCCTGCGGTCACTCAGGCAAGGCC
>CAYYZH010000124.1:2824-12357 GCA_964475765.1 uncultured Limibaculum sp.
CCATACGCATGCCAGACGTTTGCAATACGCCTGCCATACGCGTGCAATACACTTGCCATACGGGGTGAATCCTGGCCCCAGGGCGCGACTGACCGCTCGGTGATTGACAGGATTGAGACCGGCAGCGTTTACTCTACCGCAGTGCAGCAAACGGGTGGAGTGCCTGGTCCGATGAGCATCAATGCGGCGATCACCCATGTGACCTCGTATACCTATGACCGGCGCATCAGCCTCGGTCCACAGGCGATCCGGCTGAGGCCCGCGCCGCATTCGCGAACGCGAATTCTCTCGTTTTCCCAAAGGGTTGAGCCGGAGGGGCATTTCCTGAACTGGCAGCAGGACCCGTTCGGGAACTACATCGGACGGGCGGTGTTTCCCGACCCGGTCGACCACTTCAAGGTGACGATTGACCTTGTGGCGGACATGGCCTCGATCAATCCGTTCGACTTCTTTCTCGAGGAAGCGGCGGAGCAATATCCGTTCCTCTACGAACCCGAACTCGCGAAGGATCTCGGCCCCTATCTGGAGACCCGGAAACAGGGGCCGTTGTTCGATGAATTCGTCGGGATCATTGATCGTAACCCACAGAAAACAATCGACTTTCTGGTTGAAGTGAACCAGCTCGTGCAGCACGCGGTGGCCTATACGATCCGCATGGAACCGGGCGTGCAGACCCCTGAGGAGACGCTGGAGAAGGGCTCCGGATCGTGTCGGGACAGCGCATGGTTAATGGTCCATGTGCTGCGGCAGATGGGGATCGCGGCGCGGTTCGTGTCGGGCTATCTGATCCAGCTTACCCCGGATGTGAAGGCGGTCGATGGGCCGTCGGGGCCGGATGCCGATTTCACGGATTTGCATGCGTGGGCAGAGGCTTACGTGCCGGGCGCGGGGTGGATTGGGCTCGATCCGACCTCCGGTCTGTTCGCCGGTGAGGGGCACATTCCGTTGGCCGCAACCCCGGCGCCGAGTTCCGCCGCGCCGATCACCGGGAGCCTCGAAGCCTGCGAGGTGACGTTCCATCATGAGATGGAAGTGACCCGCGTGCGCGAAGAGCCACGCGTGACCTATCCCTTTACCGATGATCACTGGGCCCGGATCGACGCCGCCGGACAGCGCATCGACGAGATCCTAAGCAGCCAAGATGTGCGGCTGACCATGGGGGGTGAGCCGACCTTTGTCGCCGCCGATGACCGCGATGCGGAGGAGTGGAACACCGAGGCGGTTGGCCCGACCAAACGCACCTTTGCCGATGGGCTGATCCGGCGTCTGCGCGACCGGTTCGCGCCCGGTGGGCTTCTCCATTTCGGGCAGGGCAAGTGGTATCCCGGGGAGCAATTGCCCCGTTGGGCCTTCGGACTTTACTGGCGCACGGACGACACACCGTTGTGGGGCGATGCCGATCTGATCGCCGAAGAGACGGCTACGGGAGCGACTTTCGCGAAAGCCGAGACTTTCACGAAAACTCTGGCTCAGGCCTTTGATCTGCATGAGGATTTTGCACGGCCCGCTTATGAGGACCCAGCGACCTATACGCTTCAGGAAAGCCGGCTTCCGGTCAATCTGGAGCCCGCGACGAACAAGCTGGATGACCCCCTGATGCGCCGCCAGATGGCGCAGGCGTTCGAGCGCGGGCTGGACCAACCCGTTTGCATGGTCCTGCCGGTGCAGCTTGCGATGGCGCAGGCAACCTCGGATCGGCGAGGCGGGCGACGCTATCGCTGGGCGTCTGAGCATTGGAAGACCCGGCGCGGAGCCTTGTTTCTTGCACCGGGCGACTCGGCAGCGGGCTTCCGCCTGCCGCTCACCGCACTGCCTTACCTTGACAAAGCCGAGTATCCGTTCATCGTCCAGCGTGACCCGTTCGCCGACCGACCGCCCCTGCCACGCAGATCGCTGCGCCTTCAGGCACGCGGTAGCAGCGCGCGCGAAGATGCCATCGAGATCGTCCATCAGGACACCGGAGAGACCCGCGAGTGGCCGTGGAACGAGCCGGTGCCCACCGGATTTGTCTGGTCTGCTGGGCCCTCCGCTCCGCCCGATCCGATCCGTGCCATTCATACCGAGCATGTGCGCACGGCAATCACGATCGAGCCGAGGGACGGAAAGCTCTCGGTTTTCCTGCCTCCCGTACCGACGGCGGAGGCTTACATCGACATGATCGCCGCCATCGAGGAAACGGCCGCCGAGTTGGAGATGCCCGTCCATCTCGACGGCTATGCGCCGCCGCACGATCCCCGGATCAACGTCATCAAGGCGACCCCGGATCCCGGCGTGATTGAGGTCAACATCCATCCCGCTACAAACTGGGACGATCAGGTCGCGATCACCGAGGCGCTTTACGACGAGGCGCGGCACTGCCATCTCGATACGATCAAGTTCATGCATGACGGGCGGCAGGTGGGCTCTGGCGGCGGCAACCACATCGTGGTCGGCGGGGCCACGCCAGACGACAGCCCCTTCCTGCGCCGCCCGGATCTGCTGGCCTCGCTGGTGCGCTATTGGCAGAACCACCCGTCGCTAAGCTACCTGTTCTCCGGGGTTTTCATCGGACCGACCTCGCAGGCTCCGCGCGTTGACGAAGCTCGGCAGGAGAGCCTGTTTGAACTGGAGATTGCACTGGCTCAGATCGACAAGGCCGGCCCGAACCCACCGCCTTGGATGGTCGATCGGATCTTTCGCGATCTCTTGACGGACCTGACCGGAAACACCCATCGCGCCGAGATCTGCATCGACAAGTTATACTCGCCGGATGGGCCGACCGGGCGGCTGGGACTGGTAGAGTTTCGCGCTTTCGAGATGCCGCCCCATCCTCGCATGAGTCTGGCTCAGGCACTGGTGCTGCGCGCGCTGATCGCCCGGTTCTGGGCCGAGCCCTACCGCGCCGGTCTGGTGCGTCACGGCACGGCCTTGCACGACCGCTGGATGCTGCCGCATTTTGTCTGGGCGGATTTCCTAGAGGTGCTGGACGAGACCGGCGGGGCACTGGGGGTCACGCTTGATCCGGAGTGGTTCAAGGCGCAGTTTGAATTCCGCTTTCCCCTCCTCGGAGATGTCCAGCACCGCGACATCACGCTCGAGCTGCGCGCCGCCATCGAGCCCTGGCATGTTTTGGGCGAAACCGGCGCGATCGGAGGCACCGCGCGCTATGTCGACAGCTCGCTCGAGCGGGTGCAGCTGCGCGCCGCGGGCGCACTCGGGGATCGCTACAAGGTCACGTGCAACGGCATTGATGTGCCGCTTTCGCCGACGAATCGGACGGACGAGCGGGTCGCGGGCATACGCTTTCGCGCCTGGCAGCCTGCACAATGTCTGCACCCCACCATTGGCGTTCACGCGCCGCTAACCTTCGATCTGTACGATGCTTACACTGGTCGCTCGCTGGGCGGATGCACTTATCATGTCGCCCACCCCGGCGGTCGCAGTTTCGAGACGCAACCCGTTAACGATCTAGAAGCGGAGGGACGGCGACTTTCCCGGTTCCAGCCGAATGGGCATAGCCCCGGTCATATCCAGCCGCAAAGTGCGGTGACCTCGGACGAGTTTCCCTTCACGCTCGATATGCGCCTTCAATCCTGAAACCGTGATGTCTGTCACATCCCTGCGGTCTGTGATTGGGTAAAAGTGCCACAGGTCGGAGCGGTTCTCCCTGCGCTCCGACCGACTTTGAGAGGGGCTTATGATGACAAAGCAGACGAAACCGGAAATACTTGCAGATCAGGAACTTGACGCTGCAAACGGTGGTCTTTTTTCCGGGGCATCCGGCACGGGCAAGACGCTGAGCGCACCGCTTTTAGGCCAGCAGACCAGCACCAAAGGCAACACCGCGATGACCGAAGAGATCGAAATGGTGATTGAACGCTTAGAGCGCGGCTGACCCTAAGTCCTGCGGCGTCTGCGCCGCGGGCGCCCGCCGTCGCCATCCGTGGACGGGGATGCCTCCACCACCGGCAGACTGACATGCGCGCCTAATTTGGGGAATGCATCCGTCTTATGGGGCACGGCGATGGCGTTGACGAAGTGTTCCTGAAAGCGCTCTTCGACGGCGGTTTCGACCTTTTCGATGGTCCGCACGATATGTTCGATCTCGCGCCGGGCGGCTGAGTTCAACAGCGCAATGCGCGCGCCTGTACCCGCCGCATTCCCAGCCGATGTTACCTTGTCGAGATCGCAATCGGGGATCATCCCCAGCACCATCGCATGCAGCGGCGAAATATGCGCCCCGAAGGCTCCAGCGAGGATTACGCGATCGACCGTCTCGACCTTCATCTTGTCCATCAGGAGCCGCGCGCCCGCGTAAAGCGCCGCTTTGGCTAGTTGGATTGCACGCACATCAGCCTGCGTGACGGTGATCAGTGGCCCGTCTTCAGCGCGGCCGTCATGTAGGACATAGGCCCAGGTCCGCCCATCTTCGATCAGGCGGGGATGCCCGCCCAGCGCGTCACGCGACACGATCATACCGTCCTCAGAGACGATCCCGGCGATCCGCATCTCCGCGATCACCTCGATGATGCCGGATCCGCAGATGCCCGACACCGCCTGGCCTTTGGTCGCTTCGGCAAAGCTCGGATCATCGGACCAGAGGGTCGAGCCGATCACGCGGAATTTGGGCTCGCGCGTCTCGGGATCGATCCGCACGCGTTCGATTGCGCCGGGCGCGGCGCGCTGCCCGGCAGAGATTTGTGCCCCCTCGAACGCTGGCCCGGTCGGCGACGAACAGGCCATCAGGTATTCGCGATTGCCCAGAATGATCTCGGCGTTGGTGCCGACATCGACGATCAGGGTCATCTCCTCCTGCCGGTGCGGCGCTTCGGACAACGCAACCGCAGCGGCATCGGCGCCAACATGGCCAGCAATGCATGGCAGAATATAGAGCCGCGCATCCGGATGCATGCTGAGGCCCATCTCGTTCGCCCAGAGCGTGAGGGAATTCGACGTGGCCAATGCGAACGGCGCCCACCCCAGTTCCTTAGGGTCTATGCCAAGAAACAGGTGATGCATGACCGGGTTGCCGACCAACACGCCCTCTACGATCTCTTCGCGGTCGATCCGGGCCTCCGCCGCGACCTGCCCGATCAGTGCATTGATCGCCTCGCGTACGGCGGTCGTCATTTCCTCGTGCCCGCCGGGGTTCATCATGGAGTAGCTGACCCGGCTCATCAGATCCTCGCCGAACCTGATCTGCGGGTTCATCAGGCCCGAGGATGCCTTGACGTCCCCGGTCACCAGATCGCAGAGATGGCAGGCGATGGTGGTCGAGCCGACGTCGAACGCAACGCCATAAAGCGAGCCTTCGTAGAATCCCGGCCAGACCTGAATGATCCGTCCGTCGGAACGTCCTCGCCCGGTGTAAATCGCAACCGTGACTTTCCATTCGCCATCGCGCAGCGCGGGTTGCAGCATCTGGAGCGTGCGCAGATCGCCGATGATGTTGGCAAGCTGCCACTGCTCCCACAGTGCGTCGAGCAGGCGTTCGAGATCGCCCTGCGGATTGTGCATGTCGGGCTCGGCGACCTCGACATAGTAAAGCTTGGTGGCCGGATCCATGATGATATCGCGGGCCTCGGCGCGTTTGCGCACGACCTGTTTGTGGACCTGGCTCTCGGGGGGAACGTCGATGACCACATCGGAGTGGACCTGCGCCTGACATCCCAGACGCCGCCCATCAATCAGGCCACGCTTGGATTTGTAGCGTTCCTCGACCTTGTTCCATTCACTGAGGGCATCCGGGGCGACGGTCACACCGTGCTTGGAAAACTCACCATAGCTTGGCGTGATTTGACATTTCGAGCAGATGCCCCGGCCACCGCATACGGAATCGAGGTCAACACCCAGCGAACGTGCCGCCTGAAGGATCGGCGTGCCTGGCGCAAACCGCCCGCGTTTTCCCGACGGAGTGAAGATCACCAAGGGATGGTCGGCGCTGTTTTGATCGTCTGGCATCTGGTCTCTTCCGAACACAACACTGTGTCTGGACGTAGCTTCTTATCGTGGGCACGCCAAGTGCGTGTCTGAACGCGGCACTCCTCGCACCATCGCCGCCACGCGCAATTTATCCACTAAAATCGTGTGAATATTGAAAATTCACATAACTTCGTTATGTTATAAATATCGAGATGGAGAATGACATGCGCACTTTGATCGCGACCGTACTTGCCATGATCATGGCAACTGGAACTGCCTTTTCGGCGGAATGGAAAAAGTTGTTGGAGCCCTCAGATCTTGCGGCGCTTGGCAGTGACGTTGTTGTGCTAGATATCCGGTCCCCAAAGGACTTTGCTAAGGGCTCTGTCAGCGGCGCCCTGAACGCGCCCTACCCGACTTGGCGCGGGCCAAAGGAAAACCCCGGGCAAGCTTTGACAGATGCACGCCTGACAGAACGCATGCAGAGTCTGGGCCTCGAACGGGCGGACAGGGTGATCGTCGTCTATCACGGCAAGAACGCGACCGATTTTGGCTCGGCGGCCCGGGTCTACTGGACGCTGAAGTCAGCAGGACTGACTGAAATCGCAATCCTAAACGGCGGGCTGGTCAACTGGGTCAGCGCGGGAAACACGCTCACAACCGAAACTGGAACGCCGACGCGATCCACCGAAGAATTCACTTTGGCGCGCGATTGGATGATCACTCGGAACGAGGTTCTGGATGTCGTCGAGGGGCGTAGCGATGCCCAGATCATCGACGCAAGGCCCATTCCCTTTCAGACAGGCGAGAAAAAACACCCTGCGGCAAAAGCTGCGGGTACGATCGAAGGGGCAGCGCAAATCACGCACTCGACCTGGTTCAAGGGACCGAAAAAGCGACAGATTTCGCTTGCGGAAGAGGTCGTAGCCCAGGCGAGAGCTGCTGGCGTCGAAGACGGCCAATCCCGACCGATCGCGAGTTTCTGCAATACTGGTCACTGGGCAGCGACGAACTGGTTCGCGCTGTCCGAGCTCGCCGGTATCCAAAACGTTAAGCTCTACCCCGAAAGCATGGTTGGCTGGACCGGCGCCAACAATCCCGTGGTCACAACCAAGTAATCGGCTGCGAAGGGCGCTGCCCTTATGTGAACATGGATCACGACGAGAAGGCTGAGAGAGCGTGACATCGTTGCAAACAGGCGCAACGACATGATCCGTGTTCGCTGAAGACGGACCCTTTGCTGAATCCGGGCTAATCCCAAATCGCGGTCGCTTAACCGTGACAACCCTGCGCCTTGCACCATTTGCATCTGCACCGCACTATTGCGGTGTTTGATTTGAACGGGGCTGGCCAATGATCGCTGAACTTGGACACTTTGCGCTGATACTCGCTTTTGCGGTATCTTTGGTGCAGGTCTTCGTGCCACTCGTCGGCGCGCACAAGGGCTGGTCAGATTGGATGCGGGTGGCAACGCCCGCGGCGCTGTTACAATTCCTGTTGGTCGGGCTCAGCTTTGCCGCCTTGATCCACGCCTTCGTCACCGCGGACTTCTCGGTTCGGCTGGTGGCGACCCATTCGAATTCATTGATGCCGACGATCTACAAGGTCACAGCAACTTGGGGCAATCATGAGGGCTCAATGCTGCTCTGGGTGCTGATCCTTGCAGTGTTTGGTGCGATGGTCGCCGCGTTCGGAAGAGATCTGCCATTATCCCTCAAGTCGCGAGCACTCGCCGTTCAAGCCCTTGTCGCAGCAGCGTTCTTCGCTTTTATCCTCTTCACATCCAATCCGTTCGAGCGGATCTTCCCCGCGCCACCAGATGGCGCAGATCTGAACCCGCTCTTGCAGGATATCGGGCTCGCGATCCATCCTCCGTTCCTCTATCTCGGCTATGTCGGTCTGAGCATGGCGTTCTCCTTCGCGGTCGCAGCCCTGATCGAGGGTCGGGTGGACGCGGCCTGGGCGCGCTGGGTTCGACCCTGGACCCTGGCTGCTTGGATCTCACTGACCATTGGGATCGCACTCGGATCCTACTGGGCCTACTACGAGCTTGGCTGGGGTGGCTGGTGGTTCTGGGATCCTGTCGAGAACGCCTCATTCATGCCGTGGCTGATCTCGGCGGCCCTCCTACATTCGGCGATCGTCGTGGAAAAGCGTTCGTCCCTCAAGGCCTGGACAATTCTTCTCGCGATCCTCGCGTTCTCCCTCAGCCTGATCGGAACGTTCATTGTGCGCTCTGGCGTGATCACCTCTGTTCATGCCTTTGCCAACGATCCCGAACGGGGCGTGTTCATCCTCGCAATCCTCCTCGTCACCATCGTCGGCTCGCTCACCCTGTTCGCCTGGCGGGCACCCTCCATGCGCTCCGAGGGCGTCTTCCAGCCCATAAGCCGCGAAGGCGCGCTTATCCTGAACAACCTGCTGCTGGCAGTCGCCTGCGCGGTTGTATTCGTTGGCACCTTGGCACCGCTGGCCCGCGAATTTCTGGATGGTGCGAAGATCTCGGTCGGCGCGCCGTTTTTTGACCTCACGTTCACGCCCTTCATGGTGATGCTGTTTCTGGCCTTGCCGCTTGGCGCGCTGATGCCCTGGAAGCGCGCCGATGCGGGTAAGGTCATGAGCCGTCTCTGGTGGGCTGCCGCTGCGGCACTGGTCGTCGGCGGGATTGTCATGGGCTATCAGCAAGGCACCGCGCTGCTGGCGCCTGTCGGCATTGCCATCGCCGCATGGCTTGTGTTCGGCGTTCTGGTCGAACTGTGGGAGCGTGGCGGATTTGCCAAGGCCGGGTTTGCCAAGGGCATGCGCCGTCTTGCAGGACTTCCCCGTGCGGATTGGGGCAAGGCTATTGCCCACGCTGGTCTGGGCCTGACCGCAATGGGCATCGCTGCGGTTTCCGCCTGGGAGATCGAGGATATCCGCCTTGCCAATCCAGGCGACACCATTCCGCTGGGGCCATACGAAGTGCGGTTTGAGAGTGTTGACCGGCTGCCCCTCGGCGCGCCATTCAACGCTGTGCAATGCGGCGCCACTGGCGAGAGCACGATCAAGGGCGGCGAGGGGCGCAATTTCCGCACGGAGTATGGTCGCTTTACCCTCTTGAAAGACGGCGAGGCCATACGTCAGCTGTGCCCGGAAAAGCGTTTCTACCCAGTGCAACAGATGCCCACCACTGAGGCGGCAATCGATCCTGGTCTGACTCGCGATGTTTATCTCGTGCTCGGCGATCAGAACGAGGCCGGCGCTTGGGCCGTGCGCTCCTACTACAAGCCGTTGGCCAACTGGATCTGGATCGGCTCGCTGATCATGGCGTTCGGCGGACTGGTCAGCCTGACCGACCGGCGCTACCGGGTTGGCGCTGCGGCCCGGCGTTCGCGTGCCGCGACGATCCCGGCGGAGTGATCTGATGGTGCGCGCTCTGCTCGCGATACTGGTCCTGATGGCCATGGCCGTGCCCGTCCATGCCGTGCAACCGGATGAGGTTCTAGACGACCCCGCGCTCGAGGAGCGCGCTCGCGAGATCTCCAAGGAAATCCGGTGCCTTGTGTGTCGCAACGAGAGCATTGACGATTCAAACGCGAGCCTCGCACGTGATCTGCGTCTTTTGGTACGCGAGCGACTGGTCGCCGGGGACA
>CAYYZH010000125.1:0-540 GCA_964475765.1 uncultured Limibaculum sp.
GTCACAGGATGTTCGACCTGAAGACGGGTGTTCATTTCCATGAACCAGAAGCCGTCCGGCTTCAGCCCATCCGAGCCATCCACGATGAATTCGACCGTCCCCGCGCCCGCATATCCGATGGCCACCGCAGCCCGGACAGCAGCGGACCCCATGGCCTCGCGGACCTCCGGCGTCATGCCCGGTGCGGGCGCTTCCTCGATCACCTTTTGATGACGCCGTTGGAGCGAGCAATCTCGTTCAAAGAGATGCACGGCGCGGATGCCATCGCGCTGGAAACATTCCAAGGCGGCACCATTCATTTCGACGGGTTGGATCAGGCCGATGTAACCTTCTCGATCGCCGCGGGTGATGCTGATGATCTGCTTTTGACGTCATCGGGCGGAGAAGTGCGTATTGCGAACTACTTCGCCGATGGCGGGAATGGGCTGGACCTGACGTTCCGCTTTGACGATTTCAATGGAACGCTTGATCTGTCGGGCTTGCCGGGGATCGTACCGGGCGGCACCGGCGCGGCCGGGCTTGAGATCGTTGGCACCACAG
>CAYYZH010000125.1:550-12214 GCA_964475765.1 uncultured Limibaculum sp.
CCTCGATATGGCGCGGTGATGTGACGAACTTTTCGATCAACACATGGTCATTGCCGAAGGCGGCCTTGGCTTCGCGTTGGGCCGATGCGAGGGCGGCGGAAAACTCTTCTGGCACGTCGACTTTGCGCATACCTTTGCCGCCGCCACCTGCGCTGGCCTTGATCAGGACAGGATAGCCGATGTCGGCAGCCTGGTTGGCGAGGAACGCTTCACCCTGATTGTCTCCGTGATAGCCGGGCACGACCGGCACGCCCGCCTCTTCCATCAGCCGCTTGGCCGCGTCTTTCAGGCCCATGGCCCGAATGGCCGACGCCGAAGGTCCGATGAAGGTCAGACCCGCGGCTTCGACGGCTTCGACAAAATCGGGGTTCTCCGAAAGGAAACCATAGCCGGGGTGGATGGCCTCAGCGCCCGTGTGTTTGGCGGCGTCGATGATCTTGTCGAAGACGAGATAACTTTCGCGAGCCGGGGCCGGACCGATATGTACCGCCTCGTCAGCCATCTCGACATGGAGTGCACCAGCGTCCACGTCCGAATAGACCGCCACCGTTGCAATGCCCATACGCCGCGCTGTCTGCGTGACCCTGCACGCGATCTCGCCCCGGTTTGCGATGAGGATCTTTGAGAACATCAGACGTCGAGCCTTCCACGAATAAAGTCAGGCAATGGCCAGGCATCCCGATCCATACCGGTCATCGGACCTGGGGCCTGTCCGCGCCAGGCCTGGGCATGGAGGTCACGGTGCAAGGTGATTTCAGTTCGTGCCAGTGCCGCGTCGATCACGGTTTGCTTTTCGGCGATAAGGTCTTCGAGCTGTTCTTCGGCTGTACGTCCGGCCAGCGTCCTCCCGATCAGCGAGCTTTTTAGGATGCGGCTCACTTCGTCCAGTGCAGCGCGTCCAGTGGCAGTCGCAATATAAAGTACGATACTGCCGAGTAGACTACCGGTGGCGGCGATGCCCCAGAAGAAGACTTCGCCTAAGCTAGGCAGAGAGGGTAGCCATCCAGATTGTGCCGCTTCCTTTTTGGCTCGCAGGCGATCCCGCGCTGCTTGGAACTGCGATGAAAAGTCCTCGCGCAGACGGCGTGCAAACACATGCCGCTCGAAATCCTGACGCCCAGCCCACACACGCAGGACAGGGCGAGCGAAGACACCGTTCTGGGTCTCGGTCATGAACCGTTCAAAATCGCAGAAGATCTCATAGTCCTCTGCCGACCGGCCGTGATGGATGAGATAGATCGGCACCTCGACATCTGAAGCCAATGTCAGGTCTGGTACCTGATCCCATGCCGCGTCGGCCATCCCCGAAATCGAGCGGCCAAGAGATGTCAGCCGATCCTTCATCGTGCAGCGATTGCCTCGATTTCCATGAGCCAAGCACTGTCGAAAATGCCGGTTATGATGCAGGTCAAACCCACTCTGCGTCCGTCGAGATACGCGTCTCGCGCCGCGCGATACTCGTCGGTGTATTTGCGGTCTGAGAGGTAGATCGTAACCTTGACCAGATTGTCCTTGGTCATGCCACCGGCCCGCAGTTGCGCGTCTATGTTACCCCAGATCAGTTCGGCCTGTTCGGCAAAACCGGAAGGTGCAACACCGTCCTGATCCACCCCGATCTGTCCGGAGATGAAGAGCAGCTCATCTGCCCCTTTGACTGACATAGCCATTGCATAGCTGCCGGGATCCGGTGGGCCATCAGCTGCATGAACGGGGGTGATGTCTGGCATCGATTCAGCCTTCAGATAGAAGTTTGGTTGTTAGTGTGTTTGGCAATCAGAACTATCGCGCCGCGATGGCTTCGACCTCAATCAGCCAATCGGTATCAAAGATCTCACAAACGACAACAGTCAGGGCGATCCGTTTCTTGCCGAGATAGGAACTGCGCACTTCGCGGTTCTCGACCGCGTGGGATCGGTCTGCGAGGAAGGTCGTGGCCTTTACTAGGTTATCCTTTGTCATTCCCGCGGAAACGAGTTGCGCATCAATATTCTTCCACACTTGCTTGGCCTGTCCCGCAAAATCAGACGGCGTGCCATCCAAACCAACCGGAATCTGACCGCTAATGAACAAGACGTCTGACACGCCTTCGGCCAACAGAGCATTATCATATGCACCCTCAGGCGCCGGTGCTTTGTCGGAGTTGATTGATGTGAGTTTCATGTGTCGAACTACATTCTGAAGACGCCGAAGTGGAAGTCTGGGATTGGAGCATTGAGTGCTGCCGATAACGAGAGGCCTAGGACGTCACGGGTTTTGCGTGGGTCGATCACACCGTCGTCCCAGAGGCGCGCCGAGCCATAGAGGCAATGCGACTGGCGGTCGAACTGCGCGATGATGGGGTCTTTGATGGCGCGTTCGTCTTCCTCGGTATATGTGCCGCCTGCCTTCTCGACGGCGTCCTTCTTGACAGTGGCCAGGACGCCTGCGGCTTGTTCTCCGCCCATAATCGAGATCCGTGCGTTCGGCCAGGACCACAAGAAACGCGGGCCAAAGCCGCGCCCGCACATGCCGTAATTTCCGGCGCCGAACGAGCCGCCGATCATCATCGTCACCTTCGGCACCTGAGCGCAGGACACCGCATGCACCATCTTGGCGCCGTGCTTGGCGATGCCCTCATGCTCGTATTTCTTGCCTACCATGTAACCGGTGATGTTTTGCAGGAACACCAGCGGGATCTTGCGCTGGCAGCACAGCTCGATGAAGTGCGCGGCTTTCTGCGAGCTTTCGGAAAAGAGTACGCCATTGTTGCCAATGATCCCGCAGGGGATGCCATGGATATGCGCGAAACCGGTGATCAGAGTCGTGCCGAACCGGGCCTTGAATTCATCGAACCGCGAGCCGTCGACCACGCGGGCAATGACTTCGCGAACGTCATAAGGCTTGCGCGCATCAGCCGGAACGATCCCAAGAATTTCATCAGGGTCATAAGCTGGCGGCTCCGGCGTTTGCAGCACCACATCGACCTTCTTTTCGCGGTTGAGCCCGGCCACGATCTGACGGGTCAGCGCCAGCGCGTGGGCATCGTCACGGGCGAGGTGATCCGCAACGCCGGAGAGCCGCGTGTGCACATCCCCGCCTCCCAGCTCTTCCGCACTGACCTCTTCGCCAATGGCCGCTTTTACCAACGGGGGGCCCGCCAGAAAAATCGTCGCCTGATCGCGCACTATGATGCTCTCGTCGCACATCGCTGGGACATAGGCGCCGCCCGCCGTACACGACCCCATGACGACCGCGATCTGCGGGATGCCATCGGCAGACATGCGCGACTGGTTGAAGAACTCACGCCCGAAATGGTCCCTGTCGGGAAAGATCTCGTCCTGCTGGGGCAGGTTACCGCCGCCGGAATCGACCATGTAGATGCATGGGAGGCGGTTCTCCTGCCCGACCTCCTGTGCGCGGAGGTGTTTTTTCACTGTCATCGGATAGTAGGTGCCGCCCTTGACCGTCGCATCATTGCAGATGATCAAGCACTCCTTGCCCGAGACCCGACCAACACCGGTGATGATTCCGGCACCGGGAACCTGTCCGTCGTAGAGCCCATGTGCCGCGACCGCACCAAGTTCGAGAAAGGGCGAGCCGGGGTCCAGCAGGCGTTCCACACGATCCCGCGGCAAAAGCTTGCCCCGCGAGAGATGTCGGGCGCGTGACTTCTCGCCACCGCCCTGACGTGCTGTATCAACGGCTTCGCGAACCTCATCCAGAGCCTTCGTCATAGCGGCCTGATTTTCGGCAAATCCGCTTTCTCTTTTCGAGATTTGCGAGGACAAGACGGCCATGAGTTCTCCATTAGGACAGCATTACTGCCATATATCTATCATGCTCTGTGAGAATTCATAGCACATAAACCGCAGGCCGCAGCCCCCGGTTGATCGGTGTGTTACGGCCTTGGGCCTCGCCATCTGAATCCAATATGTCGTAAATCTCTCATCATATTGGGATAAGCGGCAGTCGATGCGGACCTCGGTTCGCGTGTGGCCGGTCGAGGAGGCAAACCATGTTCAGACCAATAGCGTTCTCGGCGCCTGGCCGGTTCTATCGTGGTAATCTTCACACGCACTCTACGCTGTCCGATGGCGCGCTGGATCCTGGCGAAGTATGCCGTCGCTACGCGGAAGAAGGGTATGACTTCATCTGTCTGTCCGAGCACTTTGTCGGCCTTTTCAACTATCCCATCGCGGACACGGTGCCATATCGAACGGACACCTTCACCACGATCCTGGGCGCGGAACTCCATACCGGCAGTATCGCAAACGGAGAGATCTGGCATGTGCTCGCCGTGGGCCTGCCCCCGGACTTCGAGCCGCCCTATGCACCCAACTTCAACGCGGCCGATAGCACGGAAAGTATGCCGGATCTGGCGCGTCGCTGCGTCGAAGCCGGGGCCTTCGTCGCGATTGCTCATCCGCAATGGTACAATCTCACCCTTGCCGATGCGCGCCAGCTCGATATGGCTCATGCGGTTGAGATCTATAATCACGGCTGCGCGGTCGAATGTGACCGGCCCGACGGGTTGGCGATCCTGGACCTTCTGTTGACCGAAGGGCGGCGCGTGACGGCCTGTGCAACAGATGATGCCCATTTCAAAAGCGCGGACCATTTCGGAGGATGGGTCATGGTCAAGGCCGAGGATCGCGAGTCTGACGCCTTGCTCGCCGCTCTCAAGGATGGAGCCTACTACTCGTCGCAGGGACCGCTTTTGCACGATATCGAAGTGGGCACGAAATCGGTGCGTATCCGTTGCTCGCCCGCAGATCGGATCATGGCGGTGGGCAAGGGGGCGTCAGCCAAATACGTCCACGGGTTTGGGATGTCTGAGGCGGAAATTCCGCTGGCGGCGTTCCGGGACGGCGGATGGTTGCGGGTCACGATCACGGATTCCCATAATCGCCGGGCCTGGTCGAACCCGATCTGGCTGGACTGACCCCGAAGCTTTGCGGCACACTCGGTGAAAATGTGTGCCGCTCAATGCACGCCGGGGAGGGAGAGATCGCGAATGCAGGCAATCAAGGTCAACGGGCTGACGCTTCATGTGGACGACAGGGGGCCGACTGACGGCCCGGCGCTCGTCTTTTCCAACTCGCTGGGCACGGATTTCCGCATCTGGGACCCTTTGTTGCCACACCTGCCGAGCAGTCTTCGCGTGATCCGATACGACAAACGTGGCCATGGCCTGAGTGATCTCGCGGAAACTCCTTTTGGAATGGAGGCCAACGTCTCCGATCTGGCGGGCATTCTCGATCAACTCGGCGTAACCCGCGCGGTGATCTGTGGTCTCTCTGTCGGCGGGATGATCGCGCAGGGCCTCGCCGCCGCACGGCCGGATTTAGTCCCAGCCATGATCCTTTGCGATACTGGTGCCAAGATCGGCACGCCTGACCTTTGGAACACCCGCATTTCGATGGCCCGCAGTCAGGGGCTCGAGGAGATGGCCGATGGTGTCATGGAGCGTTGGTTCACATCCGAATTCCGCGCCAATGATCCCGGCTTCGCGCTTTGGCGTTCGATGCTCTGTCGTACGCCGGGGGAAGGATATGCAGCCATGTCCACCGCGATTCGGGACACCGACCTCACCGAACAGACCTCAGCGTTGCGAATACCCTGCCTTGCGGTTTGCGGTGACAAAGACGGCGCGACACCGCCCGATCTGGTGCGCGAAACTGCAGGCCTTATCCGGGGAAGCCGGTTTGAACTGATCCGCGATGCAGGTCATATCCCGTGCGTTGAACAGCCCGAGGCTCTTGGCGCATTGATTACCGACTTCCTGTCTGAAACTGGTGTGGTGCCTTCCTGAAGATGGATCAGACGGGCGGCTTCAAGATAAAACTCAAGAACCGGCGAAACCGGACGATCGTCTGTCGGGAGAGCGAGACGATCTACGAGGCTTGTGCGCGGGCCGGTATTCAGTTGCCGGTAGCGTGTGAGTACGGCGGGTGCATCACATGTGCCGCACGTCTCCTCTCAGGCAAAGTACGCCAACCCGGTGCAACCGCGCTGAACCGTAGGCAAAGCAGAGATGGCTATATCCTGACCTGCGTCGCCTATCCTGTCTCAGACTGCGTGCTGGAGGTCGGTGTCGAGAGCCACTCGACCCTGTATCGCAACCCGTTCGCCGTGCCCGGGCGGGACTGACCGGGTCAGTTCTTCCGCGCCAGGATCAGGCACCCCGGTACCGGCGCGCCCTCCTCATATCGCACGGTGATCGAGGACTGCTCGAGGATCGATAGCCCCTCTGACTTCAGGCAATTCTGCAGATACGGCAAAGCATGCGCAAAACGGTGCTTTGGCCCGACGGTGAAGTCCGGGCTGTCCGCTGTCTCCGCAAACGTTTCGGCGGACAGAGCCGTCACACCGCTGTCTCTGAGAGCATGTCCCAGTCCTCGGCAGAACGGCTCAAGCGCGCCGATATAGGGCAGAACATCGGTCGCCGTGACCAGATCGAACTCACCGGCTTTGGCCTGGTCGAGAAAGGCAACGGCTTCGCCCAAAAAGAGATGGTCATACGTCTCGCGTTCACCGGCGACCTCCAGCATCCCCTCGGCCAGATCCAAGCCCGTGATGGTGCCTGCCATGTCTGCGAGTGTGTCACCGGTTAGGCCTGTGCCACAGCCAAGATCCAGCATCTGATCGTAAGGCCCAGGTGCGATTTCCGCCAGACGCTGACGCACCAGCATAGGAACGGCATAGCCGAGACGCTCGACCAGAATGTCGTCGAACACATCCGCACACTGATCGAACAGTGTGGCGACATAGGCATCTGGCGCCTTTTCGGGCACGGGTCCCGCACCCATCGCCGCGAGCCGAACCGCCGCGCCCCCATGATCGCTGGGATCAAGCCTGAGCACTTCGCGATAAGCCGCCGCCGCGTCTGTCAGCTTACCCGCTTTCTCCAGATCGAGGCCGCGATTATAGGCCTCCGCCAGAAGATCATCTTCGATGTTCACGGCTCGCCGTCCAGCGCTTGGCGCGTCGAGGCAGCGATCTTCGGGAGCCACTCCGCTTCCTTATTCAAAAGCTCAACCTTGGCCTCGCGCAGATAGTCCCGAGTCAAAGGCACGCTGTTCCGCTCTCGGCCAAGCTGGATCTGAAACACATGGCTGGAGCCGTGCGAGAACACATACTCGCACGAGCTGAGATAGACCTCCCACATCCGGGCGAACCGTTCGTCATACATGTCAACGACCGTGCCCCGAACGGCTTCGAACCGCTGACGCCACTCTTCGAGTGTTTTCGCGTAGTGGACACGCCAGATCTCGTTATCCAGCGCCCACAACCCTGACTTTTCGATCGCCTCAAACGTCTCGCTCAGGCTTGGCGAATACCCACCGGGGAAGATGTACTTGCGCAGGAAGGGGCCTGTCACGCCGGGTGGTGCTTTCGAACTGATTGCATGGATCAAGGCAACTCCATCGGGCGCCAGCCGGTCACGCACGTTCAGAAAATACTCATCAAGGTGCCCGACCCCGACATGTTCCAGCATGCCGACGGAAACCACCCGGTCGAAACGCTCGCTCACATGCCGATAATCCTGCAGTCGAAAGTCCACACGGTCAGAAAGTCCAAGGATCTCAGCACGCCGACGCGCAACAGCCAACTGCTCTTCAGCCAAAGTAACGCCGACCACTTCGACATTTGCGACAGCCGCCAGATAGAGCGCCATACCACCCCAACCACATCCGATGTCTAGCACGCGCTGCCCAGGCTGTAGCGTGAGCTTGGAGGCGATGTGGCGCTTCTTGGCAGTTTGCGCTTCTGCCAGCGTCTCCACGCCATCTTCCCAATACCCGCAGGAGTACTGGAGATCTTCGTCCAGCCACATCGCGTAGAACGCATTGCCCAGATCATAGTGATGCGCGGCATTCTGCCGTGCACGTGCAATCGGGTTGTGCTGCATTGCACGCCGTGTTTTTCGCGCAAGTCCGCGCCAAAAAATTTGGCTTGGCGTCAAATCGAAGTGTTTTTTGTTGTGAAAGAACAGCCCGATGAAATCGTGCAGCGTACCGCGCTCAATTTCGAGACCACCGTCCATATAGGCTTCTGCGGCTTTCAATTCGGGGTTCAGAAAGATCTTCCAGTCAAGACCGGGATCCGTGATGTGGATGGCAACGTCTGGGCCGTCTCCTCCCCCACCAAAAACCTCTTGGAAGCTATCAGGGCCATTTAGCTCCAATCGGCCAGATTTGACCGCAGCCCGGAAGATCTTTGGCAGAAAACGCATCTGTGGCCCCTAGGCGCCAGTGCCGCCCGCAGCCCGGAGGGCGAGGGCGGCGGTTTCGCGTGTGGCGGTGCATCGCACCGCCACGCCGTCTGGTTCGTCAGCCCGGCGCGCCCCCGGCGGGGGGGGGGGGGGGGGGGTGGGGGGGGGGGGGGGCCCCCCCCCCCCCCCACGCCGTCTGGTTCGTCAGCCCAGTGCCCGGACGTCCGTCAGCTTGCCGGTGATCGCAGCAGCAGCGGCCATCGCCGGGCTGACCAGATGAGTGCGGCCGCCCTTTCCTTGTCGCCCTTCGAAATTCCGGTTCGAGGTCGAGGCACAACGTTCGCCTGCCGACAGTTGATCGGGGTTCATGCCAAGACACATCGAACAGCCCGCAAGTCGGAAATCGAACCCGGCCTCGCTCAACCGCGTCAGCAGTCCTTCTTCTTCGGCCTGCTTGCGCACCAGACCCGAGCCCGGCACGATCATCGCGCGAACGCCCTCTTTGACGCGTCGGCCTTCCATCACTTCCGCGACGGCACGCAGATCTTCTATCCGGCCATTGGTGCACGACCCTATGAAGACCGTGTCGATCCCGATCTCGCTTAGCGGTGTGCCTGGCGTCAGCCCCATGTATTCCAACGACCGCGCCGCAGCGGCTTGTTTGCCACCCTCGAAGTCACCGGGCGCAGGCACATTCGCCGTGATCGGCAGCACGTCTTCGGGCGAAGTGCCCCAAGTCACAACAGGTGCAATATCGGCGGCATCCATCTCGACCACCTTGTCGAAATGTGCACCCTCATCTGTGAACAGGGTTTGCCAATACGCTACCGCCTGATCCCAATGAGTCTCTGACGGCGCATGCGGACGGCCACGCAGATACGCGAAGGTCTTCTCATCAGGCGCGACCAGACCTGCACGAGCCCCGCCTTCGATGGCCATGTTGCAGACCGTCATTCGGCCTTCCATGGAGAGCCCGCGGATCGCATCGCCGCAATATTCGATCACATGGCCCGTGCCGCCTGCGGTGCCGGTCTTGCCGATGATCGAGAGCGTAATGTCCTTGGCTGTCACACCGGCGGGCAGCGTGCCGTTGACCTCGACCTTCATGTTCTTGGACTTTTTCTGGATCAGGGTCTGGGTCGCAAGCACATGCTCGACCTCGGACGTGCCGATCCCATGCGCCAGCGCGCCAAACGCACCGTGGGTCGCCGTATGGCTGTCGCCGCAGACAATGGTCATGCCGGGCTGGGTCAGACCCTGTTCCGGCCCGATGATGTGCACGATCCCCTGGCGCACATCGTCGACATCGTACATCTCGACGCCAAACTCCGCGCAGTTGTTGCGCAAGGCCTCGACCTGGATCCGGCTCTCCTCGTCTTTGATGCCGTCGAGCCGGTCGAGGGTTGTGGCGATGTTGTGGTCGGGCACCGCGATCGTGGCCCCGGGCGCGCGCACTTTGCGCCCCGCCATGCGAAGGCCCTCGAAGGCTTGAGGGCTGGTCACTTCATGGACGAGGTGGCGATCGATATAAAGCAGACATGTGCCGTCTTCGGCTTCGTCCGCAACGTGGGCATCCCATATTTTATCATAAAGCGTCTTGGCGCTCATTTTGGTCTCTCCGCTGGATCTCTGCTGGCTGGCTTGGGCGTATCACTTATGCACAAGAGGAACAGTGTCCCTCCTGCGGGCGAAGAATCGCCACGGCAACCGCACGCGGTCGGCCAGATTCCGGCAATATCCCGTACATCCTCTCATCGGGCGCGACCCTATCGTTGCAGCCCCAGCCCGTCCAGCGCCGGATTTGAAACGGACGGCTCAATCGACAAGTCATCTTCCCGGGGTTAGGAAGTAGCCGGAGTCAGAGGATAGACCACATGGACTACGCAACGCCCCGGGATTTTGCAGACGCAAACCCTGCTCTGCCGTCCGGTCCTGTTACGGTGCTGCTCTGCGAATCTGCCGAGAACGCGCAGACAACCGCGCGACGGACCATCTCGCAGGGCACCCGTTCGATCATTGCTGTCGGTCAGGGCGCGGCATGTCTGGAGGAGCTGGACTGCCACCTGATCCGCATTGCCGAAGACCCTCGTGATCTCAACCCGCATCAGCTTTTGAACGACATCTTTTCTGCATTGGCCGGGCGCTGGGTGTTGTGGCTATGGAACGGCGAATTCTTCTTCTATCCCTATTGCGAGAACCGGACGCTGCGGGATCTGGCCGAGTTTCTTGAGTCGGAGCGGCGCCGGTCGATCTTCACCTATGCGCTGGATCTCTATGGCGACCACTTACCGGGCGCACACGATGATCCCAGTGATCTGAATCTCTCCTTTGACCGGCTCGGATATCATGCCTTTCCCGAGCAGGATCAACGGTTAAAGCTCTACGGCTCGCTTGGCTGGCGGTTCGAGGAGCTTTGCCCGCTGTGGATGCAGCAGATCGGTCGGGCGAGCTATTTCAAGGTCGCGCCCGATTTGTCGGTAACCCGCGATTTGCAGATCGAGGATGCCGCCTATGCCTCGGTTTCATGCCCGTGGCATCGAAATCCGACCGCGGCAATGATGTCATTGCGCCGAACGCGACGGATTTTCGCCAATCCGAAGTTTCCAGGCAAGCGAAGCCAGCTTTACTGGCGCGGAACGGCTGAGTTTGACTGGAGTTCACACCAGTTGCTCGAGCTTGGGATGATCGAACCGGGCCAGTGGTTCTGACCGCTAGTCCGTGCCGGAGATTGTCGTTGCGCCACGATCCTTGATGAGGTTCAGAACCCGCGCGGCATAGTCCAGCTCAAGGATTTCTGCCAGCGCCCGCGAGTGTGTGACGATCAGCATCTGCGTCCGGTTTGCGGCGTCCCCAATCAGATGTGCAAGCGGATCGATCATGTCGCCATGCAGGCTGGTTTCCGGCTCGTTCAGCGCCAGAAAGGACGGCGGGCGGTACGCCGTCAGCGCGGCAACAAGACAGAGGTATCTCAGCGTCCCGTCCGACATCTCGGCAGCGCCGAACGGGCGGTGGAATTCTGGCATCTGCAACTGCGGCTCCAACTGCGCGCCTTCGCTTGCAAAGGAGAGCCTCGCGCCGGGGAAGCCCGCATCCACGGCCCGCGTAACCGGGGAGCGTTCGACATCGTCGTGCAACGCGCCCAATCCTGCCTCGAACACCAGCATTGTGTAGAGGGTTGCAGCCCAGTTGCCGCCATCGCTGTCCAGCGCCGGTGACGTGATCGAAACCTGCGGCGCGCGGAGCGGCGATGCCGGGTCGGCGCGGAACTGGTGATAAAAACGCCAGCCCGCGATCTGGCGTTGAAGGGCCAACAATTCCGGAAACGATGCCGGTTCACTGATCGAGGCCAGAGCGGTTTCGGACATCAAGAGATCGCTCATCAACGTCGTCATCTTGCCCGTGTTGTCCCGGACGCTCAGCGACGGACCCTTTCGGGCCATCATGACCACCTTGCGCCCTCCGGCGCGCGC
>CAYYZH010000126.1:0-3653 GCA_964475765.1 uncultured Limibaculum sp.
GATTGCAAGGCGCATATGTGATCTGAAACCGGAGGGCGCGGCCGTGGCGATCAGAGTTGGACCGCTGAACAGCATCTGCGATGTGCCCGGCATCAAAGTCGGCCAGGCCGCTGACGGCGATCTGATGAGCGGCGTGACGGTGGTTATCCCGGACGAGCCATGCGTCGCATCAGTGGATCACCGCGGCGGCGGGGTCGGCGCGCGCGATACGGTTCTCTTGGGGTTGGGCTCGACAATCACGGCAGTGCACGGGATTTGCCTGTCCGGCGGATCGGCCTTTGGGCTGGATGCGGCGGGGGGCGCGATGCATGCATTGCGCAAGGCTGGGCGCGGGTTTCCGATCGGCAGCGCATTGGTGCCGTTGGTCCCGACGGCGATCATCTTCGATCTCAACGTCGGAGCGCAGCGCGACTGGGACCATCCGCCCTGGTGGGATCTCGGGTACAAGGCGGCGTCCGATCTTGGCACCGAGATTGCGCTCGGCAACGCGGGCGCTGGTACCGGAGCGACGGCCGGGCCGCTGAAGGGCGGGATCGGCACCGCGTCCTTCGTGACCCCGGAGTTCACCATTGGCGCTTTGGCAGTGGCGAACCCCGTGGGCGGAACCGTAATCCCGGGTACGGACATCTTTCACGCCTGGACGCTTGAGCAGCAGGGCGAGTTTGGCGGGCAATCCGTCCCGACAGGCCAGCCCGAGACTTGGATCGCAGAGGCACCCGAGGCTGGGCCGCTTGAAAACACGACCCTCGTCGTGGTCGCCACCGACGCGGCGCTGACCAAAGACCAGGCCCAGCGCGTTGCGATCATGGCGCAGGACGGGCTGGCCCGTGCAATCCGTCCGGTCCATGCGCCGCTCGACGGCGATACGGTGTTCTGTCTCGCGACAGGGGAGCGGGCAGCGCCTGAGCCCTGGTCCGGCCTGTCGGAACTGGGCACGCTCGGCGCGGACGTGACGGCGCGGGCGATCACGCGCGCAGTTTATGAAGCGACCAGCATCCCGGACTATCCAAGCTATCGGGACTATCATGGACGGTGATGGGTGGCAGGCGATGTTGGATGTTTGATTAAAACTCTAGGCAAAAGCCTCTCCGGACAAGCACGAACGTTAGGGACCCCTAAACCGCTTTTCAGCTCAGAATGACGCGGGAGGGCGCGGGCGCCTAGTTGCGGGTCAGAGTGGTTCGGCTCAGTTCCTTTCCGGTCTCCGCGTCGAACACATAAAGCGCCTCCACGCCGTCCGGGCCGCGCAGGGTTAGGTGCACCGTCCCCGGGCCCTGCCCGGAGGCGATCACCTCATGGGCTTTCGGGATGGTTAGCGCCTCGACAGGGACCGGCTCGACCGGAACCGACGGAAAGCCAAGGCGGATGACAATGGTCGCCGCGATCGTCACAATGCCCAACATGAGTACCACGATCAGCGCCATGACCAAGAGACGCAGCCGGCGCAGTTGCGGCGGTTCCTCTTCGTCTTCCGGAGTATAGGTCATGGCGTCTGCCTCAGTGGTGGTGACCCTCGTTATCGCAGAGGATCAGGCGGGGCAACGGCTGGACCGGGCGCTGGCCCGGGCGGCGGACGCCGCGGGCGAGACCCTGTCACGCTCGCGCCTTGCAACGCTCTTCGCCAAAGGGGTGGTGGCGGGACCGAACGGCCCGGCCAAAGCACGGGACAAAGCGGCAGCGGGGACTGCCTATACCATCGAAGTCCCAGCCCCCGTCGCAGCAGAGCCCGAGCCGGAGGACATCCCGCTTGAGATCGTTCACGAAGACGCTGATCTGATCCTCGTGAACAAGCCCGCGGGCATGGTCGTACATCCTGCACCGGGCGCCGAGACCGGCACATTGGTCAACGCGCTCTTGGCTCATTGCGGCGACAGTCTGACCGGGATCGGAGGCACCGCGCGGCCCGGCATCGTGCACCGGATCGACAAGGAGACATCGGGGCTGCTGGTCGTGGCGAAGTCCGAGGCGGCGCATGCCGGGCTCTCCGCGCTCTTCGCAGCGCATGATATCGAGCGGCGCTATCTCGCGGTGTTGTGGGGCGCCCCGACGCGCACAGATCCGCGGCTGGCCGGTCTGCCCGGCGTCAGCTTCGAGGACGGCGGAATCGTCCGGATCGAGACGTTACTGGGGCGCCACCCGGCAGATCGCAAGCGCATGGCCGTGGCCAAAAAGGAAGGGCGCCGGGCCGTTACCCGCCTCAGGGTCCGCGAGACGTTCGGGCCCCCGGACCGCCCCTTTGCCAGTCTTGCCGAGTTCTGGCTCGAGACCGGACGAACACACCAGATCCGGGTCCATGCCACCCATATCGGACACTCTCTGGTGGGCGATCCGGTCTACGGACGGCCCAAGACGCCCTCGGAAAAGACCAGCACCGCCGCACAGCGTGAGGCATTGAAACATTTCCCCCGGCAAGCCCTACATGCTGCTGAACTCGGCTTCAAACACCCGATTTCGGGCGAATTTATCAGGTTTTCGGCTAAAATTCCCGAGGATATGAACGGATTATTAACCCAACTGGATCTCAATATATGACGTAAACGTTAATCTATTTTGGCTGTGCCGTGGTCCGGCCCCTTGTACCGATGGGTCCAGATATACATCTGTCATAGGGACAGCTTGGGGAGACATTGATGAGCAAGACTTATGCCGCGCTGCCGGCCCCGTCGCCGGAGCAGGGACTGAGCCGGTACCTTTCTGAAATCCGGAAGTTCCCGATGCTGGAGCCGGATGAGGAATTTATGCTGGCCAAGGCATGGGCCGACCACGAGGACCGCGAGTCCGCGCACAAACTGGTCACGTCGCACCTGCGTCTGGCGGCTAAAATCGCCATGGGCTATCGCGGCTATGGCCTGCCGACCGCCGAAGTGATTTCCGAGGCCAATGTTGGCCTGATGCAATCGGTAAAACGGTTCGATCCGGACAAGGGTTTCCGACTGGCGACCTATGCCATGTGGTGGATCCGCGCCTCGATCCAGGAGTATATCCTGCGCTCGTGGAGCCTGGTGAAGCTCGGCACGACCGCTGCGCAAAAGAAGCTCTTTTTCAACCTGCGCAAAGCCAAATCCAAGATCGGTGCGCTGGAAGACGGCGATATGCGCCCGGAACATGTGGAAAAGATCGCCACCGATCTCGGCGTGACCCAGGACGAAGTGGTCTCGATGAACCGTCGGATGTCGGGCGGCGGTGACAGCTCGCTCAACGCGCCGCTCAAGGGCGATGGCGAAGGCACGTCGGAGTGGCAGGACTGGCTGGCCGATGACGATGCCGATCAGGCCGCGGCCTATGCCGAGAGCCAGGAGTTGGACATGCGCCGCGAGTTGCTGCTCGAGGCGATGGAGACGCTGAACGAACGCGAACAGCACATCCTGACCGAGCGTCGGCTCAAGGAAGATCCGGTGACGCTGGAGGATCTCTCAAAGGTCTACGATGTCAGCCGCGAGCGGATCCGCCAGATCGAAGTGCGCGGCTTTGAAAAGCTGCAAAAGCGAATGCGCGAACTGGCCGCTGGCAAGAACATGATCCCGGCCGTCGAAGGCTGATATCATCGGCTCGAACGCATGACCCCCGCGTGACGTACACGCGGGGGTTTTTCGTGGCAGAGGGTGGTCTCGTGGTCAGCGCTGGGGCGCTCAAGACCAGGTTGGGAGCGTCAC
>CAYYZH010000126.1:3663-12135 GCA_964475765.1 uncultured Limibaculum sp.
CGAATGCGCGAACTGGCCGCTGGCAAGAACATGATCCCGGCCGTCGAAGGCTGAACGTAACGCACATGCGATAGGACCCCCGCGTGGCTGCCACGCGGGGTTTTTCGTGGCAGGGTGGTCTCGTGGTCAGCGCTGGGGCGCTCAAGACCAGGTTGGGAGCGTCACTGAGGTGCCACGAGGAGGTCCCGGGTCAAGCCCGGGACCGTGACCGCCGGCTAGTGATGGCGTTCTCCTTCCGGCGGGCGGAGCCGGGGATTGTCGGCCAGGGCGCAGTCGGTCATGTACTGGCGCCAGGCCGCACGGCTCTGCCGGTCGTTGACATCCAGCGGCGGCGGCCTCTTCGGGCGTTCACCGCGGAAAACGCCTTCAATCCGAGCCGTGTTTTTTGTGCGTGCCATGTCCGCCAGCCTCGCTGTTCCCGTGGGAGCCGTGCGCGTTGTGATCCCCATGGTCCTCGTTGCCCCCCGACGTGCGCTTTTCGACCTTCACGGTGATCTCAACCGGTCCGGCTTCCTGAAAAGTCAGCGTCGCGGGAAAGCTATCGCCATCCTTGAACGCGCGCACGGCCCCGAAGAGCATGAGGTGAAGTCCACCGGGTTCAAGAACAGCCGTGTCATCGGCGGGCACGTCGATGCTCTGCACCGGCTGCATCTTCATGACATCGCCATCCTTGATGACAGTGTGCAATTCGATCGTCTCGAAGGCGGGGGAGGCGACGGAGAGCAGCTTGTCGGCCGTCTCGCCGTCATTGGCGATGGCCATATAGGCTGCCGCCGGCCGGTTCGGCAGGTTCGGCCGCGACCAGGCATGGATGATCGTCAGATCACCGGCCTGGGTTTCGTGGGAGACGGCGGGGGGCGCATACATCATGCCCAGCGCCAGCGGCAGGGCCGCCAACAGTCCAAGTCCTGTTTTTCGCATCATAAGCTCCGTGTGCGGATCGGCTCCGCGTGGTCTGTTCCGGGGTTAACTTTGTTTATCCGGATCAGATCGGAGGCGCGCGGCTGAGATAGTCATGCGACGGTGCGGCGGGGACGGCTTGCCCGACGGCGATGACATGAGTTGGCATTCCGCCTGAGACGCAATGTAGAAGGCCTGTGTCCGGTTCAGGCAGTACGGCCTGGCCAAAGGCCTGGCACCAGTCACAGCCGAGACCATGCGCGTGGGGCCCGCCCGGCTCCGGATTTTCAGGGCCATGCGCGTCCGCATGGCAGAGGACGATCTCCTCTCCCGGCAACATTGCTGCGAGGGCGGCAAGGGCGGACTGCTGCGGCGCATGTGCCGGCGCCGCTGGGCCCGCAGCGGCCATCGCCACCTGCGCCCAGAGCCAGGCGGCAAATGGCAGAAGGCGCAGGATATGGATCGCCTTGAAACGCATAATTGAAAGGTAGGCCATCCCGCGCCCGCTGCAAAGGCGACAGAGTGCGACACGGCGCGCCCGAAACAATACCATTAAGTTAACTATTGACTCCGCTGTGGCGCCGCCATTAGTTAACCACATGGTTTACAAATCTCCAGTCGACAGCACCTTCGCAGCGCTTGCAGACCCGACCCGGCGCCAGATGATCGAACACCTCGCCCGTGGCGAGGCCAGCATATCCGAGCTGGCCGAGCCGCATGACATGTCGATGCCCGCAGTGATGAAACACGTTGGCAAGTTGGTGGACGCCGGTCTCGTCGAGCGTCGTAAGACCGGGCGCACGGTCACCTGTTCGCTCAGGATCGATCCGATGGACGAGGCTTCACGCTGGCTGCAGACCCATCTCGACTTCTGGAACCAGCGGCTCGATGCGCTGGACATCTACCTTGCCCAGCAAAAGGAGACCGACCCATGACCGCCCCAGTGACCGAAGTTCTGGACGAGACTGCCGTGATGATCCGGCGCACGTTCAATGCCGATATCGAGACCCTGTTCACCGCGTTGACCAACCCCGAGGCATGGATGCAGTGGTTCGGCGGCGGCAAGGCAACGCCGATCAAGACCGGCGCCGATGTCAGCGTCGGCGGGGCCTGGCATATCGACATGCGCGGCGGCGACGGCTCGGAGTTCGGTGTCAGCGGCGAGTATATCGAGCTCGATCCGCCATCGCGGGTCAGCTTCACCTGGGCCTGGAGCTCCAAGCCGGGCAAGATCAGCCAGGTCACCTATGCGCTGAGCCCGGCGGGCGACGGCAAGACCACGCTGACCCTGACCCATGCCAAGCTGCCCGATGCCGAGACCCGCGACAGCCATGCTGCCGGTTGGAACGCAACGTTCGATCTCCTGGACAAGGCCCTGGCGGCCTGACCCCGCACATAACGGAGGATAAGAGATGACATCTGCAATTGTGTCCCGCGAAGAATGGCTGGAGGCCCGGCGCGCGCATCTGGCCGATGAAAAAGCGTTCACCCGGGCCCGCGACGCCCTGACTGCAAGGAGACGCGCCTTGCCCTCGGTCAAGGTCGACAAGACCTATCTGTTCGAGGGGCCGCAAGGCACGCAAACCCTCAGCGACCTCTTCGGCCCGCACAGCCAGCTGATCGTCAGCCATTTCATGTACGGCCCGGACTGGGAGGAGGGCTGTCCATCGTGCTCGTTCTGGGCAGATGGCTATGACGGGCTGGAGATCCACCTCGCCCACCGCGATACCGCCTTTGTCACGGTCTCCAACACAAGCCTGGAGAATATCGAGCGGTATCGAACCCGCATGGGATGGAAGCTGAGCTGGGTGTCTTCGCTGGGCAGCGACTTCAACGCTGATTTCCATGTCAGCTTCACGCCGGAGCAGATGGCGGCCGGGGACGCGGACTACAACTACGCGCCGCGCGGCTTCCCTGCCCCCGAGGCTCCGGGCCTCAGCGTGTTCCACAAACCGGACGCCAATACGGTCGTGCATACATATTCGACCTACGCACGCGGTCTCGACATGATGAACGCCGCCTATCACCTGCTGGACCTGACACCGAAGGGGCGGGACGAAGGCGATGGGATCATGCGTTGGCTGCGCCGCCACGACCAATACGATGCGGCAGCCCCATAAGGCGCTAAACTTTGCGCATTTGGGATTTCCGAATGGGCAGAAGACGCACATTCATAAAATCCAACCAGGAGGAGAAAGAGAATGGCCCACGGAAATGTTCACTGGTCCGAACTGATCAGCGCAGATGTCGAAGGATCAAAGAAATTCTTCACCGAGATCTGCGGCTGGACGATCAACGCGATGCCCATGCCGATGGGCGAGTACAATGTCGCCATGGTCGGTGAAACCCCGGTCGCGGGGATAATGGGGGTCGACCAGATCCAGAACGCCAATCACGAGATTACACCGCACTGGATGACCTATCTCGAGGTCGAGGATGTCGACGCGGCGGCGGCCAAAATTGTTGACGCAGGCGGACAGGTCATCAACGAGCCGTTCGATGTTCCGCAAGTCGGACGGATCTGCATCGTGATGGACCCGGGCAAGGCCGTTGTCGGGATCATGACCCCGGCTTCGAGCTAGCCTGAAGTCAGCTTGGCGCCGTGCACCCCTGCACATCGGCGGCCATATAGCCGTCGAGCACCGTGATCCGAAAGGACGACCGGTTGACCCAGCCGGTCTCCTGTTCCAGCGTGACCACCGCCGTCACCTCGGCCAGACCGTCTTCGGCCCGGGTTTCGACACCGTGAACCCACAGGCCGGGTCCGCCCTCGACCAATACGACCGGATCGTTCAGTGGGGTCTCGAAGGCGAGGTTCAGATCGAAGTTGCGGTCCTTGCCCGCCCCGGAGATCCGACACTCGGCCCGAACCAGACCGGTCTCGACAGCGGGTTTTGGCACCGCGCGCATCGCACGCTTGATCTGACGATAGCGCGCACCCTTGTGGTCCGGCGCGATGGTCTCGGCGAGGTCCAAATGCTCGAGCACACAGACCTCCTTGCAGACCCCGATCATACCCTCAAGGCGCAGATCCATCGGCAGGGTCGGATCTGTCGGCGTGATCCGAAGCGGAAACACCACCCGTTCCGAGTATCCGACGGTCTGGTACCCAAAACTCATGAAGATCTCGGGGCGCGGCCACAGCACTTCGACCTCGGCGATGTTGGCGGAGCCCGACCAATCCATCTGCGGCGGAATGCCGGTCTCACCGGGATAACGCCAATAGGTCTTCCACCCCGGCTCCAGCGTCATGCTGAGCCCAGCCATGCGGCTGCCATCCGGCTGCACTTCACCGGGCAAGAGCTTAGCGTTGATGAAGGACTGCCCGCTGGAGACGATCGCCTGCGATGAGCCCGGCCCTGATGCAGCGGCCAAAAGGGGCACGGCCAGAAGCGCCGCGCGCAAAAACGCATGAGGTTTCATGACGATCACATAGTTTGTGATGACCCGTGACGGCAACCTCCATCGCGAATTCTTGATCCGTTTAGGTTTCAACGGCACAATTCGGGTATGTCATCTGACACACCAACCGATGGTGCCCAGTTTCTCGACGGGCAAATCCTGATCGCGATGCCCGGCATGCCGGATCCGCGGTTCTATCGCACTCTGGTGTTCCTGTGCGCCCATTCCGAGGACGGAGCGCTTGGGCTGATCGTGAACAAGACCGCCGACGATCTCGTCTGGAAGGACCTGTTCGCCAAGCTGGACATACCCATCGGACCCGGCAATGCGCCCCGGCCCGTGCACTATGGCGGACCGGTCGAGACGGGGCGTGGCTTCGTGCTGCATTCCGCAGATTATTTCGCCGAAGATGCGACCATGAAGGTCGACGATCTCTTCTCGATGACCGCAACACTGGATGTGTTGCAGGCGATTGCATTGGGGAAGGGACCGGACCGGGCCATGGTCACGCTCGGCTATGCCGGGTGGGCGCCGGGACAGCTCGAGGGCGAGTTGCAAAGCAATGGCTGGCTGCTTTGCAACCCTGACGAGGATCTCCTGTTTGGCGATGACCAAGTGGACAAGTGGGACAAGGCGCTGGCCAAGATCGGGGTGGACCCGGCCCTTCTTGGCGCCGGCGGGCATGCCTGACAGCACTTCGATGCACAAACTCGCGCTTCGCGCGGCCTAGCCCGCCTCTTCCACTTTGCCGCGCCGGTCCGAGCGAAGCGCGGCATAAAGCACATGGTTGCGCCAGCGCCCATCGATCTGGAGATAGGACTGCGCAACGCCCTCATACTTGAACTGACAGCGTTCCAGCAGGCGGCGGGAGGCCAGGTTCTCCGGCAAGCACGCCGCTTCGAGCCGTGAGAGTTCCAGTTGCGTGAACGCATGATCGCGCACCGCCGTCAGCGCTTCGCTCATCAGGCCCTGCTTGGCATAACTCTCGCCGATCCAGTATCCCATGGTCGCGGCCTGCGCTGGCTGTCGGCGGATGTTCGACAGCGTCAGCCCCCCAATGACGGTGCTGTGCTCGTGGCTGATCAGAAAAAGCGGCAACGCCTCGCCATTTCGGATCATCCGTTCGGCCCAGGCCACGCGGTTGCGAAACGAGCGCACGGTCAGATGATCGCGCGACCAGGTCGGCTCCCAAGGCGTCAGGAAGGCGCGGCTGTCGCGGCGCAACTTGGACCAGTGTTCGTAATCGCGTTGCTGCGGCGGGCGCAGTAACAGCCTCTCGGTCTCGATCTCAACTTTCGTTCTGGCTTTGCGCTGGAACATGCCCAATGCGCTAGGCGGCCAGCCGGGCAGCCAACTCGTCCACCGGACGGGCTCCGCCAACGGGGCCGTAAAGCGCAAGGGTCGGCGCGCCCTGGGCGATCCGACGCAGTACATCACGGGCCCGCGCCGCATCCACCGCATCGATCTTCTGAATGGTATCCTCGAGTGGGATGATCCGGCCCCAGATGCTGAGCATCATGGAGATGCGCTCAGCCCGGGCGAACGGGCTTTCCAGCCCCATCACAAGTCCCGCCTTGGTCTGCGCACGGGCGCGGGCGATCTCGGCATCGTTAAGATCGACAGCCGCGCGGGCAAGCTCGTCCGTGGTTAGATCCACCAGCCCAGACAACTCTGCCGCCCCGGTTCCGGCATAGATCGTCATCATTCCGGTATCGGCATAGGCCGCCGTTTGCGCAAAGATCGAATAGCAGAGCCCGCGCTTTTCGCGCGCCTCCTGAAAGAGCCGCGACGCCATACCGCCGCCCAGCGCCACCGACAGGATCTGGGCCGCGTGGAAGTCCTCATCCTGAAAGCCCGGCGCCTGAAGCGCGAGCGCAAAGTGAGCCTGCTCCAGTTCCTTCAACTCGCGCCGCTCGCCGCCATGATAGGCAGCCGTATCCCCCGCCGCGCGGGTGGAGGGACGCATGTCTCCGAAAAGCTGCTCGGCGAGTTTCACGATCTGATCGTGATCGACGCCGCCAGCGGCGGAAAGGATCATCCGCTCCGGCGCATAGTGCGTGCCAATGAAGTGCTTGAGATCGTCCTGACCAAAGGCGCGGACCCGTTCGGGCGGGCCAAGGATCGCGCGGCCCATGGGCTGATCGGGATAGGCGGTCTCCTGAAGCCAGTCGAAGATGATATCATCGGGCGTGTCCAGCGTCTGGCCGATCTCCTGCAGGATCACGCCGCGCTCGGTCTCAATCTCGTCCTCGGCCAGCGCCGGGTCGCGCAGAATGTCCGCAAGAATATCGAGCGCCAGCGGCACATCGCCCGACAGCACACGGGCAAAATACGCTGTGCGCTCGCGACTGGTGTAGGCGTTGAGATACCCGCCGACATCTTCGATCTCCTCGGCGATCTGCAACGCGCTGCGCCGCGACGTGCCCTTGAAGGCCATATGCTCGAGGAAATGAGCAATGCCGTTCTGCTCGGCGGTCTCATGGCGGGCGCCCGCGTCGATCCAGATGCCGATGGCCGCCGAGGCCAGCCCCTCCATGCGTTCGGTCGCAACCCGAAATCCGTTGCCCAGGGTATCGACCTTCACCGTCATGCCCGTCTTTCCCTTCGAATGTGATCTTCAAGCTGGCCGAGATCATTGCCGATCGTCACCAACCGCTCCTTACGATGGTATATGTCAGCCATGCGGTGAGGCAACTCTGGCCGTTGGCCGCAGGCTTCCTCGACCGCATCGGGGAACTTGGCGGCATGGGCCGTGCCGAGCGTGATCATCGGGGTCGCCGGGTTCGTGCGGCAGGTTTCTGCGGCAACCAGACCAATGGCGGTGTGCGGATCGAAGACCTGACCGTTCTCGGCAGCCATCGTGCGGATCGTCGCCATGGTCTCGTCCTTGTCCGCCCGGGCCGATGCATAGCCCTCGTGCAGTACCGATTGCGCACCCTGTCCAAGGCTGAAGCGTCCGGTTTCCTTCAACTCCTGCATCGAGCGGGCCACTGCCGCACCGTCACGGTCATAGAGGCCAAAGAGCAGGCGTTCAAAGTTCGAGCTGATCTGAATGTCCATCGACGGGGCGATGGTCGGCGTGACCCCCTGCATCTCGTAGACACCGGTCTGCATCATGCGATGGAGGATGTCGTTCTCGTTTGTGGCGATGATGAGCTTGTCGATGGGCAGGCCCATCTGACGCGCGACATGGCCTGCGAAAATATCGCCAAAGTTGCCCGTGGGCACTGAAAATGACACCGGACGGTCCGGCGCGCCCACAGAGACGGCCGCGGTGAAATAGTAGACGACCTGCGCCATGACCCGGGCCCAGTTGATCGAGTTTGCCGCGGCGAGGCCGACTTCTTCGCGGAAGGCAAAATCGTTGAACATGTCTTTGACGCGCGACTGGCAGTCATCGAACGTGCCTTCGACGGCCACGGCATGGACATTGGGCTCCGCCGGAGTTGTCATCTGGCGGCGCTGGACCTCCGAGATCCGGCCTGCAGGATGGAGAAAGAAGACATCTGCCACGTCCGAGCCGCGGAACGCCTCCATCGCAGCCGAACCTGTGTCGCCTGAGGTTGCTCCGACAATGGTGACCCGCTCGCCGCGGCGTTTGAGGACAACCTCGAACATTTGGCCGATCAGTTGCAGCGCAAAGTCCTTGAAGGCCAGAGTCGGGCCGTGATGGAGCTCCAACACCCAATCGTTGGCTCCGGTCTGAACCATCGGCGCTCGTGCACGGTGACCAAAACCGGCATAGGCGCGGGCAATGATCTCGCGAAACTCTGCGTCGGTGAAACAGTCGCCGATAAAGGGGCGCATGATCCGGAACGCCGCTTCTTCATAAGATACGCAGCGCAAGGCGGCGATGTCGGCAGCAGCCATCTCAGGCCAGCTTTCCGGCACATAAAGCCCGCCGTCGCGGGCCAGCCCGGTCAGCATCACGTCCTCGAAAGACAGGATCTCGGCTTTACCACGGGTTGAGATATAGCGCATCACGTCACCGGCACTTTGGGGGCTGCTGCATCAGAAGCGCCCTGGATTAGCCCAAGCGCCTGGCGGCGCATAGCCCTTTGTCCAGCATTCGTTGCGCACAAGTGTTGCGAGTCTCACACCGAAGCGCCTGCGGCGCAGCGCTGTTCCCTCGCGATAGCCCGCCCCCACCCCCCGGCCGCGGCCCCCCCC
>CAYYZH010000127.1:0-11094 GCA_964475765.1 uncultured Limibaculum sp.
GCGAAGGACTATGCCCAGACGATCCGCGATATGGCGATGCGCCGCGATTTGATCCGGATCGGCGAGGAGATCCAAACTCGCGCCACCGACTTCACGGAAGAGACGGAACCGCCGGAACAGATCACCGAGGCAGAGCAGTCACTTTATTCGCTTGCCGAGCGCGGCAAATACGAAGGCGGCTTCGTCAGTTTCGCCAAAGCCGCGGAAGACGCGGCCAACATGGTCAACGCCGCCTTCCAGCGTGGCGGAGGGCTGGCCGGCATATCCTCGGGCCTCAGCGAATTGGACTACAGACTTGGGGGCCTGCGCAGCTCGGACCTTCTGATCCTGGCGGGCCGCCCGTCGATGGGAAAAACTGCGCTCGCGACGAACATCGCCTTCAACATTGCGAAGAAGCGCAAGAAAGGGACCAAGCCGGACGGGACCGAGGGGTCCGTCGATGGCGGGGTGGTCGGGTTCTTCTCGCTCGAGATGTCGTCGGAGCAGCTTGCCAATCGTGTGCTGGCAGCAGAGGCGCGGATCAAATCCCATGAGCTTCTGTCGGGCAATCTCGGCGAAGACGATTTTCGCCGGTTCCTCGAGGTCGCGCGCGATCTCGAACGCATTCCGCTTTACATTGACGACACGGCGGCCCTGCCGATCTCGAGTTTGGCCGCCCGCGCCCGCCGTCTGAAACGTCAGCATGGGCTGGACGTGATGATTGTCGATTACCTCCAACTCGTTCGTCCGGCCTCGAGCAAGGATCAGGGCCGCGTCAACGAGGTCTCCGAGATCAGCCAGGGGCTGAAGGCCATCGCCAAGGAACTCGACATCCCCGTGATCGCACTTTCGCAGCTGTCGCGAAAGGTCGAAGAACGTGACGACAAACGTCCACAGCTCTCGGATTTGCGGGAATCTGGCTCTATCGAGCAGGACGCCGACGTGGTGATGTTCGTCTATCGCGAAAGCTACTACCACGACCGCATGAAACCGCCCGAAGATGATGAGAAGTTTCCGGACTGGCAGGCCCGCGCGGAGAAACTACACGGACGCGCTGAGGTCATCATCGGCAAGCAGCGCCATGGCCCCATCGGGACCGCCGAACTGCATTTCGAGGACAGCTTTACCAAGTTCTCGGATCCGGTGCGTGATCGTGCCGCCTATCTCGGCGCAAGTGGCGGCTATGACGGCAACGACTTCCAGTGAGGCTTAGGTGAGTCTGGCCGCCCGGCTCACAATCGATCTCGGCGCGATTGTCCGGAACTGGCAGGCGCTCGACGCCCTCTCGCGACCGGATTGTGAGACCGCTGCCGTGGTCAAGGCCAATGGCTACGGCTGTGGTGCCGGCAAAGTCGGTCAGGCGCTGGCCCGGGCTGGGACGCAGACGTTTTTTGTCGCGGTCCCGGATGAGGGCGCGGAACTGCGCGCTGCGATCGGGTCGGAGCCTGCGATCTATATCCTTGGCGGGTATGGCCGCGATCAGCAGGCGGTCTATGCTGCGCAAGACCTGCGCCCCGTTTTGAACAGTGCAGACCAGGCCCGCGCATGGTTTTCCGATTGTCCCGGCGCGCCCAGCGCGGTGCAGATCGACACCGGCATGAACCGTTTGGGAATGGAGGCAGACGAGTTCGCAGGGCTGGGTGCGCTGCCCACTTCCGTCGATCTGATCATGAGCCATATGGGCAATGCAGACGCGCCGGAACATCCGATCAACGCGCAGCAGCTCGCCGCGTTTCGCACGATGACAGAAGGGGCGATCGCACGAAAATCCCTGTCGGCCACTGCCGGGTTGTTGCTGGGCGAGGACTATCATTTCGCCATGACACGGATGGGCATCGGGCTTTATGGCGGCTGGCCGTTTCTCGATGCCGAGCCCGTCGTCCAGATCGAAGCTCCGGTCATCCAGACGCGGACAGTCGAAATCGGCGAGACCGTCGGCTATGGGGCGACATGGGTGGCTGACCGGCGCTCCACGGTTGCCACAATATCGGCAGGCTATGCGGATGGGCTGATCCGGTATCTCAGCCATGGCGCGACGGCGTTCCTGAATGGACATCCCGTGCCGTTCGCTGGTCGGGTCTCGATGGATCTGATCACCCTCGACGTGTCGGATCGCCCTTGCGAGCCCGGTGATATGGTCGAGCTGATCGGCCCCAACCAGACCATTGACGATGTGGCCCGTGCCGCCGGGACAATTGGTCACGAAATCCTGACCTCCCTTGGCACGCGGTATGGGCGGCGCTACCTCTGAGGGGTGAAGCAAACCTCGACCACATCTTGCGTTCGACGCATCACAGCGGCGCTGGCCCTTATGGCTGGGCTCAGCGCATGTGCCCCGCCTCCGGATCCGACCCGTGAGTGGGCGAGCTATGTCGCGTTTGCGCAACTTAACGGGTACATGCGCACGGACCGTTCTCCGGAGGATGCCAAGTTCTCTCCGGCGGTTCTGGCCCAGAACTTCCGCAAACTGGGCTTCAGCTTCGAAACCGATCCCTTTGGCACCGGCGAGACGTTGGCCGGTCCGGAACATATCCGCAAATGGCGCAACCCTATCCGCTATACGGTCTACGCCGATGGCCCGGATCAGGAACGGATCGAGCGGTTTGTGCGGCCTTATGTCGAGGATCTCGCGGACCTTACCGGCCACCCGATCACCGAGGTCGATCTCGACGACGAGACGATGAACATGATGATCGTCTTTCCTCGAGACGACATCCTTAGGGAGAGCCTTGGGCAAAGTGCCGATGACCAGAGCTTGGGCGGACGCGCGCTTGGTCCCGGAGCCGCCGGGTTCATGCGCGATACGCTGGGGCCGTGGTACACGGCAGACTCTCCCTGCGCCGGTCAGATCTGGGAAAGCCACGGCGTTGAGGGTGAAGGCCCGGGGGAGCTCCTGTTCGCGCTTGTCATGATCCGGCCCGAAGTGCCGGACCTGCTGCTGGAAGCCTGCGTCGAGGAGGAACTGGCGCAAACACTGGGCCTTTTCAATGATGACAGCTCGATCCGCCCGACGATCTTCAATGACGATCAGGAGTTTGCCCTGCTGACCCAGCACGACGGGCTTTTGCTGCGCATCCTCTACGATGAACGGCTCGAGCCCGGCATGAGCCCGGATCGCGCAATGCCACTGGTCAGAGAGATCGCCGATAAGGTCTGGTGGGAGTCGCGGTAGGGACCGCGCACCTGGCCTCTGTCTCAAACGACCGCACGGGCGATGGCAAACCGCCTCAAATCAACGGAACTGACCTATCCTCTGAGAAGTCTGCTTGGAGGTCCCGTCCGTCAGCCTTCCCGGCCCTTGACCATCTCATCCAGTGCCGCAACGCCCCAGCCGGTGGCACCCTTTGGCGCGAGATGTGTCGGTCCCGCCGTGGTGGTCACACCGGCAATGTCGATATGGATCCAGGGCATGCCGTCCTCGACAAACTTCTCGAGAAAGGCCGCCGCGGTACAGGACCCGCCATTACGCCCACCGGTGTTCTTCACATCTGCAAAGGTCGACTTGATCTGATCGTGGTAGGCCTGATCCAGAGGCATCCGCCAGGACTTGTCGCCCGCCGCCTTGCACGCCGCCGCGTACTCGGCATCGAACGCCTCGTCGTTTGAAAAGTGTCCTGCCGTCGATTTCGACAGCGCCACGATCACCGCGCCCGTCAGCGTCGCGAGGTCCACGATGCCGGACGGCTTGAACGTCTGCTGCGCATACCAGAGCGCGTCGGCCAGCACGAGCCGCCCTTCCGCATCGGTGTTGATCACCTCAATGGTTGTGCCCTTCATCGAACCGATAATATCGCCCGGGCGCTGCGCCTTGGCATCGGGCATATTCTCGACCAGCCCGACAATACCCACTACATTGGCCTTCGCTTTGCGCAGGGCCAGCGTACGCATGACGCCGGAGACGACGCCCGCGCCGCCCATATCCATGGTCATGTCTTCCATGCCAGCCGCGGGTTTCAGCGAGATCCCGCCGGTGTCGAACACAACGCCCTTGCCGACCAGAGCCAGAGGCGCCTCGTCCCCGCCGCCCATCCATTTCATCACGACCAGCTTGGACTCGCTTTCCGAGCCCTGCCCGACCGCCAGCAGCGCCTTGCAGCCCAGCTTCTCCAGTTCCGGCTCGCCGAGGATTTCGACCTCGAGGCCCATCTCGCCCATCGCCGCCAGACGCGCGGCAAACTCATCCGTGGTCAGCGTGTTGGCTGGCTCGTTCACAAGATCACGCGTGAAAAAGATGCCCTCGGCCAATGCCGCAAAGGGCGCAGACGCCGAGGCCAGCGCTTCGGGCTTGTCCGACATCACCTTAATGTCACGCGCCTTCTTCGTCTCCGCGGTGTCCTTCCGGTAGACATCGAAGTCATAGAGCCGGACCGACATTGCCCAGATCGCCTCGGCCACCAGCGCAAGATCACCGAGACCACCAGCGCAGATCGTCACCTTGCCACTGGCCAGCGCCGCCGCGATCGCGCCGCCACAGCGCCGGGCCGCCTCACGATCCGGGTCCGGGCCAAGGCTTGCAAGGATGACCCGCTCTGCCGCGAGACCCGCGGGATAGCTCAAGGTGCGCACTTTCTTCGGACGCGGTTCGAAATCATCCGCGCCGGTGATCCGCCCAAGCGATCCGCCTGTCAGATCATCCACCTTCGACATCGCCGGGGTCGGCGCCTTGTCGCCACCCACGAACACCACCAGAGTGCCCTCGCACCCGCCAAGCTGTTCCAAATCGTCTTCAATAAAATCGATAGAGGCCGGCACGGTCATGAGCAATGTCTCCAACGGAAGTGCTGATTCGATACGTACCCTATCGCGTGGTGGGGACCCGTGTCCGTGCGACCTCTCGGCGCTTGCGCTTGACGAGGGGGCCGGGCTGGGGCAAGGCGTGCATCACGGTGAGCACGCAAAAGTAACTTTGCAGGAGCAGCTGTTTGCGCAGCCTGGACCGATACATCTTCCGGCAGATCCTGGGCCCGTTCCTGTTTTTCGTGCTGGTCTTCACCGGTGTGATCTGGCTGACACAGTCGCTTCGCGTCATCAACACGGTCGTCAATAATGGCCAATCGGCGATGGTGTTTCTTGAGTTCACCGCCTTGCTGCTGCCGATGGTCCTGTCGATCGTTCTGCCAATTTCTCTTTTTGCAGCAGTGCTTTACGCGATAAACCGGCTGTTCACGGACAGCGAGATCGTGGTGATGATGGCCTCCGGCCTTTCGGGCACCTCGATCCTGAGAGCGGTCACCGTGTTTGGCCTTATCGTGATGGTCGCGGTCTTTGCCATCACTCTTTATCTGATGCCAACCGCTCAGCGCGAAATGCGGGATCGGATCACCCAGATCCGCTCGGATGTGGCAGCCGCGTTCATTCGTGAGGGGGACTTCATCTCCCCCGACAAAGGGATCACCGTTTATTTGCGCGAAACCGGCAATCCCGGTGAAATGTTCGGGGTTTTCATCCAGGACGAGCGTGATCCCGAGCAAATTGTGACCTACACCGCCGAACGGGCGCTGTTGATCCGCGACGAGGACGGCACCCGGTTGGTGATGTTCGATGGCATCGCGCAAAGCCAAACCACCGAAGCCGCACAGGCCCAAAGCGGGGATCTCTCGATCCTGCGCTTTCAGCAGCTTGCCTATGATCTGACAAAACTGGAGGGAACGGGACGGGGGCGCGCCCGCAAGCCCTCTGAGATGTATCTACCGCAACTTTTGACCATTGATGCGAAGAAGGCCCGCCCGCGCGGGATTGGCGATTTCCGGGCCGAGGCGCATGAAGCGCTGAGCGCGCCTCTCTATGTGCTGGCGCTCCCCCTCCTGGCGGTTGCATTTGTGATCAGTTCGGGGTTCCGGCGACAGGGATTTGTCGGGCGGATCATTCTTGCTGCAGGCGTTGGTCTGGGATTGCGGCTGTTGGGTCTGGCTGCGAAAAGCACCGTGTCCGGCGCGCCGGATCTTTGGCCGCTGATGTATGTGCCGCCGGTGCTGGGGCTTTTCGCGGCGCTCTGGATGCTGACCGACATGCGCCGCGCCAAGGTCGGCACATCGGACATCGCCGCACAGGAGAGCGGATGATGCGCCTGACGCTCTGGTTCTATATCGCGCGGCGGTTTCTGACGATCACGTTGGCCACGTTCCTGGCGGTTCTGACCCTCGTGATCATAGTCGATCTGGTCGAGTTGATGCGGGCCAACCGCCGGGGCGAGGCGGGCTTTGCCGATCTTCTCGGCATGGCGCTGCTGCATGCGCCATCGATCACGATAACGGCGGCCCCCTTTGCGGTGCTGCTCGCCTCGATGACCTGCTTTGCGATCCTCGCCCGGCGCTCCGAGCTGGTTGTTACCCGTGCGGCCGGCGTCTCCGTCTGGCGCCTGATTACGCCTGCGGTTGTCACGGCAGCTCTGCTCGGGGTTTTTGCCTTTGCCGCCTACAATCCGCTGGCCTCCGCCTTCACGTCTCGGTTCGACCAGCTTGAGGAGAAGTACTTCGACCGCTCCTCCTCCAAGCTTGCGGTCTCGGCAGGCGGTCTCTGGCTGCGTCAGGGCGATGCCAACGGCCAGACGGTGATCCGCGCCCGGCGCGCCAGCGGCGATATCGACCGGCTTTGGGACGTCTCGATCTTCCAGTTCGACAGGGATGACCGCCTGTACCGGCGGCTTTCGGCCCGCACGGCGGTTCTCAAGGACGAGCATTGGCAGCTCAACAGTGTCCGGCGCTGGTCGTTCTCGTCTGCCGCAGCAGAGAACCGTGAAGCGGCGCTGACCGAGACCCAAGCCGAAGGCATCGATCGAGTGGAGATCGCGACCGACCTGACGGTCGAGCACATTCAGGACAGTTTCGCATCGCCTGAGTCGATCAGCTTTTGGAAACTGCCGGGCTTCATCTCGCTCCTTGAGAATTCGGGCTTCAGCTCGAACCGGCACCGGATGCACTGGTATGCGCTGTTGTCCGCGCCCATCGTCTATGTCGCGATGGTGCTGATCGGGGCGGCGTTTTCAATGCGCCACGCTCGGTTCGGCGGGCTCGGTTTCATGGCCCTTGGCTGCGTGATGGCCGGGTTCGGATACTTCTTCCTCTCGGATATCGCGAATGCATTGGGGGCGTCGGGGTCGGTCCCTGTTCTGGTCGCCGCATGGGCCCCGCCCCTTTCCGCGGTCCTGCTCGCCATAGGGCTCCTGCTGCATCTCGAGGACGGCTAGGGCGCCCCGCCTCGCCCTCCGCGTGCACTTTTTCGAGCAAACCCCTCACAAACAGCAAGATTTTTGGATTCACGAGCGCTCTCTTTCGGGCTAGAAGGATCATAAGGGGAGCCAAACGCGAGGGAACGACGCGATGGGAGGAGGACAGGCGAGGCTTGTGCAGATCTGCGCAGTAGCATGCGCGATGCTGTGTCTCGTCGCCCTGCCCTTGGTCGAAGCCCATGCCCAGGACATCGAACGCCCATCCGCCGATCAGCCCGTGGCGCTGATCGCAGATGAGATCAACTTTGACTCGAACACAGGCCGCGTGACCGCCTCAGGCTCGGTCGAGGTTTACTATGGCGACCGGACGCTGACGGCAGACAAGATCGTCTATGACGACAATACCGGGCGGGTCGAGGCGGTTGGCGACATCGTTCTGCGCGATCCGACGGGAACCACCGTCTTTGCCGATACCGCCGATCTCGACGCCGATCTGAAGGACGGTCTAGTCACGGGCGCGCGTTCCGTTCTGAGCGAACATACACGGCTGGCTGCGGTCGAAGCCCGACGCATCGACGAGCGCTACAACACGCTCTCCAAGGTCGTCTACAGCCCCTGCCGGGTTTGCCCGGACCAGCCCAATCCCTTGTGGCGCATCCGGGCGCGGCGTGTGATCCATGACGAAGTCGAGAAGGTCATCCATTACGAGAACGCGACCTTCGATGTTTTCGGCGTGCCGATTGCCTGGCTGCCGTACTTTCAGCATCCCGACCCGACCGTCGATCGCGCGAGCGGATTTCTCGCGCCCTCCTTCGAAGGCTCCGGGAACTTCGGTTACGGGATCAAGACGCCCTATTTTCTGACCCTCGGCGACAGCGCGGATCTGACGATCTCGCCCTTCCTGATGACCGAAGAGTTTCCCTTGCTGGAACTGGAATACAGGCGGCTCTTCCAATCTGGGCAGATGCGGATCGGCGGCTCCATCGGGTTCAGCAATTTCGACGGAGAAGAGCGCTTGCGCGGCCATGTCGATGCGGACGGGCTTTGGGATATCGGCTGGGATATCGACGCTGGCTTTGACATCAACTTTGCCTCTGATGACAATTATCTGAATTTCTTCGACCTCCTCGACGAAGACCGTCTCACCAGCGAAGTTTTTCTGCGCCGCTATGACGATCAAGGATATTTCGACGTCACTGGCGTTCGCTTCCAGAGCCTACGTGATAACGAATTCGCTGGCGACATCCCCATCGGTCTGCCGGTCTTCGATGCGCGGTATGATCTGAACGAGCCTTGGCTGGACGGCACTGCTCAGCCGCAACAATGGGGATGACAACGCGCGGCTGTCCTTCGGGATGGACTGGGAGCGTCAGGAGATCCTGCCCATCGGGTTGTCGCTGACGGCTTTTGGCGAGGTGCGCGGGGATGTATTCTCCGTGATCGAAAGCGACACGCTGGAGGAGGAGATTTCCTTCCGGCTCTCGCCCACCGCCGGGATCGAGGCGCGGTATCCTCTGCAATGGGTCATGGATGCCGAGACCAGCCATGTGATCGAGCCTGTGGTGCAGGCCATCCTTGCACCCAATGGCGGCAATGACGACATCCCTGTCGAAGACAGCCTCGTGACCGAGTTCGACGAGACCAACGTGATCGAGCGCAACCGGTTCTCCGGCCTCGACAACTTCGAGGAAGGCCCACGCGTCGGGGTGCTCCTGCGCTATGAGTTGATCAACGACACCGGAGTGCGCTTCGATGCCAGCGCCGGGCGCGTCTACCGCTTCCGTGATCAGGACGCGTTTTCCGATGGGTCGGGGCTGGCGACGGCGGAGTCCGATTTCGTCGCTGCCTGGAATGCGTCCTACGACCCTTACTTCTCGCTGCGCCACCGGATGCGCTTTGACGAGGACTTTGATATCACCCGCAACGAGTTCACCGGGCGCCTAAAAATCGATCCGGTCACACTCAACACCAGCTATATCTTCCTTGCAGCCGATCCGTTGATTGGTGCCCCCCTCGACCGCGAAGAGTTGACTGGAGGTGCTCGTGTGGATGTGAACGACAATTGGTCGATCTCGGCCAACATGCGCCGCGACCTCCAATTCGACAGCTTTGTGCGGGTAGGCGGGCAGATCACATACACCAACGAATGTTGCGCCATCGAGGCGTTTGCCCGGCGGACCTTTGTGCGCACCACAGGTGTCCCAGCCTCGACAACTGGCGGCATTCGCGTAAAACTGCTGACACTAGGTGGAAACTGAGAAACACCGCTTCGACGGCGGGGCTGAGTGGAGAAGGTTCGGATGGTTCGAAGACACATCTTGAGGCTGCTGGGCGGAGCCTTTGTGGCACTGGCCTGCCTTGTACAGACCGCTCCTGCGCAGACCTTGTTCAAGCCAATTGCCATCGTCAATGACAGCGCGATCACGGGCTATGATCTGGCGCAGCGCGCGCAGATCCTTGTCGCGCTCGGTTTTCCGTCCGCCAGTGCAGACTCGCTGCGCTCTGCTGCATTGGAGCAACTGGTCGAGGATCGGCTTAAGCTTCAGGCCGGACGGCAGATCGGTTTCAACCCGAACCCGGACATGATCGACGTTGGGATCTCGGAATTTGCACGCCGCGGCGGGATCACCGTGCCCGAGTTTCGCGCCCTGATGAACACGCAAGGCGTCACCGATCAGGCGCTTGAGGATATGGTTACGGCGGAGGTGATCTGGAGCCAGGTTGTCCAGACCCGGTTCGGCAACCGCGTGCAGCCCGGCGAGGCCGAGGTGGACGCAGAGATTGGTCTCCTGCAATCGCGCTCTGGTTTCAGCTACCGCATCCGCGAGATCGGGCTGCCCAGTTCATCCGATGGCCGCAGTGAGGCAGAGACATTGGCGCTGGCCGACCGGTTGTCGACCGCATTGAACGCCGGCGGTGATTTTGCGGCGGCGGTGGCCGAGCACTCTCAGGCGCCCAGTGCTGCGCGCGGCGGGGAAGTCGGGTGGGTCACCACGGACCGCATGCCTCCAGAGCTGATCCAGGCGCTGGCCAATCTCGAGGTCGGTCAGGTCTCGGGTCCACTGACCGTGGCCGGTGGATACTCTCTGATCAAGCTGGAGGAGAAACGCAGCGGTGGAAGCGCCCCGAATTCGGTCGACCCACAACTTCGCGAACGGGTGCGTCAGCGGCTCGCCAACCAGCAGAGCGCGCGACTTGCGGATGGCCTGTTGCAGGAAATGCGTCGCGACGCCCTGATAGAAATCCGGTGAGCCGCGCGGCGGCTCTGGCCGTCACGCTGGGCGATCCTGCCGGTGTCGGCACTGAGATCACGATTGGCGCATGGCAACGGCGCAACGAGCTTCCGCCATTCTTTCTTCTCGATGATCCTGACAGGGTTAGGGTGCTGGCCGACGCAACACCCGTTGTCGCCATCAGCGCTCCGGATGAAACCTTTGAAGCGTTCGAGCGAGGCCTGCCGGTACTTCCTCATCCCGTGCCTGCGCCGGTAAGATCAGGAGTGCCCAATCCGGCCAATGCCGAGGCGACGATCTCCGCCATTGAGCGCGCCGTCGCATTTGCCCTCGCAGGCGACATCGCTGGCGTCGTGACAAATCCGATCAACAAGAAGGCGCTACAGGACGGGGCCGGTTTCGCCCATCCCGGACACACCGAGTTTCTGGCTGGTCTTGCCGGTGTCGACCGCACAGTGATGATGCTTGCTGCGCCCGGTTTGAGAGTGGTCCCAGTGACCATCCATATCCCGCTGGCCGACGTGCCCGATGCATTGACGCGCGAGGCATTGATGGAAACGCTGGAGATCACGCATTCCGCTCTACAGCACGACTTTGGGATGACATCTCCAAGGATCGCGGTGGCGGGTCTCAACCCCCATGCAGGAGAAGGCGGCGCAATGGGAAGGGAAGAGATCGCGCTGATCTCACCGGTTCTGGACGAGATGCGGAACG
>CAYYZH010000127.1:11104-12088 GCA_964475765.1 uncultured Limibaculum sp.
AGATGCGGGACGCCGGGCTGCAAATTTCCGGCCCCCTGCCCGCCGATACGATGTTCCACCCCGCCGCGCGTGAGCGCTATGATGTGGCCGTCTGCATGTATCACGATCAGGCGCTGGTCCCGCTCAAGATGCTGGACTTTGCCCGGGGTGTGAACGTCACGCTTGGCCTGCCTTTTGTACGCACCTCCCCTGACCATGGCACCGCCTATGACATTGCAGGCAAGGGCATAGCCGATCCTTCCAGCATGATCGAAGCAATCGGGATGGCCGGGGAGCTGTCGCTGGCCCGCAGGCCATGACGGCAAGCCTGGCCCCGGACGGCCTGCCACGCCTGCGCGATGTCATTGCGGAGCATGGTCTGAGCGCGAAGAAGGCGCTGGGACAGAACTTTCTGCTGGACCTCAATCTCACGGCCAAAGTCGCTCGTGCCTCCGGTCCGCTGGACGGAGCAGAAGTGGTCGAGATCGGCCCGGGCCCCGGCGGTCTCACAAGGGCGCTGCTTGCCGAAGGTGCAGCACGGGTCATCGCCATAGAACGCGACGCGCGTTGTCTGCCAGCGCTTGCAGAAATAGCAGATGCCTATCCCGGGCGCCTGACGGTGCTGGAGGGCGACGCGATGGAGATGGACCCTCGCCCGCATCTGAACGGCCCGGCCCGGATCGTCGCCAATCTGCCCTACAATGTCGGGACGGCGCTTCTAGTGCGCTGGCTGGGAGGACAGGACTGGCCGCCCTGGTGGCAATCGCTCACACTGATGTTCCAACGAGAGGTCGCCGAGCGCATCACAGCCGGACCCGGCACCAAGGCCTATGGACGGCTCTCGGTTCTGGCCGGTTGGCGAGCCGAGGCGCGTATCGCTTTTGATGTCCCGCCACAAGCGTTCACACCGCCACCAAAGGTGACATCATCCGTCGTTCACATCCGGCCGAAACCTGCTCCCGATGGGATCGACGCAAAACGGCTGGAGCGGATCACCGCCGCCGC
>CAYYZH010000128.1:0-12012 GCA_964475765.1 uncultured Limibaculum sp.
GGTGATCGGGGATCGCCCGCTGGTCGAGCTTGTGCCGCTCTATCAGGACCCGAACTCGGACATGCCGGCGACGCAGTTCAATATGAATTGGGTCGAGCCCGCGGGTCTGGTGAAATTCGACTTTCTCGGGCTGAAGACGCTGACGGTGATCCAGAACTGTCTGGACTTGCTCAAGCTGCGCGACATCGAGCTGGATATCTCGGCGATCCCGCTCGACGACAAGCCGTCCTACGATCTTTATTCCGCCGCTGACACGGTAGGCGTCTTCCAGGTGGAAAGCGCGGGCATGCGCGATGCGCTGCGCCAGATGAAGCCGACCTGCATCGAGGACATCGTCGCGCTTGTGGCGCTCTACCGGCCCGGCCCGATGGAGAACATTCCCAAGTTCTGCAACGTCAAGAACGGGCGCGAGGAGCGCGAGGGGATCCATCCGCTGATCGACCCGCTATTGGACGAGACGCAGGGGATCATCGTCTATCAGGAACAGGTGATGGAGATCGCCCGGAAGATGGCGGGCTATTCGCTTGGCGGTGCCGACATGCTGCGCCGCGCGATGGGCAAGAAGATCCAGGAGGCGATGGACGCCGAACGTCCGAAGTTCCTCACCGGTGCTGCCGAGAACGATGTGCCCGAGGCGAAAGCCATCGAGGTCTGGAACCTCTTGGACAAGTTCGCCAACTATGGGTTCAACAAGTCCCACGCGGCGGCCTATGCGGTCGTCAGCTATCAAACGGCGTATCTGAAGGCGAATTATCCGGTCGAGTTCATGGCCGCCGTCATGAACCTCGATCTGCATCAGACCGACAAGCTGAACGTCTATGTGCAGGAGTGCAGGCGCGCGGGCATCCCCGTCGCTGCGCCTTGCGTGAACCGGTCCGAGGCGGCGTTCACCGTCAAGGATGGCGAGGTGCTCTATGCGCTGGGTGCGCTGAAAAAAGTCGATTGTCGCCGCGCGGGAGGAAGATGGCCGGTTCGTCGATCTCTTCGATCTCGCGCGCCGTGTGAACCTCAAGCTGGTGGGCAAGCGGCCTTTGGAGAACCTCGCGCGGGCAGGGGCCTTGGATGCGCTCGACCGCAATCGCAAGCAGGTGTTGCTGTCTCTCGACGCGCTGGTGAACTATTCCGCCGCCTGCCACGAGGAGGCGACCTCTGCGCAGGTCTCGCTCTTTGGCGGGCCGGGCGAGGGCCTGCCGCCGCCGCGTCTGGTCTCGACCGACGATTGGATGCCCACCGAAGGGCTTGCCGAGGAGCAGGCCGCCATCGGGTTCTATCTCTCAGGCCACCCGCTCGACGACTATCTGCCCGCGCTCAAGCGCAAGGGGTTGAAGATGGCCGATGATCTGCGCGCCGGGATGGCAGCACGGGTGCCGGGCACGCTGACCAAGCGGCGGGATCGCAAGTCGGCGCGGGGCACGCGGTTTGCCTTCATCGAGTTCTCCGACCCGAATGGCATCTGGGAGGTTATGGCGTTCTCGGACGTGCTCTCCGACAATGACGATCTTCTGCAACCGGGGAACAATCTCGTCTGCCATGTCGAACTGGAAGACGGCGGGGACGGGTCCCGCATCATGCTGCGCGCGGCTCAGCCCGTTGCCATGGTGGCCGAGGATGCCGCGACGGTGGGGATGGAGATCTTCGTGGCCGACGCGGACGCGTACGAGTCCATTCGTACCCGGCTGACGCATGTTTCAACCGAAGCCCGGCGCCGCCGCGGCGAAGGCCCGGTGAAACTGCGGGTCGCGATCCCCGAGGCAGATCATGAAGTCGAGATCGATCTGCCGGGGCACTATGCGATCTCCACCGAGATCCGGGGGGCCATCAAGGCCGTGCCCGGCGTACAGGATGTGCGCGAGTTCTAGCTTCGGAAGCACCTGAAAACACGAGGCTTAAAACGCGCACCTTACGTGCACGTCAAATGTTTCAATCCGCTCCCATTCGTTTGATCCACCGGTGATTGTTTCGTGACCGGGGGGCTCCCATCTCCCTCTCATCGGACGAACAAGGGCCCCAACGAAGACAGCCCGGAACGCCTGAGAGAGATGAAACGGAACCATGGCCCAGAGCGGCCTCAGAGGAGAACAGTCATGAAAAAGGTCATCGGAGCCACCGCAATCGCCATCTTCGCCCTGGGCACCACTGCAGCCCTCGCCATGGACAACCCGGCTCAGAACGCCCACGCGAAGTTCAAGCAGCACTTTGCCAAGAGCGATCGCAACGTCTCGAGCCAGGTCTCGGTAACGGACGAGAACACCGGCAGCCGCAACTTTGGCCGCGTGTTCGGCAGCGACACCGGCAAGTTTGGCGATCGGAGCGACGTCTACAAGCGCCTGAAAAGCACGCAGCCCCGTCCGGCTGGCCGCTGAGGCACGCCTGCATCACACCCAGAGGCGGGTTCCTTCTGGACCCGCCTGCGACATCCAAGCCCCGCAGGTTCGCCCGCGGGGCTTGTCTCGTTCCGGCCTCTGCTCTACGTCCCCTGCAAGACCGGATCGGAGGACTGCAATGATCGGACGCCTCAACCACGTTGCCATCGCTGTGCCGGATCTGGCCGCGGCCAGCGCGCAGTACCGCGATATGCTGGGCGCAACGGTGTCGGACCCGCAGGCAGAGCCCGATCACGGGGTCACGGTTGTCTTTGTCGAGCTGCCGAACACCAAGATCGAGTTTCTCGAGCCCCTTGGTGAAGGCTCGCCCATCACGGCGTTTCTGGAGAAATCTCCGGCAGGGGGCATTCACCACATCTGCTACGAGGTGGACGATATACTGGCCGCCCGCGACCGCCTGAAAGAGGGGGGCGCACGTGTGCTTGGCGACGGCGAGCCAAAAACCGGCGCGCATGGCAAACCGGTGTTGTTCCTGCACCCCAAGGATTTCAATGGCGCGCTGGTCGAACTGGAGCAAGCCTGAGATGTCAATCACTTCCGCCATCGTCCTCTTCGCCTCGATCTGGGCGCTTGTGTTCTTCATGGTCCTGCCGTTCGGACAGGTCAGCCAGCACGAAGCCGGCGAAGTGGTGCCGGGAACGCCGGCCAGCGCCCCATCCGACGCCATGATCAAACGCAAGATGCTGATCACGACCGGCATCGCGGTGGTGGCCTTCGCACTGGTCTACTGGATCCTGACCAGCGGGGTGCTCACGCTCGACGACATCCCCTTCCTGACCCCGCCCTCAGGGAGGTAGGATTTCGAGTAAGGAGCCGCCGGGACCTACGTGGCGATTGGCATCTCCAAAAAGCCGGCTCAGAGACTTCAAAGCGGCTTATCCTTGCCGACTTTCTCTTTCAGCAAATGGCCCACGTTCAATTGTTACGTTCCGTATCAGGCTCGGTTCTTCTGAGTGCTAAAGTCCTGCGACTTCTCGTGACAACGCGACGAGGAGTATGCGCGCCAGAATATCAATTGATGGCAGCCAGTCGAGCTTCTCGCGAACCGCCGGTGATATCCTGGCGTGAAACGCTCCGCGGTCTATGAGCGAGCCATCATTTGCATCAAGCAGTTGATAATCTCCGAGTAGTTTCGGAGTCGAAACAGCTCTGCGGGAAAGAACAAATTCCTTTGGTTCAAGAATAAGCTTCAACGACCTTCCGCCTGTCGCATTGATCCGGACTGGGTTTGGATCTGCTTGCGGATACTCGAACGGTCTGCGAGCGGCCCTCAGAAGTGCTTCTTTGACAGTTTCAATAGCCTCAGGCTGGCCACGTAACTGAACCGCTTGAGATTCGACATATGCCGTATAGAGCGCGTTTGTTTCATCGAGTGCTCGCTTTGCCAGGATTTCCTCACGCGTGGGCTTCTGCGAGTGGATCGGGCGACGTGTGTAGGTGTAACCGTCTTCCGTAGCAAAGCGACTGATTACGCGCCAATCAATCACCCGGACTTCACCGTCGGGCACTGCGAATTCGATCTCGGTAAGCTGTCCCGGCAGAGATGGAGTTGGTTTTGCGCATGCACTCGTCAGAGCGATCGCGACCAATGCGAAAAGCCGCAGAATTATCAATCCCGGATGGTGCATGAACTCTCTCTCAAAACTATCAACCCTATGAGGCTACCAAGAGGAGTTCAGCTTATGACCAAATTCTCAAGGCAACAAAGTCTCTCCAAGCCAGACACAGGTGTATGGGAGGACTACTTGTGGAGCCAGAGGCAACGCAGGGGGCGGTCGGGGTCAGTCATCTGAACTTCAGCCTGGATGTCAGCATCATTCCACAAACCAACCATAGGGTTGTTCGGTTCGACGGAGCGACACCGTTTAGGGCGGACCCGGATTGTGGAGACTGCTTGACATTGGTCCACGAGGCGGATGGGGGGTCAGGGTTTCGTTTTCCACAGCCTGTGAAACTGGTGCGTGATGGTTGCGACGCCCAGCACCGGCACGATGAGGTTCAGGATCGGGATGGTCAGGGGGATTGCCATCAGGACGCCGGCCAGCCAGATCCGGAGGCGCTTCTGGCGACGCAGCGTCGTGGTTTCGGCGGGGGGGATGTGGCGCACGGCGACCAGCTCGAAGTACTCGCGCCCCAGCAGGTAGCCGTTCATCGCATAGGCTAGCGCGACGGTCAGCGGCGGGAAGATCACGAGGAAGATCAGATAGGGCACCAGCGCGAGCAGGTTCACGAGGATCAGCACCATTGTGAATTTCAGCGCATGCCCGATGTCGCCCAGCCATGAGCCACGCCGTGGGTCGGGCAGGGCGGGATAGTGCCTCGCCTCGACGGCGTCGGCGATATCATCGAGGAAAAACCCGACGAACATTGCCGCGACGGGGATCATCAGGAACGAGGACGCGATCAGCACCGCGCCGACCGCGAGACCTTGCAGGCCGAGACTTGGGAGCGTGACCTGGCCGATCAGCCACCACTCGCCGAGATCGGTGGGAATGAAGCTGGCGAACCATCCGGCCACCGCGCTCATCCCGATCAGGAGCAGGATCGTGAGGCCGAGGGCCTTTGCAAAGACCCACAGGAACCGCCCATCGGTCATCTGGCCGATGGCGCGCAGGAAGTCGCCGATCAGCGCCATTCGGTGATCCCGGCAATGTCGGGGCGGTCGCGGTCGGCGGGGGTGACGGTCTCGTTGCCGATATGGATGAAGCCCGCGACGAACTCTGCGCCGGAGCAGCCAAGAGCCTGAGCGGGGAAGACTGGGTCACGGGCCAGCGGACCGGTCAGCCAGTTCGCGCCCCAACCGCTCGCAAGCGCTGCGTTGAGAAGGGCGAGACAGACCCCGCCCGCTGCCAGCCATTGCTCCCATGGTGGGATCTTTTCGGAAGAGGCCGGGCTGACGATGACGGCAACGATCACACCGCCATAGGAGAAGCTGAGGGCGTTCTTCTCGATCTTGTCCGGCTCGAGCCCAAGTTCCGTCATCCGCGCCTGTGCAGCCTTGGCCAGGTCCGCACGCGTCTCCGGATCCTGGATTACGATGAAACGCCAGGGCACCAGTTTGCCATGATCGGGCGTGCGCGAGGCCGCGGTCAGCAAAACCTCAAGCTCCGCCCTGTCCGGCGCTTCAGGCCCCAGCGTCTTGGCCGGGCGTGAACGCCGCGTCAGCAGAAAATCCAGAACGTCGGGTCGTTTTTCGGGCATGGGCGATCTCGCGTTGTGTTCGCCCACACCTAGTCGCTCGGACCCGTTATGACAATCGGCTCAGGTCGGCGCGGCAAGGGCTTCGAGCACCATGCGCGTCGGCTCGTCCGCGGGGAACATCATCTCGATGCGCATTTCCGAGAGCGCGATATCCTCTGCGGAACCGAATTGCGTGAAGGTCGAGAAAAGCGAGAGCACGGCATCACCGAACCTATACCTTGTGGGTATGAAGGCGGGCGCCAAGGCTTCGGGTGTGTCGGGGGCCGAGCTCTCCAGAGCGGCAAGACGCGCCGCCAGATCGTCAAGCACGGGGTCACCGCCGAAATGCGCAGATTCGGTTCGTAGTCTGGCGATGGCATGGGCAATCACCTCATCGAGATTGTCGATGGCTGCGCGCATTGGTTCGTTCTCGATCAGCGCCTCGACGAGACTGTCGCCTGTCCCGATACCCATCCCCGCCATCAGACGCTCGGCTGAGCTGTTGAGATGCACCGCCCGCCAGTGCCGGTCGATGGCAATGGCGGGATAGGGGTCGTGACGTTTGAGAATGCGCTCGACCGCGATGCGGACCGGTGTCATCTCAGCCTCGCTGAGGCCCCGATCGGCATAGCCGGGTGCCATCCCGGCGGCCGTCAGCAACTGGTTGCGTGATTTCAGCGGAACTTCGAGCGCATCGCAAAGCTGGATCACCATTGCGCGGCTCGGATTTGCGCGCCCGGTCTCGAGAAACGAGATGTGCCGGGCCGAGACATTCGCATCCAGCCCGAGATCAAGCTGACTGAACCGGCGTTGCTCGCGCCAGTGCTTGAGGGCTTTTCCGAACTCTGCGGACATGTCTTTCTCCCCGGTGAAAGCCCCACCATAACCTGCAGCGCGGAGGCTGAGCACTTACCTCAGAGGTAATTGTTCCACGTCCCGATGCCGCCCTAGGGTCCGGCCCAATGGCACAGCAAAGGAGCAATCAGATGTCCCATGCAACCCGCGTCAAATGGCTGAAGATCACAGGGATCGTTCTGATCGCGTTCGGTGTGATCTTTGCGTGGACGACAACCGGTCCGCTGAGTTTCTTCGGGGAGTGGTTCGTGGACTTCGCGATCTTTCCCTTCGACGGCGCACAAAGCTATGCGGCAACCGAAACGCGACTGCTGGCAGCGATCACGGGTGGGCTGACAGCGGGAGTGGGCGCCGCTGTCTGGCTGGTGACCACCTATGTCTACGCCTTTGATCCTGCGGTGGGCCGCAAGATCATCGGCGGGTTCTTGCTGGTCTGGTTTGTGGTGGACGGGATCGGATCGGTTCTGTCAGGCGCGCCGCTGAACGCCGCGTTGAATGTGGTGATCCTGCTCACCCTTGGCATTCCGCTCTTGTCGATTGAGGAGCCACAGACCACCTCGTCCTGAGAGCCTTCGCCCACCTAGTCGCGCGCAACGAGGATGGGTGCGGTCAGGTCGGAAAGGCGCTGCCTTTGCCGGCCATCCCCGTCAAAGTTCGCCGGATCGAGCCAGGTATCGAACGCGGCCTTCAACTCGGGCCACTCCGAATCGATCATCCCGTACCAGGCGGTGTCGCGGTTGCGGCCCTTGGTGATCTGGGCCTGGCGGAAGACCCCTTCATAGCTGAAACCGAGGCGCTGGGCGGCGCGGCGTGAGGGACCGTTCAGCGCGTTGCATTTCCACTCGTACCGGCGATATCCTGCGTTGAACGCCCACTCCATCATCAGAAACATGGCCTCGGTCGAAGCGATCGTGCGCTGCAGGAGCGGCGAGTAGGTGATGTAGCCGACCTCGATGGATCCGGCGTTCGGGGCGATCCTCAGATAGCTGGCCGAGCCGATGGCTTTGCCATCCACCAAGATCGCGTAGTGAAGTGGGTCTTCGCTTGCTTCCAACGCATCCACAAAGGGGCGAAAGTCCTCCAGCGCCGCGAAGGGCCCCGCGGGCAGGTAGGTCCACATTCGCCCTTCGGTGTCGGTCGTGTGGGCCGCGAACAGATCCTCGGCATGGGCGGAAGTGAGTGGCTCAAGCCTGCAATACCGCCCCTCCATCACCACGCGTTCAGGCAGAGGCGGCGGGGTCCAGCCCTGAACCTCCGGCTCAAGAGGTTGCCCGTGGGCATTGGTCAGATCGGCCGACTTTACCCTCCCGCGTGCGTGAACCAGAGGCGCCGTCAGATTACGCAGACTTTGGGTCTGCCGCCCGTCCGCATCGAAATTCTCAGGCGACAGCCACTCCTGAAACGCAGCGTCAATCTTGGGCCAGTCTTCATCGGTGATCGCGAAATACGCCTTGTCGCGATTGCGCCCCTTGGTGACATAGGCTTGTCGAAACAAGGCCTCGTAGGTGAAGCCAAACCGCTCGGCGGCACCCATAGACGCCGCGTTCACCGGATCGCAGGTCCACTCCAGCCGTCGATACCCGAGGTCAAACACCGTGCGTGCCATCAGATAGATGGCTTCCGTCGCGGCCGTGCTCTGCTGGAGCTGAGGGGCGAACATGATCGAGCCGATCTCGATCGAGCCCGACGCTGGCGCCATCGACATATAGGCGCCGTTTCCAACCGCCTTGCCCGTCGCCTGATCGACATAGGCGACATAAACCATGTCGTCATCGGTTTCGGTCTGGCGCAGCCAGTCCATCAGCCCATCACGCTTCGGGTAGGGACCGTTCATGCGATAGGTCCAGTTCAAACCGTCGGGATCTGCCGCGAACGCTTCGAAGAGATCCGCGCCATGACGCTCGGCAGAGATGGGCTCAAGACGGATGTAACGCCCGGATACGGTTTGACGGGCGGGTGTTGCAGGCGCGGTCCAGTCGGGCATGGGCGCGCCGATGGGCTCGCCCAGAGAGGTGGTGTGGGTCATGTGTTGGCTCCCCGAACATCTGTTCAGGCCAGCATGCCCGGATCGCCTCCCATATCCAAGCCAGGGAAAATGCTGCGCTCGATCACCGATGTTGATAGCCCGAAGAGACCCGCGAGCGCCCAGCCCGCGTAGCGCCTGACATCATCGGTCGGCAGCACGTCGCGATCCTGGTAGAGATCGCCCTCGCCAAGGCCCGGCCAGCGGCCCAACACCTTGCCGCCACGCACTGCGCCGCCCGCCAGGATCATCAGCCCGCCCGTGCCGTGGTCGGTGCCGATCGAGCCGTTTTCGCGCGCGGTGCGACCGAACTCGGTCACGGCGATCACGGTCGTACGGTTCCAGTTTCGGCCCAACCGGGTCTTGAGCGTCAGGATCGCGTCGTTGAAGCTGCGGGCCGCGCGGGTCATTGCGGCGGGCTGACCGCGATGGGTGTCCCAGCCGCCGATGGAGAAGGCCGCGATGCGGCTCTGTGCATTCAACATATCGGCGGCAAATGCGGCCAGCGTCTCGCCACTTTCGCGCGGGGTATTCTCGCCCATGCTTGTCTCGGCAAGGCGTTCGGCCGATTGCATCGCGTCTGCGAACAACGGATCGCCGGCATAAAGCATCGACAGGAGCCCGCGCTCATCATTGATTAGGGAAAGATCAGTGGTCGGCGACCAGGACCCAGACCGCGCCTGACCCTCCAGCAGCAGAAGACGGCTGCGCCCAACCGCCATGGCATAATCGGCATGGGCCCCGGGGATGTGTTTGAGCGCGCGGTTCAGCCAGCCATCGCGCCCGCGGGTGAGACGCCCGGACGCATCGCTGCCGCCATTCTCGAGAAAATCCTGCCCGTCGAAATGACTGCGCTTGTTCCGATACGGGGTCGAGACCGCATGGGCGAAGCCCAGCTCTCCAGCCCGCCAAAGCGGCATGAGGGGCGAAAAGGCTCTGTTCAGGGCAAAGTAGCCGTCGAGATCGGCCATGCCCTCTGCGGTCTGAGCCATCAATCTTGGCCTGAGCTGGCGATAGTTGGGATCGCCCACGGGCATCACCGCGCCGATCCCGTCCATCGCGCCGCGCAGCACGATCACGACCAGCCGGTTTTCACCCGGCGCATTGGCAAAGACGACCGGGGTCATCAGGGGCGAGGCCGCCGCCGAGCAGGCGGTTCCGAGAAACATGCGGCGTGAGAGGGTCATCCCATGGCTCCTGACAGCGCGTTAGCGTCGGTTGAATTCGGGGCTGGCGATGGCAAGCGCATAGCCCTCCCACTTGTCCGGTGCGCCGCCCACCGCAAACGCGGTCTCCGGACGAAGCGCGTCCTGAAGGGCGGTCTCGGCAAAGCGGCGCGGATCGTCGGCAGTGTTCAAACGCGCAAGGCGCAGCCCGATGCGCGAGGCGAACTTCAGTCGCGCAGCCAGCCCCTGCGGTGTGATCCAGGCCTTGGCTTCGTCCGGCCAGCCCTGCGGCCCCGGTGGCAGCAACAACGGCTGGTTCATCGCAGCAGTCGCCTGAACCATTTGCCGGGCATTGCGCTTGAGGGCCATGTTCGCTTCGGCGCGCGTCAGCCCCATCGCCCGCAGGGTCGAGGCGACGAGATCGATCGGTTGCTTGACCTTGCCGCCGAACCCGCGCCAGGCCGCCTCGTGATCGAGAAGGGCGCTGTAGACGGCCGGTAGATCACCACCGCTGCGCCGCCAGGCCGCCGAGACATGGCGCACATGATCGGGATCGGGCGTGTCCGCGACGAAGTGGGTAACCAGCTTGCCCGCGACGTGATCCGCCGTCGCGGGATGGACCGCAAGGTCCTCCAGCAGGTCGACTGCGTGATCGGCCCGCGCCGGATCTCCGCCATAGCGTTCGCCGAGAACGGCCTCCGCTCCCGGCTCCGCGCGTTTTGCGGCGAACTGGAACGCATAGGTTTCGCGGTTGACGCCATAGCCAGTCAGAAGCTCGGCGAACTCGCGCACATCGGCTTGGGTGTATGGGCCATCGACGCCGAGGGTGTGAAGCTCCAGCACTTCACGAGCGAGGTTTTCGTTCAGACCGCGTTTGCGCCGCTGCCCGGCCTGCGATCCCGGTCCGACACTGGCGGGTTGATCCAGCGCAATCAGCATCGCCGGGTGCTGGACGACAGCAATCAGAAGATCGGCAAACCGTCCGGTGACATGCGGTCTAATGGCCGTGCGTTCGAAATCGGGGACGATCGCGCGGTGCATCGGTGAGGAAATAGCAACGGCGAAATGATCCATCCAGAACGCGGCAAGCCGTTCGAAGAACCCGTGCGGCGAGAGCGCGCGCTGCAGCAGGAGCTTTGCCCCGTCCTGAGCCGCGGATTGTCTGAGAGATTTGCGAAGATTGCGAAAGGCGGCGGAACCCTTGTTGCGCTTGCGCGCGCGCAGGGCTTCCTGGATCGCAGCGCCACGTTTGGCCCGGCTGTCGGTCGGAAAGAGCGGCTTGTCCGATGCGCCCCGGCGCAGGCTGGAGATCAGATCCTCGGCGCCATTGGGCGGAGTTTGCCCAGGGTGAAAGCCGTATCCGAACCGGATAGCGGCCATCGTGGAGTTTCGCACCTGCATAGCCGTCCTCGCGCCGTGCCCGTCCTATGGCCTCCCCCCTCGGCCGATATAGGGGATAAACGGGAGAGGCGCCAATCTCCGTCTGGAAGATTTCGACACTCAGGTCCGGGTTTCAGGCACCTCGCGTTCGCGGGGCAGGCGCAGGATGCCGGTTGCGGCGGACCTGATCGACACGAACCGGCGCAGCAGATCGAGCCAGAACTGCGAGCCCAGCATCACGCCGAGCGCGAGCAGGATCCATCCCGGCACCGGGTTGCGTTTGAGAAGGGGCTTGTAGTTCTTCTGGTAAGTCTCGCTCCAGGGATTGATCGTGTCGAGAAAGCAAGGCAACCACGCGACTTCGCCGCAATGGGACCAGCCCGCCCGGGCCTCGATGGTGTCGAGTTTGTCCGTCAGTTGCTGGATGCGCCCGGCGACATTCTCCCGGATTGCCTTGATCTCGGTTTCCGTACCCTGATCGGGCGCATCGTCGAGCCCGAAATGCTCGAGCACGTCTTCCATGTCGTCGAGCGCGGCGACCTCCTCGGCCATGGCGACGACGTTCTTGCGCAGGGCATCGTTCTCGCGCAGTTCCTGTCCATAACGGATCGGATCGGTGTTCGTGAGGACCGCCAGCACGAGGCCGATCAGCACCAGAATCCACTGGGTGCGGCGGGTATACCAGCCGGCAAAGCGCTGGCGCGTGTCGTCATACCAGCCGTTGATGGCAGCTTCGATATGCTCGGCCTTGGCTTCGACCCCCTCAAGCACGATGGCAACACGCTTCGCAAGATCGCTGGCATTGTCTTCGCGGACGCGTTCCACCACGCGGCGGGCCAGCACCGGCAGATCGCCCAGCGTAACGGCCTCAAGCTCGGCTTTCAGCTTGTCCACATCATCTTTGTACCGGGCCTTGACGTCCTCCTTCAATTCATCGCGCAGCCGGTGGATAACCGATTTGGTGAAGATCTCGGTCGGCACCTCGGAGGGATTGCGCTTGGCGGCGTTGCCCGCGGCGTCCGGC
>CAYYZH010000129.1:0-11991 GCA_964475765.1 uncultured Limibaculum sp.
GCGCAGGCCTGCCGGAGAGGGCGAGCCACCCTTCAGGGTGAAGTCTTCCCCGCCGACGACACAGCGTCGTCCATCGATTCTTCCAAAGCCGAGAACGTAATTTGCGGGTGTTAGGTCACTGAAAGAGCCGTCTGGGGCGAGCTCCGCCTCGCCTGTTCCCATGCCGAGCTCTTCGAAACTTTCGGGATCGAGCAGTGCGTCGATCCGCTCGCGAACTGTAAGACGCCCTTTGTTGTGCTGACGGGAGATCGCGTCCGCGCCGCCCTGCTGTCTTGCAAGTTGGCGGCGTTGCCGGATCTCGTCGGCTTCCCGTTCCCAGCTCATGAAGCTGCGCTCCCCCGGTCACATGGTACATCTCAAGCATAACCCGGTCGTCGGGTCGCACAAGATGGCTCTGTGATTGTGGAACCGATACTCAGGTTTTTAGAATGCTGAACGCCTGGTGTTGGTCTCAGTCGACGTGCCTTCAGAGTCCGTCTTTGCGAGCCAGCTCTGGACTGTCTCCAGCAAGACAGTCTGATCCAGAGGTTTTGTGAGGTAGTCGTCCATTCCGGCGTTACGGCACTTCAGCTCGTCGGTTGGCAATGCATGTGCTGTGACCGCAATAATCGGCAGATGGCGGGTTTCGTTGACCTCCTGTGCCCGGATGCGACGTGTCGCCTCCAACCCGTCGGTGATGGGCATGGAAACATCCATCAGTATAAGATCGGGCTGGTGCACATTGTAGAGCTCGACGGCCTCATCTCCGTTCTCCGCGATGATGACGCGGCAGCCGCAAGGCTCCAGCATCTTTCCGATTACCATGCGGTTGACCGCGTTGTCCTCGGCCACAAGAATCAGCGGTTGAGTTTCCAGATCGTGGTCGAAGAATGATGGTTCATTCTCCGTATCGTCGACTTGCACCTCGCTTGGTGAGCTCCGGTTGATTGCCGGTACACCGGTACGCACGCTATCAACAGCGTCCAAAACGCCATCCAACAAAACAGAAGATTTCACTGGTTTGACGAGGAGCGCCTGGATCTTGTGGTCATGCAGGACTTGCTGGTCCAGTGTGTCAACGGAGGTCAACAGTAGGATTGGCAGATCCTCCGTGACTTCGCAGGCTCGGATGCGGTCAGCAACAGTCAGACCATCCATCTCGTCCATTTTATAATCGAGAACCACAGCCTCGAATGGGGTTTCATTTTGTGCAGCCATTGCTAGGGCGCTTAGGGCTTGAGAGCCGGAACTGACCGTTTCGGAAGCAAAACCCCAACTATCGAGTTGTTCTGAAAGGATCTTTCGGTTCATCTCATTGTCGTCAACAATCAGGATTCGCAAACCCGAGCGGTCCAGTTTGCGCCGCTGCCGCTGCTGCGAGTCTTCGGCAATAGGACACTTGAGTGTTGCCGTGAACGTCGATCCGACTCCGACTTCGCTGGTACAGGTAAGGCCTCCACCCATGGCTTCGGCAATGCTGCGCGCGATGGCAAGCCCAAGCCCGGTTCCTTGCGCAGTCGTCTTCTTGCCCGAATCCGCCTGGCTGAACTTATCGAAAATCGTTTCAGTCATGTCCTCCGGGATGCCAACGCCTGTATCGGATACCGATACGCTGAGATGGTATGTTTCGTCCTCCGAACACTCACCTGCCACTTCAACCAGAACGTGGCCCTGTTCGGTGAACTTCACAGCATTGCCGGTGAGGTTCATGATGATCTGCCGGAACCTATGTACATCCCCTACCAGACGCGTTGGGAGATCAGGTGCGAACCGGACAAGAATCTCGAGCTCTTTATCATCTATCGTGGGTCGTACTAGAGAGATCACGTCCTGTACGGCTGTTTCGAGATCGAACGGAACGCTTTCCAGGGTAAGTTGGTTTGCACTGATCTTGGAGAAATCAAGTATGTCGTTGATGATCGCAAGCAGCATGTTGCCGGAACTCGCGATGACGTCGACATAGGATTTCTGCCGTCCATCGAGACCCGTTGTTTTCAACAGTTCAGCCATGCCAAGCACACCATTCATCGGTGTGCGGATCTCGTGGCTCATGTTCGCGAGAAATTCAGACTTCGCTCTGCTGGCCTCCTCGGCTTCGAGACGAGCGTCTTCCAGTTCGGCCTCGCGGACCTTGAGGTCTGAGACATCGGTGTATGTTGCAATCCATCCACCTGTTCCACGAGACCGCGCTTTTGCAAGAATGTGTCGCCCGGACGGCGTTGTGCGATAAAAGGACTCGCTGCCAGTTGGGTGATCGTAGATGTTTAGACAATGGGCGACCATCTCTGTGCTTTCGTCGCCGAAGTCACCGCGGTCTGTACAGAAGTTCAGATACTTGAGATAGTCAGAGCCGGGCCTCAACATACCTTCGGGCAAATCCAGCAGGTCTTCCGCCATAGAGTTCGAGTGTCTGATTACTGGAACGCCATCAAAATCTTTACCGTGAACAATGAGACCTTGGTCCATTTCAGCCAAAATCTCGTCCAGCAACTTGTTGGACCGTTCTAGCTCTTTCTCACGTTCCTTGGTTTCGGTGATGTCGGTGTAGGTCACTACGCAGAGACCGTTCGGGCGAAAGATGCCCTTCGATCGGATGTAACGGCCGTTTGGTGTGAGCCGCAAATATATGGGTGTCTCTTCGGCATCCTGGTCGGTAGCGTTGCTGCAGATGCGTTCAACCGTATCTCCGCTGTCCTCGCCGAAATCACCGCGGCGCGCACAATGCTCGATCATGTTTCGAAGTGGTGTTGCCGGTCGGAGCAGCTCTTCTGGCAATTCCAGCATCTTGGCTGCTTGCGGATTACTGATCGAGATCACCGGCTCGCCTGATGGCCCTTCGTGTTGGACAATCAATCCGGGTTCCATACAAGCTACCACTTCATTCAACAGCAACGTGGTGTCTTTCAGTTCAGCTTCCCGTTCCTTCAATTCGGATATGTCGATTGCCATGCCGGCCGAACCGCCAGAGGGCATTTTGTATTTCATGATACGTAGCCAATGCCCATCTCTATACTCGCGGTCCACGTGGGAACCGGTGGGGTTTCGATGGGTATCGACAAGGTTATCAATGAAAACGTCGGCTTCAGTTTGCGGTACTATGTCGGGGATGTCTTCGGCGGACAGCTCGCGATATGTCAGCTGTCTGTTCTCTGCTTTCTCACGATATTTTGCGAACCCGTTTTTGTGTGCTGCTTCATAGGATTTGTTCCAGGCGAGCAGCCGGTCCTCTTTGTCGTAAACGCAGAACGGCATGGGATTTAGTTCGATGGCCTCCTTGAGAAGGCGGCTGTCCTCGTCCCTTTGCCGAATTTCGGTGATGTCGTAGTACGTCAGCAACCGGCGCGATCCGACCGCATAGCAGGAGTAGAGAACGACCTGGCCGTTCGGGAACGAAAGTTCCACGTTTGATGTGTTGCCCTCTCGCACCCGTTGAATTGCGCGGTCGTGGAATTCGGTCCATGCTGCTTCATCATCGGAGCCGAACGCGTAGCCGCCATTCTTCCAGATGTGTTGCATCAACTCGGTGAGCGACGGGTTCGCAGGCAGATCGGCAGGATCGGTGTTCCAGATCTCGAAGAACTTGTCGTTGATAATCTCGGACTTCAGATCCGCATCAGCGAAGATCACTCCGTAGTCGATGTTTGCGAGGACCGAGGCAAAGTTCTGCTCGCGAGCCCGCAAGTCCGTCAGGTCGTAATAGCTCAAAAGCCGCCAGCCGCCGATGTTGACGCAGGAATGCACAACGGTTTGGCCAGTGGCTGAGCATCGCTCCTCAGGACTGTAGTTGCCCTCACGAACCTGTTCGATACGGATCTTGAGATAAGTCTCCAGCGCGTCTTCCGGGTCGCCGTCTGGCTGAAACAACAAACGGTCGCTGTTTGACCGGATCAGATCTGCATAGCTGAGCACCGTGCCTTCTGGCGGCCTGGGGGCCTTGCGGATTGCGAAGAACTGGTCGTTGGCAAGAGCCACATTCAGGTCTGGATCCAAAAGCAAGATGCCGCAATCGACGGTTTCCAGCACCCTTTGCATGATCGAAGCTGGAATTTCCGACGACCCTTGAACAGATACGCAGCAACTCTCGTCATATTTGAGTGTAAGGATCTGGCTGCCATCCGGCAGTGCCCGGACGGTTGCACCTAATCCACAGGCCGTACCGGCCTGCACAGTGAAGCTACCGGGATCGCGATAAACGGCATGTTGCGTTACCCCAAGTATCAGATCTTCGACCCGGGTGACCCACTTGGCATCGACGTGCTCACCCAAATGCGTCAGGGGATCACTCAGAAATTCTGTGTTTGGCGGAATGCCGAGAAGTTGGCGTGCGGTCGCATTCACGGCCAGCAATTCGTAATTCTCGTCAACCTGAATCACAGGCGCATCGATGCTATCCAACATCATGGATGTACCATCCGGTTTGGGCCCAGCGTTCCGCATGACCCAGCCCTAGCGGGTATAGTAAAAGAATTCGTTACATTCGGTTGGTGCGCCGTCCGGTCGCATCTGTTTAAAATTGTTAATATTCAATGCGTTATGAAGGCGTCCCGCCGGTTGGGCTTGCTTGACACCCTTTATGGCCGCGCCTAGGGTGCGCGCGACCTTGGCCGGGGACGACTCGGTTGTGCCGCGAGGGGTTCAATTGTCCGATACACCGCCGTCCGAACGGGGGACCAAGCGGACCGAAAGGCTGGCCGAGCTGGATCGCCGTATCAAGGCGGCCCGGGAAGCGGGTGAGCCGGAACCTCGATCGGGCAAGGAAAAATACGCCGCCATGTCTCTCGGCTGGCGGATGGTTATCGAGCTGGTCCTCTCTGTGATGATCGGCGCCGCGATGGGTTGGGGTTTGGACCGTCTGCTTGGCAGTCTCCCGCTCTTCCTTATCGTGTTCGTTATGCTGGGTTTCGCGGCCGGAGTGCGCACTATGCTCCGAACAGCCACCGAGATGCAGTCCAAAGGGGCCGAACCGGCCGACGACGAAAGGGCTTGACGCCATGGCAGTGAGCGAAAGCGGCGCACCCGTCATCGATCCGATGAGCCAGTTTCAGATCAAACCACTTTTCGGTGGCGGAGCTGTCGACAGCTTCCTGACGATCACGAATTCGACGCTCTGGATGGCGATCTGCCTGATCGCGGTGTCGGCTCTGTTGATATTCGGCATGAAGGGCCGTGCGCTGGTGCCTACCCGCATCCAGTCCTGTGCCGAGCTGATCTACACGTTCATACGGTCGATGGTGATGGATGTGATGGGTGAGGAAGGGAAGAAGTTCTTCCCGTATATCTTCACGGTCTTCATCTTCATTCTGTTCTCAAATCTCTTGGGCATGATCCCCGGGTCGTTCACCACGACATCTCACATCGCGGTCTCGGGCATTCTCGCCCTTGCGGTTTTCATCACGGTCATCGTGCTGGGTTTCATGAAAAATGGGGCTGGCTTCCTTAAGCTCTTTTGGATCGACAGCGCGCCAATGGCACTTCGGCCTGCGCTGGCTTTGATCGAGCTGATTTCGTTCTTCGTACGCCCGCTCAGCCACTCCATCCGGCTCGCCGGGAACATGATGGCGGGTCACGCGGTGCTGAAGGTTTTTGCTGGCCTTCTGGCCATGCTGATCCACTCCGGCCTCGGCCTTCTCGCGATCTTGCCGCTGGGCATGATGATCGCGATCACAGGTCTCGAAGTCTTGGTTGCCTGTGTGCAGGCCTACATCTTCGCGATCCTGACCTGCATCTATCTGAACGACGCGCTGCATCCGGGTCACTGATCCAGCGCACCCGAAACACACGAGACTCTAATCGAAGGAGAGAACGATGGAAGTAGAAGCCGCAGCCCTTCTGGGCAAGTACATCGGTGCGGGCCTGGCATGTACCGCGATGGGCGGGGCAGGCGTAGGCGTGGGCCACGTCGTTGGCAACTACCTCGCTGGCGCCCTGCGTAACCCGGCTGCTGCTGCCGGTCAGACCGCGACCATGTTCCTCGGCATCGCATTTGCCGAAGCACTGGGGATCTTCGGGTTCCTGATCGCGCTGCTGCTGATGTTCGCCGTCTGATCCGGCACATTGCTTTGACAGGTGGGCCGCCGGTTTTGGCGGCCTTGTTCCGGGCCTGATGGGCCCGCTGAGGTGATGGGAGAGGTCCATGGCGACGTCCTCCGTACTTGCGGCCGCAGCCAGCGCCGCAGGTGATGCGGCCGAAAAAGGCGGGCTGCCGCAGCTCGACTTCACGACTTTCCCCAGTCAGATCTTCTGGCTGGTGGTCGCGTTCGTCGGCTTGTTCATGTTGATGTCCAAGGTCGCTCTGCCACGCATTGCCAGTGTGCTCGAAGAGCGTGCCGATGCGATTGCGGACGATCTGGACCGGGCCGAAGACTTCCGCCGCAAGGCCGAGGAAGCCGAGGCAGCCTACGAGCAGGCGCTGAAGGATGCGCGCGCCAAGGCGCAGGAGATCGCCGGGGAAACTCGGGCCGAGATCCAGGCGCAGGTCGCTGAGGCCACAGCCAAGGCCGATGCCGAGATCGCGGCGCGTGCTGCCGAGGGCGAGACCCGGATTGCCGAAATCCGCGACAGCGCCATGCAGAGCGTTCAGCAAGTTGCCGAAGATACCGGGATCGCCGTGGTCGAGGCGGTGATGCCCGACCTCGCTGATGCTAACGCGATCAAGGCCGCGATCACCAACCGGCTGGGGAGCTGATCCATGTCGATCTTCTACAACTCCACTCTGGTCGTCGCCATCGCTCTGGTGCTCTTCATTGCCCTTCTGGCCTATCTCGGCGTCCACAAGTTTCTGGGCAAAGCGCTGGATGACCGAGCTGCCAAGATCCGGTCGGAGCTGGATGAAGCCCGCGCGCTGCGTGAAGAGGCACAGGCGACCTTTGCCGAGTTCGAGCGCAAGCAGAAAGAGGTGGAAGGTCAGGCCCAAGAGATTGTCGCACAGGCCAAGGCCGAAGCGCAGGCGGCAGCAGAGCGGGCCAAATCCGATCTTGCAGACCAGATTGCGCGGAGGCTGAAGGCGGCTGACGATCAGATCGCTCTCGCCGAAGCCAATGCGGTCAAAGAGGTCAAGGACAAGGCGGTGTCGGTTGCCATCGCTTCGGCCGCTGAAGTGCTGCAAGGCAAACTCGGTGCGGACAAGTCGTCCAATCTGGTTGATGCGGCGATAGAGGATATCGGTGCAAAGCTGCACTGAACCATCTGCGATCTGATCGAAAACGCCCGGGCCTTCGGTCCGGGTTTTTTTGTGGTTATGATCAGCGGAAATCCGCGACACAGCAGGGGGACAGAGAATGTTCGATCTCGGACTTGACGGCAAGGTGGCCATCATCACCGGTGGAAGCGACGGACTTGGCCGTGCAACTGCTGAACGGTTGGCAAGCGAAGGTGCGCGGGTGGCAATCTGTGCCCGGCGCGGCGATCATCTCGAAAGCGTTGCAGAGGAGATCCGGGCGTCGACCGGTGGGGAAATCTTCGCTGTGCAGGCAGATGTGACCCGAGCGTCCGACTGCGAAGCTTTGGTGGCCGGAACCCTCGATGCCTTCGGCGGTATCGACATTCTTGTAAACAACGCCGGCGCCTCAGCCGCCGCTGCTTTCGAGGCAGTCGAAGATGAGGCCTGGCAAGCGGATTTTGACCTCAAGATCATGGGGGCGGTGCGCGTGACCCGACAGGTGCTCCCGTCCATGCGATCCCGGGGCGGCGGTTCGATCATCAACGCGGCGATCAGTGGTGGCAAGGCACCGCCAGCCAACCAACTTCCGACCTCGCTGACGCGCGCCGCCGGATTGAACCTGACGAAGTCGCTTTCTGCCGAATGTGCCGCTGACAACATCCGGGTCAATGCGATCTGCATCGGTCTTCTTAAAAGCGCTCAATGGGACCGCCGCGCGGGTAACCGTCCGGTCGATGAGCTGTACCAGGACATGTCGAAACGGATCCCGCTTGGCCGGATTGGCGAGGCTACCGATTACGCCGATCTCGTCGCGTTTCTCTGTTCCAAACGCGGCAGCTATATCACGGGGACTGCCATCAATCTCGACGGAGGGCTTTGTCCCGTCCTCTGAAGTCTGGATACGTCGGTGGCCTCAAGCGTCCGCGGCTATCTCAACACCAATTCGACCCGTCGGTTTCTGGCCCGGCCTTCCTCGGTGGCGTTCGACGTGACCGGAGCAAGATACCCGATGCCGCGTGCACCCAGCTGCCCATCAGGAACGCCCCGTCTTATCAACGCATTGCGGACTGCTTCGGCCCGTTGACGGGACAGGTTGATGTTTCCATCAAGGGTTCCCTCGTTGTCCGAATGCCCGACGATCACCACCGACAGCTCAGAGTCGCGACTCAACATTCTCGCGAGCATGTCGAGAGCGGCCGCTGACCCGCCCGATAGATCGGTGCCACCCGTCGCGAACTCCAACCCCGACACAGGCACGTGCCCGTCTTGTCGCAACGCCTCGAGCAACGCCCGCTCTTCCTGCGGGAGGATGACAGTGTCAGGATCGGTGGTCACCGCAGGAGCCGCCGCAATCTCGGCGGTCGGCGCGGCGGGTGTTACCACAACCGTCTGGATGTAGATGTCCTCGAGCACCCGGCTTACCAGGATCGACGCATACGCCTCGGGATCCTGACGCTGTGCGCTCAACTGACGAAAGTCTGCAACGTCGATCAGCATGCCGGGCGGTGGCAATACTGTCGCGCCAAACCGGAAATCAAACCCGCCGCAGGACTTTGTTTCGCACTCGAACAGCACTTCGAAGCCCAAGGCCATCAGCCTGTCACGATACCCGGAGACAATGTTCGCTGTGCTGTCGGTATCGCTGGCCAGACGATACGCCGCCCAGATGATCCGACCTTCGATCCGCTGAACCGAACGGTGGCCCGGCGCAAAGGCTGACACAGGCAAATCATAGTCATCAAAACCCCGATCGACGAAGGCCGTCTGCTCTGCCCCGTCCGGCGCGCCTGCGTCCAGCGTTGACTGGCTGACCGCAAGGGCCGGCAGAGCCCATAGGACCCCTGCGAAGAGCAGCCTTAGCGACACCGCCTCAACTCCTTGCCATGGCGTGATATTCCGGGTTGGGTTTCATCGCGAGAGCGCTGGCCATCCGGTTCGACATGTTGAAGAATCCAGCCACGGAAACGATGTCCCAGATGTCCTCATCCGAAAACCCATGGTCCCTAAGGTGTTGCCGGTCGGGCTCGGCCACCTCGGCGCTCGCGCGGGTCATCTTCAGGCAAAACTCCAGCATTGCGCGCTGGCGTGGCTCCAAATCAGCCACGCGCCAGTTCATTACCAGAGCTTCCCCCAAAGCCGGATCACCGGACAGCTGGCGCACCTGAGCGCCATGTGCAACCTGGCAATACCAGCAGCTGTTCTCACACGACACCGCAACGGCGATCATCTCCCGCTCCAGCTTGCTGAGCCCGGATGGGCCAAGCATGAGATCGTTGTACATGTGACTGAAAGCGCGAAGCTTTTCAGGTCGATGCGCATACGCGACCAGCACATTTGGGATCAACCCCAGTTTCGCCTGACACTTCTCGAACAGCTCTGCCACGTCTTCGGGCAACGGGTCAGGCAGCTTCAGGTCCAGTGCGGTTGGCTGCATGTCTGGTCTCCGGCTCAGGCCTCGATGCGATAGTGATACCGCCCGGCGTCCTCCATGCCCAGCTTGTCATAGAGCGCGCGAGCAGGCCCGTTCGCTTCGGTCACCGCGAGAGCAAGACGCTCGGCGCCTTCGTCCACGGCCCATCGAGCCGCAGCTTCGATGAGAAGCTGTCCCGCGCCTTGACGCCGGAAGTCATCAAGAACTTCAATGGCATGGATCATCGCGACAGGGCCGTCCAACGCTGCAAACGCGGCTCCGCAAGGCCGGTCTCCGACCCGCGACATGAGCGTGATCTTCGGGGTCGTCACACGGTCCATGACCGCGAGCCGTCCCGGTCCAATTCCACCTGCGGCCCAGATCTCCTCGACCAGCGCAAACCGGAATGCGCAGCGATAACTCGCCGCCATGTGACTGGTCTCGCCAATGAGACCTGCCACGGGCGCAACGTAGAGCACCGTTGGGTCGAGTGTTTGGTAGCCAAGCGCCGCAAGCTCTGCGTCAAGCTCATGATCTTCGGGCGTTAAGCGAAACAGCGCGCCCTGACCCCATTCCCGCATATGCGCCACGGCATCCGAGACCTGGCCCCCACCGCTGGGGGAAGCCGCGGACACGCGTTTGCCGCCGCCATCACCACGCCGCAGCCTCCAGCCGTCGCGATCCAGCGTTGCCGCTGCAGGCCAGGTCGTGTCCAACGCGCGCATCAATTGCGCGCTCTCGATGCCTGTCTGATCAGTCATAACTCACAAGCCTTGCGGAATTCCTAAACTTGCATAGGTTGCCATCCATCCCTTGCGCAAGAGCGCTTTGGATTTCGTTCTCAGGGCGGGGTGAAAGTCCCCACCGGCGGTAACGAGGCCCATGTCTCGAAGCCCGCGAGCGCCTTCTCCGACCGGGGAAGGGTCAGCAGATCCGGTGTAACTCCGGAGCCGACGGTCACAGTCCGGATGAGAGAGAACGGCGAGAGCGCGCGGCCCAAGTCATTGGGATCGTTCGCCCTTTCGTCTGCCCTGAGGTCTTGGAGCGGAAGACGAAAGGAGACAGACATGTCCGATACCCCCCAAGCCCTCACCGACCATCGCATCGCGTTCGTGCAGGCCCGTTGGCATGCCGAGATCGTCGATCAGGCCCGCCTTGGTCTGATCGAGGCCCTGCCGCCTGGCATGGCTGTGGACGTCGTCGATGTGCCCGGTGCGCTGGAAATTCCCCTGATGTCACAAAGACTTGCGCGAACCGGACGCTATGGCGCGATCATCGGTGCGGCGTTCGTGGTCGATGGCGGGATCTATCGCCATGACTTCGTGGCTGGCTCGGTGGTCGATGCGCTGGTGCGCGTCGGGCTCGATACCGACACCCCGGTGCTGTCGGTCGTGCTGACACCTCATAACTATCAGGAAACACAGCAACATCTCGAGTTCTTCCGCGATCATTTCCGGGTCAAGGGAGCCGAGGCTGCGCATGCCTGCATGACGATGCTGGATCCAACCGGGACCTCGCTCGCGGCGTAACCGGACCCGCCTAGGGTGCTGCCCTCTGTGCATTCGGGATCTCCCCGAATGTGCAGAAGACGCACCCTTGGGGCCAGGACTCACCCCGTATGGCAGGCGTATGGCACCTGTATGGCAGCCGTACCGCAAGCGTATGGCACCTGTATGGCATCCGTCTGGCAGGCGTATGTACAAAAAGTCGCTTCGGGAAAGGCGGCCTTACCATAGCGCCGCCCCACTTCGTGCTCTCGCGACATTGGCGCGGAAGGTGCCTGGCGGTGTTTCCCGAAGCGCCAAAGTCGGCCGGGCTGTCGGCCTAACCGTCCACGCGGATCGTCTCGTTCTTCGGATCGTAGGGGCTCTCGTCGACCACCTCGGCACCCCACAGCTCGCGCTGCATCCGGACCTGTAGCTTCTGTCCGGTGACTGCCAGATCCGGGCGGACATATCCGATGCCGATCTGTTTGCCGAAATGAACGGAGTAGCCGCCGGATGTCAGACGCCCGACTTTCTGTCCCTCGAGAACCAACGCCTCGCGGCCCCACGGGTCGGCATCGTCCGGCCCGTCGATTAGCACCGTGACGCATTTCGCGCGGACACCGGTTTTCTCCATCGCCGCCTTGCCTTTGAAGTCCTTGGACATGTCGACAAACCGGTCGAGGCCGGATTCCAGCGGCGTCGCGTCCCGGCCCAGATCCGAGCCAAAGGCACGATAACTCTTTTCCTGTCGCAGCCAGTTCTGCGCCCGCGCGCCGCAAAGCTTGAGCCCGTGCGGCTCACCCGCTTCCATCAACCGATCGAAGAGATAGTTCTGCATCTCCATCGGGTGATGCAGCTCCCAGCCGAGCTCGCCGGTATAGGCGACCCGGATGGCAATCGTTGAGCACATCTTCAGATCCAGTGGACGCGCTGAAAGCCAGGGAAAGCGCTTGTTC